>JAAWDH010000036.1 GCA_022793675.1 Oscillospiraceae bacterium
GACGGGCACTATCTGATTTGAGTATTGGCGATAAATTGTTTACTCCTAATAGAACTCAAATAGACATTTACAGTTTCCATTTATATGGAAAAATTCTTGATTCTGTTAGTGCAGGATACACTTGTGTAATGATTTGTTCCGTTGTAAATGAAGAATTGAGCACAGATGTTATATTAAGGAAACAATAAAGAGAGTACAAAACACAAAAGTTGTACCCTCTTTATTGTTGTGTGCAAAATATAATAGCTGTTCAGATGTATAGATATACATTAGAATTAATTAATCTAGCATCAGCAACCACCATCTTAAAAAGGGGCAAAGATTTAAGAAAGGTTGTGAATAAATATACATCAACAACCGCCATCTTAAATTGGGAGTATATTTATATATAAGAGGAAAACCTACTATGATTATGAAGCATGATATACCGATCTTGGAATTTGATACTGACCCATCGGCTGTCCTGATGCCAGCACATGAGAACCTGCCGATAGAGCTGCCCAAAAAAGCGGTGTTTGCCTTCTTGGAGGGCCATATTGACGAATACGCCAAAGCACACGGCGCTAGGGTGGCTGGGGAGTTCCAGACAATAACCAAGTCCTTTCCGATATACATACTTCCTTATAAAGGCGAGGAAATCTGCCTTTGCCAGGCGCCTTTGGGGTCTGCGGCGGCCGTCCAGATGATGGACTGGCTGATCGGGTACGGCGTAAAAGAGGTCAACCCGGCGGCCATGCAGGCGATAGAAAAGGCTTTGAAGGAGCATGGGCTGGCCTACCGCGAGGTCGTCACCTGGACAACAGATGGGTTCTTCCGCGAAACCAGAGACAAGGTGACTTATCGGAAAGAAGAGGGCTGCGAGGTGGTCGAAATGGAATGTGCTGGCCTTGCCGCCTGTGCATCTTTCCGCGGCGCGGTCTGGGGCTGCTTGCTGTTTACCGCCGATACGCTGGCTGACGCTGAGTATTATGATGAGCGCGGCTGGGGAGGGGATTCGTTTGGCGGCGCGCTTGAGCTGTGTCTGGATGCCGTCATTCGTATCGGCTGATTGACGCCCCTCTTTTGCAGATTTTCCACACTGCAAGAGAGGGGTTTAGTACCACTTCAAATATAACTAACCAGTTACTTATAAAAATCGGGTTATCTTTGTCCAGTCTGCCGCTTGAAAAAAGCGGGCTGGGCGTTTATACTGTAGTTAAGAGGAAACCTTTGAACCCCTCCGGCTCTGCGGAGCCGCCTCCGCTCTCGAACCCCTCTGCCCTTGCGAGGGCACCTCCCCTTTCAGGGGAGGCAGGGGCTTTTCCATCGCACACTGGTTCCATTCGGGCAGCCTTTGGCTCCCCTGAGAAGGGGTAGTTTTCTGCGAAAACGCTGTCGCCGCAGCGACTGAGGGGTTAAACCTTATCGACGCAGTAGGCGGATAAATCTGTGTTGACGTGTACCCTGGCGATTAAAAGTTTTGCGGAGCTTTTTCAAAAGCGACCGTATTCCTCGTACCCCTCGTACTCCTCGAAAGAAGGGATGCTTTTGACAGAAAAGAAAACCAGCCGTTCGGAGCAGACCCGGCTGAAAATCCTCGCTGCCGCTGAAGCGGTGTTCGCCGAAAAAGGGCTTGACGGCGCGCGGGTGGATGAAATTGCGGCGCTTGCCGGGGCCAATAAACGGATGCTCTACGAATACTACGAAAGCAAAGAAAACCTCTACGGCGTCGTGCTGCAAAGCGTCTATCAGCGCTTGGGGGACTGCGAGCTGTTTTTGACGGCCGCGCCGGAGACGCCCGACGCGGAGCAGGCCATCGGCGACCTTGTGGCCGCCTATTTCTCCTTCCTGGAAAAAAATCCTACCTATGTGCGGATGGTCATGTGGGAGAACCTTTACGGCGCGCGGCATTTCGACGCGATGGGTTTGGGCGGCGTCCGCGACCCGGTCAAAAAGGCTATCCGCCAGCTGGTCGCCGCCGGGCGCAAAACCGGCGTGTTCCGCGCCGAAGCTGACGAGGAACAGGTGCTGATGACGCTGTTTGCCTGTACCTTCAACTTTTTTTCCAATATCCATACGATGTCGCGGGTAATGGGGCGGGATCTTGCCGCCGGCGAGGCGCTGGTGCAGCGCCAGCGCCAGGTAACCGAGCTGCTGCTTTGCTATCTGACGCCGAAAGGAGATTGACTATGGACAATTATACTATTGCGAATGCCCGCGTCATTACGCCCATGCGCATTATCGACGGCGGCATGGCGGCGGTTCGGGACGGCGTACTTTGCTATGTCGGGCCTTATGACGCCGCAGAATGCTGCGGGACGGTTATCGACGCCGGTGGGCTTTACCTGTCGCCGGGGTTTATCGACCTGCATACCCATGGCGGGGGCGGCCACGATTTTATGGATGCTGTGCCCGAGGCTTTTCTTGGGGCGGCAAAGCTCCATGCGGCGCATGGCACGACCTGCCTGCTGCCGACCTCCCTTTCCAGCTCCGACGAGGAGCTGCTCGGTTTCTTTGACGCCTATCGGAAAGCCCTTCCGGATAATGGCGAAGGGGCGGCTATGCCGGGGCTGCACCTGGAAGGGCCGTTTTTCTCCCATGCCCAGTCCGGCGCGCAGGACAAACGCTACATCGGCCCGCCGGAGCCGGCGCGCTACGAAAAAATCCTGGCGGCAGGGAAGGGGCTGATTTTGCGCTGGAGCGCTGCGGCGGAACTGCCCGGCGCGATGGCTTTCTTCCGCCGGCTGCGGGAGGAAGGCATTTTCTGCGCCATTGGCCACAGCGACGCCACCGACGATATCGCCTGCGAAGCGATTGAGAACGGCTGCACCCATCTGACCCACCTTTACAGCGCGATGAGCGGGATGGTCCGGATAAAATCCTACCGTTACCCCGGCCTGATCGAAAGCGCTTTCCTATTCGACGAGATGACCGCCGAGGTGATCGCCGACGGCTGCCACCTGCCGGGGCGTATGCTGCGGCACTGCTATCGGGCGCTGGGGACCAACCGCCTTTGTTTGGTGACCGATTCGCTGCGCGGGGCAGGGATGCCGGACGGCGAGAGCACCCTCGGGAGCCTCAAAAACGGCCAGCCCTGCATCATCGAGGAAGGGGTGGCGAAGCTGCCTGACCGCAGCGCCTTTGCGGGGAGCGTGGCGACGGCCGACCGGCTGGTGCGGAATATGCGCGATTTGGCGGGCGCGCCGCTGACGGACGCCGTGAAGATGATGACGATGACGCCGGCGAGGCTGATGGGATTCAAAAAGAAAGGGGTCCTAGCGCCGGGCATGGACGCCGATATGGTGCTGTTTGACGACGGTATCGCCGTCAGCAGGACGTTTATATCGCGGCTGCCAAAGTAAGCCCATCCATGGATATTCCTATCAAACAATAAAAAGGAGCGTTTTTATGCCTGCTGTTTATGATAAGCTATCCGTCCATATCTATCCGACCCGTGCAGAGATGGGCAAGGCGGCGTCGGAAGCCTGCGTGGCGCTGCTGAACCAGCTGTTGGGGCAGAAAGAGGAGCTGAACCTCATCTTTGCCGCCGCGCCCTCGCAGAACGAGTTCCTCGAAGGGCTTGCCGACGCCGGGCGGAACGGACGGCTTGACTTTTCCCGCATCAACGCCTTCCATATGGACGAATATATCGGGCTTGCCGCCGACGCGCCGCAGGGCTTCGGCAACTTCCTGCGCGCCCGCCTTTTTGACCGCGTCCCTTTTAAGCGCGTTTACTGCATCGATCCGACGGCTGAGCCGGAGGCCGAGGCCCGCCGGTATGCGGCGCTCCTGGCGGCCCATCCCTGCGACTTGGTCTGCATGGGCATCGGCGAAAACGGCCATATCGCCTTCAATGACCCCCATGTCGCAGATTTTGACGACCCGCTGGCCGTCAAGGCCGTGGAGCTGGACGGGAAATGTCGGATGCAGCAGGTCCACGACGGCTGTTTCGCCGCCCTTTCCGACGTGCCGGCCCAGGCGCTGACGCTGACAGTCCCTATGCTGACGCGCGCGCCGCACATCATCTGTGTCGTCCCTGGCCCGGCCAAAGCCGAGGCGGTGCGCAGCGCGCTGGAAGGGCCGGTCGCCCCCAGCTGCCCGGCATCGGTGCTGCGGCGCTGCGAAGGCGCGTCGCTCTGGCTGGACAGCGGCAGCGCCGCGCTGCTGAAGGGGGTCTGACCATGTTCCAGCTTGCCGTTATCAGCGACGAAGTGTCACAGGACCTCGATACCGTGATTGAATTTGCCCAGCGCTTCCGCCTTGCCGGCATTGAGGTGCGTTCCCTTTGGGACAAGGGGCCGTTTGACTTTTCCCCCGCCGACGTCGAAAAGATCCGGCGGAAAACCGCCGAGGCGGGCCTTGCCGTCCCCTGTATCGGCTCGCCCTTTTTCAAGTGCGATATCGGCGATGAAGCTGCCGCCGCGGCCCACCTTGAGGGGCTGAAACGCTGCATCGACGCCGCCCTCGCCCTCGGCGCGCCGCTTATCCGCGGGTTCTCTTTCTGGAAAAAGGGGAACCTGCCGCTTGCGGCGGTGGCCGAACGTTTTGCGCCGGTTGTCCCGTTGCTGGAAAGCGCCGGTTTGACGCTGGTGCTGGAGCCTGACCCAGCGGTCAATACCCCCAACGGCCGTGCCCTCGCGCAGCTGCTGGGGCTGATCGGCTCGCCGCGGGTGGCGGCCCTTTGGGACCCCGGCAATATCATCTTTGACGACGCTGGCGAATGCCCTTACCCCGACGGCTACGAGGCAGTCAAGCCCTATCTGCGGCATATGCACCTAAAGGACGCCCGCCGGGTGGACGGCGCGGCGCAGGCGGTGGCCGTGGGGACGGGGGAGGTCGACATGGCGGGGCAGTTTGCGCGCCTGCTCGCCGACGGCTATAGCGGCTGGGTGTCGCTGGAGACCCACTACCGCCTGGCCCGTACGATCAGCGAGGAGAGTATGCGCCTGCCGTCCGGTTCGGGCTTTTCCGAGGGCGGCTACGCGGCCAGCGCCGACTGCCTCGCCCATTTTTACCGCCTGCTTGAACGGGAGGTCCCCGGGGCGCTGCCCCAGGCCCCGCCCAAGGGATAAAATCCCTTGGGAATCCCAACCTTTGGCAAACTTTTGAGAGGAGCATAAAAATGAAAGTGTTGAATGTGGCAATTTTAGGGCAGGGGAGGAGCGGCCTTGACATCCACGGCGCGGCGCTGCCCCACGACGGACGCTTTAAGGTCGCGGCGGTGGTGGACGCCCTGCCCGACCGCCGCGAGAAGGCAGCGAAGCTGTTCGGCTGCCCAGTCTACGCCGATTACCGGGAGCTGTTCGGCCGGGAGGATATCGACCTGGCGGTCAACGCGCTGCCCAGCCATTTCCACCCGCCGGTGACCATTGATCTGCTGCGCCATGGCTTCAACGTCATGACCGAAAAGCCAATGGCCCGCACGGCTGCCGAGGCGGACGAAATGATCGCCGCCGCCGGACAAAGCGGCAGGATGCTGGCGGTGTTCCAGCAGTCCCGTTTTGCCAGCTATTACCAGAAGGTCAAGGAGGTTATCGCTTCGGGCAAGCTCGGGCGGATTGTCCAGATTTCAATCTATTTTGACGGTTATGCCCGGCGCTGGGACTGGCAGTGCTGCCAGGAATTCGGCGCAGGCAGCCTTTATAACACCGGCCCGCACCCGCTCGACCAGGCGCTCGACCTGCTCGATTACCGCGAGGGGATGCCGGAGATTTTCTGCAAAATGGACCGGGTCAACACTTTTGGCGACGCCGAAGACTACGTCAAACTGATCCTCACCGCCCCCGGCCGGCCGCTTGTCGACCTGGAGGTCTCCAGCTGCAACGCCTACCCCAATTTCACCTATAACGTCCAAGGGAGCCAGGGTGGGCTGCAGGGGAATCTGACCGCGATGAAATGGCGCTATTTCAAGCCCGGGGAAGCCCCCGAGCAGCATTTGATCAAAACGCCGCTGATGAAGGAGGACGGCTCGCCGGCCTATTGCTCGGAAAACCTCGCCTGGTACGAGGAATCCTGGGAGGCGGACGGCGACGATACCCCCTTCACAACCGCTGTCTACCGGATGTATACCACCATTTATGACCACCTGACCGAAGGCAAGCCGCTGCTGGTCACCCCGCAGCAGGTGCGCCAGCAGATCGCCATCATCGAAAAGTGCCACCAAATGAACCCGCTTTCACGGATGGAGGGCTGAAAATGTATAAAATCGGTATCATCGGTTCAGAAAACTCTCACGCCATGGCCTTTGCCCGGATTTTTAACGGCCTGGAAGCGGACGTATCCTACCCTGACATCAAGGTAGTTGGCATTGGCGGGCACTACCCCGAGGAAAGCGAAAAGGTTTTCCGCGAATGCGGCTTAGACTTTGTCGCCGACAAGCCGGAAGATATGCTCGGCAGGGTGGACGCCGTGATGGTCACCTCCCGCAACGGCCTGTTCCATCCCGGTTTCGCCCGGCCCTTTATTGAAGCCGGCCTGCCCGCCTTTATCGACAAGCCCTTCGCCAACGACGCCGAGGAAGCCCGCGCGCTGGCGCAGCTGGCGAAGGACAAGGGCGTGCCGCTGGCGGGCGGCTCGTCGGTCAAGTACGCCTGGGACGTGCAGCTGTTAAAGCACGCCCGCGAAACCGCCCAGGCCGGCGCAGTCTTTGGCGGCGAGGCGGCCGCGCCGCTGAATATGCACAACGAATACGGCGGCTTTTATTTCTACGCTTCCCATCTGGCCGAAATGAGCCTGACCATTTTCGGCTATGACCCGCTGTCGGTCAGCGCTTTTTTGCAGGGCGACAACGTCGCCGCCGTCGTCCGTTATGACCGCTACCTCGTTGCCAACCGCTTCCACAACGGCAATTATAACTACTCCGCCACCCTTTACGGCGAGAAACGCACGCTGTTCCGCGAAGTCGATATCAGCCTAATCTACCGCCACGAATGCGAGAATTTTGCCCATATGCTGCGCACTGGCCAGATGGACCAGTCTTACGAAGAGCTGATCCTGCCCGTTTACTACCTCAACGCGGTTGAACGCGCCTGGACAACCGGCGTTGAACAGAAAATCGAGCGCCCAGCGCTGGCCTGACAGGCAGGAGGAGGCGCTTTGCGATGTTCCATTTGCTTCTGGCCGTTGTTTACCTGGCATTTATCAGTTTAGGGCTGCCGGACGGGCTGCTGGGGGCGGCCTGGCCGTCGATCTATCCGGCGCTTGGCGTGCCGGTCTCCTATGCGGGGGCGGTGTCGATGACCATTGCCGCAGGCACGATTATCTCCAGCCTATTAAGCGACCGGCTGACCCGGCTGCTGGGGACAGGGAAGGTGACGCTGGTCAGCGTTGCGATGACGGCCGCCGCCCTGTTCGGCTTTTCCTTTTCCCATAGCTTCCTGCTGCTGATTCTCTGGGCCGTCCCCTACGGCTTGGGGGCGGGGAGCGTAGACGCGGCGCTTAACAACTACGTCGCGCTGCACTACGCCAGCAGCCACATGAGCTGGCTGCACTGTATGTGGGGGATTGGCGCGGCAGCCGGCCCCTATATCATGGGGTACGCCCTTGCCGGCAGCCAGGGCTGGAACGCCGGCTACCGCTATGTCGGGCTTATCCAGCTTATCTTAACGGCAATCCTGCTCGCCAGCCTGCCTTTTTGGAAAAAACGCCCCGGAACGGCGGAGGAGGCGGCGTCCAGCAAACCGCTGACGCTGCCGGAGATCCTGCGCATCCCGGGGGCCAAGCCTGTCTTAATCTGCTTTCTCTGCTACTGCGGGCTGGAGGCGACGGCGAGCCTCTGGGCCAGCAGCTACCTGACGCTGCATCGCGGGATTGCCCCAGAAACGGCGGCCAGCATGGCGAGCCTTTTCTTTCTCGGTATCACCGCCGGGCGGGCTGCGAGCGGTTTTGCGGCGATGAAGCTGCGGGACGCCCAGATGATCCGGCTGGGGCTTATGCTGATTGGCGCAGGTTTGGTTATCCTGCTGATACCCGGCCCGGCGGTGCTGGCGGCAGCGGGGATTTTGCTTGTTGGGCTTGGGTGCGCGCCCATCTATCCCTGTATTATCCATTCGACGCCCGCCCGTTTCGGCGCGGACAAATCCCAGGCGATGATCGGCGTGCAGATGGCCGCCGCCTATGTCGGCAGCTGTCTGGTGCCGCCGCTGTTCGGGCTTATCGCTGGCAATGTTTCAGTCGGCCTTTGGCCAGTGTACCTGCTGGCGCTGCTGGTGCTGATGTCCGTCAGCACAGCCGACCGCGGCCATGGGTAGGCGGTTCCATTTAGGAGGGGCTTTCATGGCGTCAATGCTTCCAAAGCTTTTGCCTAATCCACAGCAGGGCGCGTATTGCTGCAGCCGCTAGGATGATAACGCCAACCAGCCGCAGCGGGTACACCCAGCTAGGGATGATGACCGTGAACCGCAGGTCTGACTTCGGCAGCGCCGCGCTCTTATAGAGGTACCGCCTTGGGCCTGCCCACCATAGCTTGGGGGTGCTTGCCGTCAGATAGGGCGCGGCCGCAGATATCCGCAGGTCGACGGTCAGGTCTTCAAAGGAGCCCCAATACTGTGCAGGTGAAAAAAGGTAATAAAAAGTATAAGTCTTATTCGTTGTGTAGTAGTTAAAGATGACGCTGCGTTCCATATAGGCTGTCATGGTTGTGCAGACCCGCAGCTCGGCAGTTTCATCCGGTTCAAAATCTATCGTGAAATCCAACAGCAGGATGTAGGGGGAAACGCCTTGCGAATGGCTTGGGCCTTTAAAATTCCCGAACCTTTCTAATAACCCATCCGCCAAAGCGGCTTCTGCCGCACTGCCGCGTTTCAGCGTCCGGGACTGGAAGGGGACGGGCTTATTTTTGAACAGGATGCTGCTATTCTGCAATATTTTTTGGAGACTGGCGGCATCCGTCCTAGTTTGATCCGGCAGTACAATCGGGAAAACGACCGACAGCGTTTGCGCGCTGCTAGTGGGGTTGTACAGCGAATAGGCTGCCGTAATATCGCAGGGCAGCTGGTATATGTCTTTTACCTGCTCTGTTACCTTTAAGGTCAGCCGTTCTTTTTTGACCTGGATGGGGCAGTTTTCCATTGGGGCCAGCTCGTACCCTTCCGCGCCTTTGCTGCTGTAGGGCATGGCGTTGGCGAAAGCCTCGCTTTGGAGAGCGAGGCTTCCAAGCAGTATTAGGACTAGCAAAGAGGCGAAAAGCTTGCTCAAAAATCTTGATATATTATTGGTAACTCGCATTGATATATACTACCCCCAACGTATCTCGCCAATAGAAACTAACAAAGGGAGTTGTCGTCGCAGTGACTGAAAGTTAAACTCTATCGACGCAGTAGGCGTGCAAATCTGCGCTGACGTGTACCCTGGCGATTAAAAGTTTTGCAGAGCTTAGCTCTGCTAAGCTTGGCTTTCTTCAAAAGCGACCGTACCCCTCGTAACCCTTCGTACCCCCGTACCCCTACGCAGCGCGGGGGAGGTTCCAGCGGTAGCGGGTGGCGAGCATCCGCACGAGGATGACTGCGCCAGCGCCGAGGATCATCGCGCCGTCCCAGATAATCTGGTCGCGGAGGATGACGCAGAGTACCGCGCCGAGGATGGAAGCGCAGGCGTAGATGTGTTTGCGCAGGACAAAGGGGGTTTCGCTGGCCATCATGTCGCGGATGATACCGCCGCCGATGCCGGTAAGGACGCCTAGGAAAACCAATAGGAAGGGGTAGTCGGCGTGGCCGGCACGGATGGCGCTGTCGATGCCGAGGACGGTGAAAGCGCCAAGGCCGATGGCGTCGAGGATGTTCATCAGCTGCTCGTAAAAGTCGATCAGCTCGCTTTCCAAAAGCCTGGGGAAAATGCGGATTGTCAGGAAGATGACGAAAACGGTGATGGCGGCGGAGATCATATAGATGGGGTTGCGGAAGGTAGCAGGCGGCGTGATGTTCAAGATAATATCGCGGATAATGCCGCCGCCGACCGCCGTCGTCAGGCCCAGGACCAGCACGCCGAAGATATCCAGGCGCTTGCGGATGGCAAGCATCGCGCCGGAGGAGGCAAAGGCGACGGTGCCGATAATCTCAATAATAAAAGTAATATTCATACAGTTCCCTTCCCGCGGTCAGGAGAAAAGCTTGGCAGCTTTCAAGACCAGGTAGAGCGCCCGCGACGACGCCAGATAGCGGATGTACTCGCGGGCGTCTTCGTCGTGGCGGAAAAAGTCCAGGCGCTGGGTTTCGTTGTACCAGGGGCTGTCGACGGCGACATAGACTTCGCCGACGGCTTTGCCCTCTGACGGAGCGGGGCCGGCGTTGCCAGTGACGGCGACAGCAATGTCTGCGCCGGAAACCCGGCGTGCGCCAGCCGCCATTTCCGCTGCGGTTTCAGGCGAAATGGCGCTGTATTTTTCCAGCGTTTCAGGCGAAACGCCGAGCATCTTTACCTTTGCTTCGTTGGAATAGGTCACAAAACCATACTGGAAGGCCGCCGACGATCCGCTGACGTCGGTCAGCCGCTTGGCCACATAGCCGCCGGTGCAGCTTTCGGCTGCGGCGGCCTGCAGCCCCTTTTCCAGCAAAAGCTTTACCGCCGCCGTCTGCAAGTCCCCGACGTCGACGCCGTAAATGAACTCGCCGACCTCGGCCTGGAGGCGCTCAACCATCGGCTTTATCAGCGCTTCGGCGGCTTCTTTCGCCGCCGCTTTCGCGGTCACCCGCAGCTGCACCTCGCCGGTTTTGGCGTAGGGGGCGACGGTGGGGTTTTTGCTTTCTTCCATCAGCGCGCGGAGCCTGTCTTCGAGCGCCGACTCGCCAATGCCGTAGAAATGCAGCGTATGGGAAACCAGCGTCTCGCCGCTGAGTTTCATTAAATAAGGCGCGGCACAGTTGTCAAACATCGGCTTCATTTCACTGGGCGGGCCAGGGAGCATAATCGCGATTTTGCCGTCCTGCTCGATTGCGCAGCCGGGGGCGGTGCCGCTGGGGTTGTCAAAAATGGCCGACCCTTCGGGCATATAGGCCTGTTTACGGTTGTTGTCGGTCATCGGCTTGCCGGACTTTTCATGGTAGCGGACAATCGCGTCCAGCGAGGGCTGGTGCAGGACGAGTTTCCGCCCAAACCATCCGGCGATGGTTTCTTTGGAAAGGTCGTCGTAGGTTGGCCCCAGCCCGCCGGTGGTGATGACGATATCCGCCCGCGAAAAGGCCAGGTCGAGCGCCTCTTTCAGCCGCCCGGGGTTATCGCCGACGACGGATTGGTGATAAGTATTGATGCCCAGCACCGTCAGCTCCTTGGCGATATAGGCGGCGTTGGTATTGACGATGTCGCCCATCAAGATTTCGGTGCCGATGCAGAGGATTTCAGCGCTTTTAGGGTTCATGTTTTATCCCAGCTTTCCGGCGGCAAAATAGCCGCCATATATTTCTCTTAGCATTATAGCACGCCGGTCCTGAATTGTAAAGAAGGTTACGAGGGGTACGGAGGGTACGGGAGTACGGGGGATACGAGGAGTACGGGAGTACGCGCTTTTTGAAAAAAGCTTAGCAAAAACTTTTAATCGCCCGGGTAGTCGTCAGCACAGCTTTGCACGCCTACTGCGTCGATGCGCAGAACCAAAACGCTTATCGACGCAGTAGATGTTTATGGCTTTGCACATAGTTACCCTGGCGATTAAAGTTTTACTCGATTTTTTTCAAAAAATCGCGGGGGCTCGGGGGCAGAGCCCCCCAAAAACCTGTGTAAAGTGGTTTGACTTTTTTGGGAAAAGGGGCTATAATAGGGGAAATACTTATCATCCTGTGGAGGTGTCTTCTAGATGCTTTTTAGTAGGAAAAAGAAATTTTTTCTTGACACCAGCGATTTGGCTGACGGCGAGATTTTTTTGAAGCTTATCCGCACCGATCCGGGCAGCCGCCGGCGGAACTGGTCGCCGGCGTACTATTTCAGCATCTGCCTGGCGGCGGGCAAAACGGAGGTGGGCCGCTGCGACCTGCGGATTGGCCACAACCGCCAGCTGTATTTCGGCGGCAATATCGGCTACCAAGTCCACGAGCCTTACCGCGGCCACCACTATGCCGCCAAGGCCTGCCGGCTGCTGTTTGGGCTGGCGCTGCGCCATGATTTGGGCTATGTGCTGATTACCTGCAATCCTGACAACCTCCCTTCCCGGCGCACCTGCGAGGGGCTGGGCGGCGAGCTGATCGACATTGCCGCCGTCCCGCCGGATAACGAAATGTACCAGCGCGGCGAATTCGAGAAGTGCATTTTCCGCTTTAAGCTGCCTTACGGCGAACCGGCCCGGCCGCTCTGAAAACTGGATATAAGGATCTTGACTTTTGCAGTAAGAAATGTTACTATATAGTTACGGCAAAATTAACGTTGACGGAAGGGCGGAGCTATGGCGAAGTTCAAGCGGATCGTGTTGGCGCTGGCGTTGGCGGCGGGGTTGGTGCTGGTGCTGGATACAGGCTGCCTGTTCAGGCGTCTGACTGGCGTGCCTTGCCCCGGCTGCGGGATGACCAGGGCCTTTTTGGCGGCTTTCCGGCTGGATTTCCCCGAAGCGTTCCGGATGCACCCGCTCTGGCCGCTGCCGGTACCGGTATTTTTGGCGAGTATGTTGAAGACCGGCGGCCTTTTTGGCAATAAGCGCCGGGACAATATCTTCTGGTGCGTGGCGCTGATAGCGGCGGTGCTGGGGCTTTACATCCTGCGGATGGCGCTTTGGTTCCCGGATACGCCGCCAATGGCCTTTGACCATCAGGCGCTGATCCCCCGGCTTGTCCAGTTTTTTTCTTCAGGCTGAAGGCTGGCTGGCGGCAGTCTCGTTTCCTCAACAAATAAACTTGAAAGGATCTGACAATCATGATTCAGCCAAAAAACTTTGCAACTGTGCTCCTTTTAAGCATCGTCACCTGCGGCATCTATATGTTCTATTTCCTGTATATCACAACCCAGGAAATGAACACGATGGTCGGCAACGACGGCCATAACACCGAGCCGACAACGGTGGTGCTGCTGAGCCTCGTTACCTGCGGCCTTTACAGCTGGTACTGGTACTATGACCAGGGCAACCGCATGAAGGCGCTGTGCGACCGCAACAACATCCCCTGCCAGGAAAACGGCACCACCTATCTGCTGTGGCTGCTGCTTGGCTCGCTGATCTGCGGCGTTGGCTCTTGGGTAGGCATCTACCTGTTTATCAAGAACTTTAACAACCTGGCGGCAGCCTATAACCAGAGCTTTGGCGGCGGCTACCAGAACGGCGGCTATTGATTTTTTAAGCGTTTGCAGGAAATGCCCGGCGCTGCTTCATCGCAGTGCCGGGCATTTCCTATCCGGCATGTATTTTTTTGCATGATTTCAGCAATTATACAGATATATGCAGATTTATCCGCATAATCCTTTGCCAAATTGCCGCAAATATAGATGAAAAGTTTTTGAAGCGGGGCAGGGAAATTGCAAAGTTGCATAAACTTTCGCTGCTTCTGCATTTTTATTCGCATATGGCTTGCATTTTGCTGGCAGTTGTGATAGAGTATATACAACATCAATGAATTGAACCATTTGAAAGGACGGAGAAACCCTATGAAAGCATCAAAAATTTTCGCGTTGGCTGCCGCGGCGGCCCTGGCGCTGTCTATGGCTTCCTGCAGCAGTTCCGGTAAAAAAATCACCAGCATCGACGACCTCGCCGGCGCGCGCATCGGCGTCCAGCTGGGTACGACCGGCGACCAGTATATCGCTGGCGATATCGCTGACGGCGTCATCCCCGGCGCGACGCTGGAACAGTACAGCAGCGGCATCGACGCGATCCAAGCCCTGAAACAGAACAAGGTCGACGCCGTGGTAATCGACAACGAGCCTGCCAAGGTCTTTGTCCAGCAGAATTCCGAGCTGACCATCCTTGAAACCCCTTATACCGACGAGGACTACGCAATCTGTCTCGCCAAAGGCAACGACGAGCTGTGCGGGAAATTCAACGGCGCGATTGCCGAGCTGAAGGCCGACGGCACCCTCGACGCCATCCTTGATAAGTACATCAACAAAACTGAAGGCGCGTCCGGCTATGTTACCCCTGAAGGTACCGCCTACCCTAACGGCAAGCTGGTTATGGCGACTAACGCCCAGTTCCCGCCTTATGAATACCTGGAAAATAGTACCATTGTTGGCATTGACGCTGAATTTGCCAAGGCGATCTGCGATAAGCTGGGCTATGAGCTGGAAATCAGCGACATGGATTTTAACTCCATTATTGCCGCCGTCCAGAGCGGCAAAGCCGACTTTGGCGCAGCAGGCATGACGGTGGACGAAGACCGCCTTACGAGCGTCGACTTTACCGACAGCTACGCCAAAGGCGTTCAGGTTGTCGTTGTCAAAAAATAAGGCTGGGGAGGGGATCTGTTGAACGAAATCGCCCTTTGGTTCCAGCGCTTTGGCGAGCGCTTTTACCTGAACTTTATCAAGGACGACCGCTGGCAATACCTGACGAGGGGCCTGGGTACGACGCTGCTGGTAACTTTTTTCGCGCTGATCCTGGGCATCGCCTTGGGCTTTCTGCTGGCCATGTGCCGGGTAACCCACGACAAGACCGGGCGGCTGAAATTTTTAAACGCCGTTGCCAAGCTTTACCTGACTGTGATCCGCGGTACACCAGTGATGGTGCAGCTGTTGATTATCTATTTCGTCATCTTTGGCAGCATCGCCATCAACAAGACGTTTGTGGCCATATTGGCGTTTGGCCTCAACTCCGCCGCCTATGTCGCCGAGATTTTCCGCAGCGGCATCATGAGCATCGACCCGGGGCAGATGGAGGCCGGCCGCAGCTTAGGGCTGGGCTACAGCCAGGTCATGTGGAAAATCATCATGCCCCAGGCCGTCAAGAATGTGCTGCCGGCGCTGGGCAACGAGTTCATCGTGCTGTTAAAGGAGACATCGATCTCCGGCTATATCGCCTTGCACGACCTGACCAAGGGCGGCGACAACATCCGCAGCCAGACCTACGACGCCTTTATGCCGCTGATTGCAGTGGCGCTGATTTACCTGTTTATCGTGCTGTTTTTACAGGCGGGGGTGCGGCGGCTGGAAAGGAGGCTTGCCAGAAGTGATCGAAACTAAATCGCTGTGCAAGTCTTTTGGCGAGCTGCAGGTACTGAGCGGCATCAGCGAGACCATTGAAAAAGGCGACAAAGTCGTCATCATCGGCCCTTCCGGCTCTGGCAAGAGCACTTTCCTGCGCTGCCTGAACCTGCTCGAGGCCCCGACCAGCGGGGAAATCTGGTTTGAAGGGGAAGAAATCACCAACCCCAAATGCAGCATCGACCTGCTGCGCCGCCGGATGGGCATGGTCTTCCAGCATTTCAACCTTTTTCCGCACCTGACCATCCTGGATAACATCATGCTGGCCCCCGTGACCCTGAAGCTGCAAAACAGGGAAGAGGCCGCCGAAAACGCCCTGCGGCTGCTTTCGCGGATCGGCCTGCGGGACAAAGCCGACGTTTACCCGGCAATGCTCTCCGGCGGGCAGAAGCAGCGCATCGCCATTGTGCGGGCGCTGGCGATGAACCCAGAAGTCATGCTTTTTGACGAACCGACCTCTGCGCTCGACCCCGAGATGGTCGGCGAGGTGCTGCAGCTGATGAAGGAGCTGGCCGAGGAAGGGATGACGATGGTCTGCGTTACCCACGAGATGGGCTTTGCCAAGGAGGTCGCCAACCGCGTCCTTTTCATGGACGGCGGCCAGATTTTGGAACAGGCCCCGCCCGCCCGCTTTTTCGCCGCGCCCCAAAACCAGCGCGCCAAGGACTTCCTCTCTAAGGTCCTGTAGGGGTACGGGGGGTACGGGTCGCTTTTGAAGAAAGCTAAGCTTAGCTCTGCTAAGCTTAGCTTTCTTTCAAAAAGCGTCGTACCCCCGTACTCCTCGTATCCTCGTACTCTCCGTACCCCTTGCGGCGAGGTTTTCGATAAACTGGCGGGCGGCGCGGGGGGAGCGGCCGCCGCGCTGGATGGCGAAGGCTTCGGCTTGGAGGTCCAGCTCTTTTTCGTCGAGGGCGACGCCGTAGCGCCGGGCGAGGCTGTGGACGATGTCCAGGTAGAGCTGCTTTTTCGGTTTCTGGAAGGTGATGGTCAGGCCAAAGCGGTCGCTGAGCGAAATCAGTTCTTCCATCGTGTCGCCGCGGTGGATGTCGTCGCCTTCGCGGTCGGAAAAGCTCTCTTTAATCAGGTGGCGGCGGTTGGAGGTCGCGTAAATCGCTAGGTTGTTGGCGCGGGCCGAAACAGAACCTTCTAAGATTGCTTTCAGCGCCGCGAAATCGTCGTCGTTGCGGGTAAACGAGAGGTCGTCAATGAACAGGATGAATTTGAGCGGGTTCTTGGTCAGCCTGTCCACTAGGTGCGGGATCTGATGCAGCTGGTTCTTCTTCAGTTCAATCAGCCGCAGTCCGCGGCTGCTGTATTCATTGGCCACAGCCTTGACGGTCGAGGACTTGCCGGTGCCGGCGTCGCCGTAGAGCAGCACGTTGGCCGCAGGCCGGCCTTCCGCCAGCGCCAGCGTGTTGCTGATTACCGCCTGGCGCTCCTGCTGGTAGCCGCTTAAGGACGCCAGCGAAATGGCGTCGGGGTGCTTGACCGGCGCGAGGACGCCGTCGCGGATGATAAAGGTCGTGTAGCGGGCAAAAATACCGTAGCCGCGTTCGGCGATATGCGCCAGCCGGTCGGCGTAGACAGCCGGGAAATCCAGCTCTTCGGTCTGCCAGCGGGGCAGGAACCCCTCAAAGCCAACGGCACTTTTGACAAGCTCCGGCTCTAGCTGGGCAAGGCGCTGCAAAAAGGCGAGTTCTTCGGCGGCGCATTCCTCGACCACCGGGTCGATGGGTTTCCCCTCCGCCCGGCGCAGCATATAGACGTTTTCATCCTCCATTACCGCGTTTAGGAGATATTGGCTCCAGTTGGGGTTTCTGCGGTAAAGGGCCTCGGCGAACGCGGCATAGCAGCCGGGCTTTTCCGCCGGGCCGGCGTCCGCCAGCGCCAGCAGCGCCTTTACGGCCGGGTCGGCGAGCAGGCCGCGGAAAATGCACAGGGTGTGAAGCCCCGCGGAAATCTGTTTAAAGCAGTTTTGCATGGTTGTCCCCTTTTCCATTGTATTTTACCCCCCATTATACGCCCTTTACAGCCAAAGGTCAAGCGGCGGCTTGACAAATTGGCAAAAATGTGCTACAATACATCCGTTTTTATATACAACTATTTTACAAGGGAGGGTACCCAATGAAAGAAGTACACGGAACCTATAACGACGCGCTGATCTATACCGACCGCGTCGACGATAATGCGCTTGCGCAGGTGCAGACACTGTGCAGCCAGCCTTTCGCCGAGGGCAGCCGTATCCGGATTATGCCCGACGTCCATGCTGGGGCAGGCTGTACCATCGGCACGACGATGACCATTCTGGATAAGGTGGTGCCCAACCTGGTGGGGGTGGATATTGGCTGCGGGATGGAAACGGTCGAACTGGAAAACCGCTGGCTGGAACTGCAAAAACTCAACAAACTGATTGCCCAAACGATCCCCAGCGGCCGCGGCGTGCGCAAAACCCCCCATCGGCTGGCCGACGAAATCGACCTGCACGAGCTGCGCTGCTTCAAAGCCATCCGCTATGACCACGCTGTCCGCAGCATCGGTTCGCTGGGAGGCGGCAACCACTTCATCGAGGCCGCCAAGGACGAGGAAGGCCATATTTTCCTGACGATCCACTCCGGTTCCCGGCACTTGGGGCTGGAGGTTGCCAAATATTACCAGGAAGAAGGCTACGCCGCCCTGAACGGCCGCGGCAAAATCGACTTCCAAGCTCTGGTCGAACGCTATAAGGCCGAAGGCCGCGAGCGGGAGATCCAGGCGGCGATGGCGACGCTGAAAAAACAGAACATCAGCAACATCCCTTTCCCGCTGGCTTATGTGGAAGGCCCGCTTTTCGAGGACTACATCCACGATATGAAATTGGTGCAGCGCTTCGCGATGCTTAACCGGCAGGCGATGCTGCAAGAGCTGGTCAAAGGGATGAAGCTGAAAATCGCCGACCAGTTCACCACCATCCACAATTATATCGACACCGACGCGATGATCCTGCGCAAAGGCGCGGTGTCGGCCAAGGCAGGCGAGATTTTGCTGATCCCGATCAATATGCGCGACGGGAGCCTTATCTGCCGCGGCAAAGGCAACCCCGAATGGAACTTTTCTGCGCCCCACGGCGCAGGGCGGCTCTACAGCCGGACGGCAGCCAAACAGAGCTTCACTGTCTCCGAGTTCAAAAAGCAGATGGCGGGCATCTACACGACCTCGGTGCGTCCGGACACCCTGGACGAATGCCCGATGGCCTATAAAACAATGGAAGACATCGTCGAAAACATCGGCCCTACCGCTGAAATCCTCAAAATCATCCGTCCTATTTACAATTTCAAAGCCGGCGAGGACGAATCTTGAATGCCTTCTGGCGGCGCTGCTTCCCGCTGACAGCGGAGCCGTTCCGGGCTGGCGCCAGCTACCGCGAATTGCCGCCAAACGCCCTGCTGCGCCCCTATATCCGCTGTTTCTGGGCTTCTGACGGCGGGCTGCCGCCGAAACTGGTCGTGCCCGACCTCTGCGCCGACCTAATTTTAACGCCAGACAGCGCCCATTTCTGCGGGGTCAGCGCCGCGCCGTTCTGTTCAAGCGGCCGCAGCGCGCCGCAGTTCGCCATTCGTTTTTACTGTTGGGCGGTGCCGCTGTTCACAAAGCTGCCGCTTTGGGAAACGGCGGACGGTTTCTTGGAAGGGGAGGCCGTTTTCCCAGAAGTTCCGCTGCTGCAGCGCTGGCTGGGGGCGGCGGATACGCTTGCGGACAAGGCGGCGCTGGCGGAAAAATGGCTCTGCCGGGTTATTGCCGACGGACAGCAAAAAGGGCCGGCCCTGTCTGCGATTTTCCAGATCCTGGAAAATCAGGGCCGGCTTTCGGTTGCGGAAATTGGCCGCCGCGAGGCTGTCAGCCCGCGGACGCTCGAACGGTATGTCCGGGCGGGGACAGGACTGACGCCGAAAATATTCTCGGAGCTGGTGCGCTATCAGCTGCTGTGGCAGGCGCTGCTTTCCGGCCAAAATATACAGGATACCGTTGTGCAGTTCGGTTTTTCCGACCAGTCGCACCTGCTGCGGGAATTTAAGCGGTTCCATACATTGACGCCGCCGGAAGCAGTCCGCCTTGCCTATAAATAGCTGGTTGACGGTTGACGTGTGTCCTGGCGAGTGCGCAGGTTTGCCGAAAAGGGGATTTCGCGGCCTGCGGGCCGCGACCGAGGGCGCTGCCAGCTTTCGGCTTGACGAAAGCTAGGACTCGCGATTTTTTGAAAAAAATCGAGTAAAACTTTAATCGCCAGGGCAACTGTGTGCAAAGCCATAAACATCTACTGCGTCGATAAGTCTTTCTAGTTCTGCGCGTCGACGCAGTAGGCAGATAAATCTGTGCCGACGTGTATCCTGGCGATTAAAAGTTTTGCGAGCTTAGCTCTGCTAAGCTTGGCTTTCTTCAAAAGCGACCGTACTCCTCGTAACCCCCGTACTCATCCGATGTAACTGCGGTCGAGCTGGACGACGGCGAAAAGGGTTTCGTTTTCCTGCTGGATGCGGCGTTGGATGCGGGCGATAACTTCGTCGTCGGGGAGGGTGCAGTCGTAGGGGAGGACGGCGTCGAAAATCAGGTTGGTGTGGCTGTAGCCTTTGACGACGCGGAAATCGTGCATGGAAAGGCCCAGCCCCAGGCTGGCCAGCAGCCGGGCGGTCTGCTTGCGCAGGCCGTTGATTTCCTCGTCATCGGTGACTACCGGGTCGAGGTGGACGACCAGCGATAGGCCCTGTTTTTGGAAGTCGCGTTCGATCTGGTCGGCAAGGTCGTGGCTGACCATAATATCGTTTTTTGCGTCCATCTCCACGTGTACCGTCGCAAAACGCCGCCCGGGGCCGTAGTCGTGGATCATCAGGTCGTGGACGCCCAGCACGCCGCTGTAGCTCCGCAGTTCGGCAATCAGCGCCTTGACCGTTTCCTGGTCGGGGGCCTCGCCAAGCAGAGGACTTAGCGTCTCGTTCACCATCTTTACCCCCGATATCAGGATAAACGCCGCTACCGCCAGCCCGACATAACCATCCAGGTGCAGCCGGGTGAAACGCGAAACCAGCGCGCAGCAAAGTACCCCGCCGGTGGTGAAAACGTCGTTCAGGCTGTCGCGGGCCGTCGCCGTCAGGGTCGCCGACTCCACCGTCCGCCCTAATTTGCTGTTGAAAAAGAACATCCACAGTTTTACCGCCATCGATAGGGCCAGCAGGACGAACGACGCCGTTCCGAAAGCCACTTCCTCCGGGTGGAATACCCGGCTGATGGAGGATTTTGTCAGGTCAAAGCCAACTAACAGGATGAAAAAGGCGACCACCAGCCCCGACACATACTCGTAGCGGGCGTGGCCGAAAGGGTGCTCCCGGTCGGCCGGCCGGCTCGACAGCTTGAACCCTATAAGCGTTACCAGCGACGATGCCATGTCCGAGAGGTTGTTCAGCCCGTCAGCGAGGATCGACATACTGCCGATCAGCCAGCCGACCAACAGCTTGCCGCCGCTTAGCAGGGCGTTGCAGACGATACCCACCGCGCCCGCCATCCGCCCGTAGGCTTCGCGGACGGACGGCTCCTTGGTGTTCTGATAGTCCCGGACAAACCACCGGGTCAGCAGCTGGGTCATGGGGCAGCACTCCTTTACAAACACGATTCTTCATATTATAGCGCGGCGTGTCGGGGAATGCAACCTTTTTTATGTTAATTTTTTATTGGGCAATGCGGCCGAAATTTTTCAGCAGGCAGGCCCGTTCTACCGCCATGCGGCCCTGCCACCAGATACGGCTCACCGCAAATTCCTCCGGGAAAGCGCCCCAGCCCCAGGGGATGTCCCAGACGCCATCGGCGCTGCGGCTGCCAACCGCCCAGTCCAGCTCCGCTTCAACCAGCGTTTCGTTCCCGGCATAGAGCGGATGGGCGGGGGAGTTTATAAACTGCGACGGCTTGCAGCTATAGCCGCTCCACTTGGCGGTGTCTCGTTCCAGCAGCGCGTTTGCAGCTTTGCAGAGCGCCGCCAGCGCGGCTTTGCCGGAAAGCTCAGCCGTAAGCCCCGCCCTTTCCACGCTCTTCAACAGGTAAAAGCAGCAGGCGGCGCTGTGCGGTTCGTCGACCGGCGTTTCCGCCATGCGCTGCAAAAGCTTTGCCGCCAGCGGTTTGGCAGACGCCCGCTCCTCAGCGCCGCCATATTGCAGCAGAAACCCCAGCATCAGCGCCGTGGGGTTGTAAGGGTTTTCGCCGGGCGCGTAGCTCCACCAGGGCGCACGGGGGAACTGGTCGTTGGAAGGGATGGTGTTTTGCCAGTAGCCGCCCTCCCGGCAGCTGCCGCCGGCAATCCAGCGGCAGATCCCCTGCGCCAGCGGGTGCCTGGGGTCGCCGAAGCCGATGCCGTCCAGGAGCAGGATGGCGTCGCCGGTCTGGATCGGCGCGGAGGCCGTATTCCAGCAGTCGGCTTCCAGCGCGTGGCCGATGCCGCCGTCGGGGTTCTGGAAAGCCGATAGGGCGGCGAGGACGGCTTCGCGGGGGCCGCCCTCGAAGTGGAACTGCCAAAGCGCCAGCTCGACAGGCCGCGCGCAGCGGTACATCCAGCGGCGGATGGCCTGGAAATCAGATTGGGAAAGCATTGTTTTTGACATAAGGACGCTCCTTTCAGATGTAAGCTTGTCCCCAGGATACCTCATTTCCTCTGAAACGTATAGAATAAACCCGACAATTTCAAAAAAACCAGCCGCCCTTTATCGAATCGGACGGCTGGTTTCCCCTAATATTGCCAAGGAAAAAGTTTTACTCGATTTTTTTCAAAAAATCGCGGGTCCAGGGCGGTGCCCTGTCCAGGGCGGTGCCCTGGTCGCCCTCCGCAGAGGGCGAAATCCTGCGTCTTAATTGCCGCCGTTGGCCGACGCTGGGAAAACGCTCATGGCCTTGCGTTTCCAGCCGCCGCGCAGATAGAGGAGGAAGGTCAGCGTCGCGCCGATTACCCAGGAAATCAGCAGCGATAAGAACAGCGCAATTGGGTCGCCCACCGGCGCTGCTTCGCTGCGGGTCAGGAACGCGAGCAGGTAGGCCAGCGGCATCCGCACGATAATCGTCGTGATGATTGAAATCCACATCGGGGTCATCGTGTCGCCGGCCCCGCGCATCGTGCCGGAAAGGATCTGGGTCACCGCCATCGCGATATAGCCGACGCTCAGCACCCGCATCATTTTCATGCTCAGGTCAATGACTTCCTGCGTAGAAGTGAACATATGCATCAGCGGCCTGCCGAAAATTAAAATCAGCGCTACCAGCACCGCCGATACCCCCAGCCCAATTTTCAAGCCGTCCTTCGTGCCCTTGACCACCCGGTCCATTTTGCCCGCGCCGACGTTCTGGCCGACAAAGGTGGTCATCGCCATGCCGAAGCTGAAGTTGGGCATCATCGCGAACCCGTCCACGCGCATGACCACTGTGTTGCAGGCGATAACCGTCGTGCCGAAGCTGTTGGTCAGCGACTGCACAATCAGCGCCGCCATCGAGAAGATGGCCTGGGTGCCGCCCGAGGGCAGCCCCAGCATGACCAGCCGCTTACAGAGCGCGCCGTCGGGCTTCAGCGTCTCCTTTGTGACGCGCAGCACGTCCGTCATCCGCAGCAGCCGCACGATACACAGCACCGCCGAGATGCTCTGGGCAATAATCGTCGCCCAAGCCACGCCGGCTACCCCCATCCTGAACACCGCCACAAACAAAAGGTCAAGCACAATGTTCAGCCCGCAGGCCACCAGCAAAAATACCAGCGGCATCACCGAGTCGCCCAGCCCCCGGAGGATCCCCGACAGGATGTTGTAGTAAGCGCAGCCAACCATCCCCAAAAACAGGATCGTCAGATAGCTGCACGACATCTCATAAATATCCGCCGGTGTGTCCAAAAACGCCATGAACCAGCGGGTGGTCAGTATCCCCGCTACCGTCATGAACAGCCCGGCGGCCAGCGTCAGCGTAATCGCGTTGCCCACCGTTTTAGACAGGAGCTTCTGGTCCTTGGCCCCAAAATACTGCGAGACCATAATGCCCGCCCCCGTGGAAACGCCGACGAACAGCACCAAAAGCAGGTTTAAAAGCGGGCCGCTTGCGCCGACCGCCGCCAGCGCGCCGTCGCCTACATACTTGCCGACGACAATTGAGTCTACCGTGTTGTAAAGCTGCTGGGCCAGGTTGCCGATCAGCAGCGGCACTGAAAACTGGATCAGACAGGACGCTGGGCTTCCCGCCGTCATATCCTTCGCGCCAAAAAAACTGCTGATTTTTTTGGACATGGACGCCATAAAAAATTTCTCTCCTTCTCTCCAAATGTCGAAACACAAAATGACATAGGATGTATAGTAGTCTTTTATTTACTGAATCCCCCTTACTAAATAAGTATACCATCTTTTTCGCGGGAATGCAAGGGTGAATTTTGGAAAACTTTCAGCAGCCAGCCGGAAACCTTGAAAAAAAGGCTTGATAAAAAGGGTAGGATGTGCTATAGTAAAATTGCTATTATTTTCTGACGGATTTTTGAAGGAGACTGGAAAATGGCAAAGCGAAGTTATGAAATCGATATGTGCAATGGCCCGATTTTAGGGAAACTTCTGCGTTTTTCCCTGCCGCTGATGCTTTCCGGCGTGTTGCAGCTGCTGTTCAACGCCGCCGACATCGTGGTTGTGGGGCGTTTTTCCGGCAGCGAGGCGTTGGCAGCGGTGGGGTCGACTGGGTCGCTGATCAACCTGCTGATTAACGTCTTTATCGGCCTATCCATCGGCACCAACGTGCTGGTGGCCCAGTATTACGGGGCCAAGGACGTAAAAAACCTAAGCGATACCGTCCATACTTCAGTTGCCATTTCGCTGGCGAGCGGGGCGTTCCTGATTTTCCTAGGCTTTTTTGCCGCGCCGCCGCTGCTGCGGCTGATGGGGACGCCGGAGGACGTGCTCGGCCAGGCCGCGCTTTATGTGCGGATTTACTTTGCCGGGATGCCGGTGATGATGCTTTACAACTTTGGCTCGGCGATCCTCCGGGCGCTGGGGGACACAAGGCGTCCGCTTTATTTCTTGACCATGGCCGGTGTGGTCAACGTGCTTTTGAACCTCTTTTTTGTCATTGTGCTGAAGATGGGCGTAGCCGGCGTGGCCACGGCGACGGTGATTTCCCAGGCGGTGTCGGCGCTGCTGATCCTCAACTGCCTGATCCGCTCGGACGGCATTTACCGGCTTGACCTGAAAAAGCTGCGGATCCATAAATCCGTGCTGTTCGGGATGATGCGCATCGGGCTGCCGGCGGGGATGCAGGGGGCGGTGTTCTCCATCTCCAATGTGCTGATCCAGTCGTCCATCAACTCCTTCGGCTCGGTCGCCATGGCCGGCAATACCGCCGCCAGCAACATCGAAGGCTTTGTCTACACGGCGATGAACGCCCTTTACCAGGCCAACCTCAGCTTCACCAGCCAGAACATGGGTGCGAAAAAATACAGCCGCATCGGGCGGATTTTGGCGCTTTGCCTTGCGACGGTAGCCGTGATTGGGCTGGTGCTCGGCGGGGCGGCGGCGCTTGCAGGGCGGCCGCTGCTGTCGATTTATTCTTCCGACCCGGAGGTAATCGGGTACGGGCTGAACCGGCTCCAGATTATCGCGACGACCTATCTGATCTGCGGGATGATGGACGTGATGGTGGGGAGTATGCGCGGCATGGGCTACTCGATTATGCCGATGGTTGTATCGCTGACGGGGGCCTGCGGGATACGGATTTTATGGATTATGACGGTTTTTGCGATGCACAGGAGCCTGTTCGTGCTGTATCTGTCCTATCCAGTCTCCTGGGGGATTACGTTTTTGGCGCACCTGGTATGCTTTTTTGTGGCAAGGCGCAAGCTGCCGAAGGAGGATGCCCTTCCGCAGCAATAAGGGGAATTTCGCCCTCTGCGGAGGGCGACCTGAGGACGCTGTCCCCGGCCCCTGCTCAAGGGGCGCGCCCCTTGAGAATCCCAATACTTGGCAAAACTTGGGCGGGTTATGTCTTTTTTTGACAAAACCCGCCCGTTTTAGCGCAACAACTGTGCCTGTAAAAAATACAGTTATTTTCTGTTTGATTCCTGTTGACGGACACCTTGGAATCTGCTATAATACTCACAGGAACAATTTAACTGGGCGTTTCCGCCCTTGTGAACAGGAAAGGCATGATAGGGAATGACAGCAAAAAAAAGCAAGCTCCGCGATCTTTTACTGGATGCAGCCCACGTTATTTTCGGCACGTTTATCTATGCCATCGGCAACTACTGTTTCACTGCGCCTAATGACATCGCCCCCGGCGGCGCGTCGGGTATCGCGACGATGCTCAAGGCGCTTTTTGGGTTGCCGCTGGGCGTTGGGACGCTGCTGATCAACCTGCCGCTGCTGATACTGGCGCTGGTTGTCATCGGCTGGAAGTTTACGGTTAGGACGCTGGTGACGATTGCCACCATGACCTTTTTTTACGACTTTGTGCTGGTTTATTTCCCGACCTATAAAGGCGACCCGCTGCTGGCGGCGCTGTATGGCGGCGTCATTATGGGAACAGGGCTGGCGATTATTTTCATGCGCGACCTGACCTCCGGCGGCAGCGACATTGTGGCCAAGGTTGTCCAGGTTAAGCGCCCGGATATGCAGATGGGTCAGCTGCTGATGATGTTCGACGTTGTGGTGGTGCTCTGCTCAGGTTTAGTGTTCGGCAAAGTCGAGTCGATGATGCACGCCGGCATTGCGATTTTCGTCTATACCCAGGTCATCGACATCATCCTTTACCGCCGCGGCCGGGGCAAGGTGATCTTTGTCATTTCCCGCAAAGGTCCGGAGATTGCCCGCCGGATTATCAGCGAATGCCACCGCGGGGTCACAATTCTCAACGGGCGCGGCGCTTACACGAACGTGTCGACCAATATGCTGGTAGTGGCGATGAAGAGCCGCGACTATTTCAAGCTGAAGACGCTGGCGGAAGAGGAAGACCCCCGCGTATTTATCATTGCCTCCGACTGCGGCGAAATCTGCGGCAATGGTTTTCGTCCGGGCGACACGCCGGCGACAATCCTGCCGCCCCTTGAAGACGACCAGGCGCAGCTGCCCATCGGCGAGCAGACGCCCACGTTATCTTGACATCAGCCATTCAGACGCCGCCGCCCGGCCTTCCTCGTCAAGCGGGAAGGTCTTTTCGGTGACGGCGTCGGCGGGCGTTTCCTCCAGGCAGGCCAGGCCATACCAGCGCCAGACTGTCAGGCCCTCGTCCGTCTTTTTCATTTTGTACTGGAAACACTCAAGGGAACCCTCCTCGCGGCGGCTGCCGCTGAAGATATTCCCAGCCTGAAACCATTTGACATAGGGAAGCTCCATATTTTCCACTCTCCTTTCTTCTATTATAATACGCCCCCTTCCAAAAATCAAGCGGGCGCAGCCCGCTCTTATACTCGCGTCTGGCCCCGGCTTGCGAAGCAAGCCTTGCCGAGCCGCTCCGTGTGCCTTCCTCTGCGCTTTAGAGCAAATCACGCCGGTGCTTTCCCATAGCGAGGGGCTGTGCGTAAACCAGTTTATCTGGGGGAAGGCCGGTTCAACTTCAAGTTGAACAAAAAAATTTATATTTCCCAATCCAATGCGGCCGCCGTGGGGTTCAACCGCTGGTTGAATTTGTCGATTCAACTAATACTTGCTTGCCAAGCCGCCCTTTTTTGTCGTATGATTAAGGCGAAAGATCTTTCACGTCCGATTTGACACCCTCGTTCTCACGAAAGGAAGTACAACATGGAAATGAAGATTGGCGAAAACATCCGCACCCTGCGGCAGCAGAAAAACATCAACCAAGAGGCGCTGGCGGCGGCGTTTTCCGTCAGCATCCAGGCCGTCAGCAAATGGGAGACTGGCGCGTCGCTGCCGGACGTGGCGCTGATCCCATCTATTGCGGAATTTTTTGGCGTTACTATTGACCAGCTTTTTTACGGATTGGACAGCAAAGCCGCCGACGCGGTCGGGACAGAGCCGCCCGCCGAAGCCCCCAGCTGGCAGGGTAGGGAAAAGGGGTTGCCCTTCCCCAATGACAATAAAGTCCGCGTTGTCCAATATATTGGCCATCGGCTGGTTAAGGCTGCTGATAAGGATTTGTGGGACGGCATCCTGCTGAACCTGGAGGAGACAATGGAAAATATTTCCATGTCCAAAAGCCGTTCCCTTCAGATTGAGGTCTGGGGCCATGCACAGCTGGAAGGCGACCTTACAGGCGATATCCACGCCGGCGGGAGTGTGGAATGCGGCGAAGTGGAAGGCGATGTCCATGCCGGCGGGAGTGTCAACTGCGGCGAAATCAGCGGTGACGCCCGCGTTGGCGGCAGCCTGAGCTGCGGTGAAATCGGCGGCGATGTCACGGTGGGCGGCGACGCCCAGATAGAGGGGGAGGTCAGCGGCGACCTTAAAGCAGGCGGCAGCATTGCCTGCGGCGATGTGTCAGGGAACGTTAACGCCCATGGAGGAAGTGTTGAGTGCCGCAATGTTGACGGTGACGTTAAGGCCCAGAACGTTACCTGCGGCGAAGTAGGCGGCGATGTGCAGGCTAAAACAGTCACGCATATCCATCCGTGATTGGCGGCCGGCCTTTTGTGAAGGCTTTGCCTTCACCTACGCGATAAGTTAGGGGCTTGTTCCCCTTATGCCCGAACAACTCACTGGGTTGTTCGGAGTGGTAAAAGAGAGGTTCTGTCGTATTATGGAGCTTTGCTCCATACGAGGACCCCTCGGGAGGGTCCTCGAGCTCTCCTGCCCTTTTTTAGGGAAGAAGATTTCGCCCTCTGCGGAGGGCGACCGGGGGCTCTGCCCCCAGGCTCCCGCGATTTTTTGAAAAAAATCGAGTAAAACTTTTTTCGCCAGGGTCACAGAGTAAACAACCATAGCCGCCTACTGCGTCGAAGCGTTCTGGTTCTGCGCATCGACGCAGTAGGCGTGTAAATATATGCTGGCGGGCCCCCGGGCGATTAAAGTTTTTTGCTAAGCTTTTTTTCAAAAAAGCGTCGTACTCTCGTATCCCTCGTACTCCCGCGCAGCGGCCGCCAGCAGCGCGTCCCGCTCGTTAGGGCAGCGCTCTTCGATGACCTGGGTGAGCAGCGCCGCGAGCAGCCGTCCGACCTCCGGCCCCGCCGGACAGCCGGCAGCCAGCAGGTCACTGCCGTTCACGGCCAAATCCTTCAGCGAAACGCAGGTGTTTTCGGCGGCAAGCTCTTCTGCCAGCGTTTCCAGCGCTTCGATTTGCGGACGCTGCGAAAATTCGGGGTTTTTCGCAGCGTCGTCCGCCTTTTTGACAGCCAGCAGCGCGGAAAACCTCTCTGCCCCCAGCTTCCCAAGCCAGCGTTTGACCGCTTTCCGTTCAGCGGGGATAGCGTCGTCGTGGCAGCGCACCGGCATCAGCACCCGGCTTTTCAGTTCGTTGCTGGCCTTAAGGCGGTTAAGCATCTGCCGCGACAGCATCTCACTGACGGCGGCGTGGCCTTTGAAATGGCCTTGGCCGGCGTCGTCGCGGGTGAAGCAGCTGGGCTTGCCGGCGTCATGGAACAGCAGCGCCAGCCGCAGTGCAGGCTTAGGCGGGGCGGCTGCCACCGCCCGGGCCGTGTGTTCCCAGACGTCGTAAAGATGGTAGGGGGTGTGCTGGTTAAACTGGTGCATCGGCTGGAGCTCCGGCAGAAACACCCAGAGCAGCTGCGGGTAATCCATCAGCACCCGGAAGACGTCTTTGCCGCAAAGCAGCTTGAGAAGCTCCGACAAAATCCGTTCAGCGGCAATGTGCGACAGCGCCTCCCGGCAGCGGAGCAGGCTCTCCGCCGTGTCCGGGTGGATCAGAAACCCCAGCACCGACGAGAACCGCAGCGCCCGCATCAGCCGCAGCGCGTCTTCAGAAAACCGCTTGTCCGGGTCGCCGACGCAGCGGATCAGACCATTTTCCAGGTCTTTTTTACCGCTAAAACAGTCGACGATGCCTTCGTCCGGGTGACAGGCCATAGCGTTGACCGTGAAATCGCGGCGGGCCAGATCCTCCCGCAAACTGCCGGTAAAGGCAACCGAATCCGGCCGCCGGCCGTCGCTGTAAACGCCGTCGACGCGGTAGGTGGTGATTTCCAGCGGCCCGCCGTCGGTTAAGAGGGTGACGGTGCCGTGCTGGATGCCGGTTTCCAGCACCCGGCAGCCGGCAAACACCTCTTTGACCTGTTCCGGCAGCGCCGAGGTCGCCAAATCCCAGTCATGGGGCGTTTTGCCAAGCAGGCTGTCGCGGACGCAGCCGCCCACGGCGTACCCTTCGTACCCCGCAGTGTTCAGTTTTCGGATAGCGGCAAGGACGTGAGCGGGGAAAACCATGGGCGGTTCCTCCTTTTTATTTCTCAGGGATGATGTAGCCGCTGAAGCAGCGTTTGCCGTCTAGGCCGACGCCTTCGATGCGCACCCAGTTGTCCAGCGGGTGGATGGGGTAGCTGGCGGCGGTGAAGGTCTCGCCTTCCTTGGCGCGGATGACGCGGTGGCTGTCGAAGAAATTGTCGGAAAGGAAGTAAATCTCCTTCAGCGGCGAGGTCTCGACCGTGATGACGCCGTCGGCCATCTCAATCTGGTGGATTTCAGGGCCTTGGGTGGCGTAGAAATGCCCGGCGCGGATGGCGTCTAGGATCCCTTTGACGGTGAAGTCGTCGGTCTGGAGCATAATCCAGCCGCTGGCGAAGTCGAGGTCGTAGAAATGGCAGTCGTCGGTTGCCAGCAGGGGCAGGGTGCGGTGTTTGCTGGCCACTGTGTCGACATAATCGCCATAGTAGCCCCGGCCGGTGTAAAATTCCGAAACGCCGTTAAAAATCTCGGTGGCCTCATAGCCGGTCAGCTTCATGGCCGACTCATGGGCCAGCAGCGACCATCCGGGGTGGGCGAGCACTGCAAGGCCGCCGGCTGCGCGGATGCCGTCGATCAGTTCCTGCGGCGGGATATCGTTGCGGGTGGTGACGTTGTCGCGGATGCCTAAGCCCAGGATATGGAAGGCCTCGCGGCGGTCAAAATCATTGAAATCATATTCCGCGCCAGGGATCAGGACGAAATCCTCGCTTTCCTGGCCAGCGCCGCAGATGCGGTGGTCGGTGATAGCCAGGAAATCGTAACCGGCGGCGCGGTAGGCCGCAATCGCTTCCTTGGGGGTTTTCCTGCCGTCCGAGACGGTGGTATGGGTGTGGAGGTTGCCGCGGTGCCACTTGGCAGAAGTGAACAGTTTCATGGTGTCGCCTTCTCTTTCTGTATCGTTTGAGAATTTCGGGAATCAATTCCCACCTTTATTATAATACATTTCCCTCAAAAAGAAAAGGCTTTGTCGGGATTTTAGAAAAAATATTGCCAGCCGCGGCATAAATGCTAAGGATTTTTTATGCCAGAAATCCGGCTTGCTGGATGTCTGCTGGCACAGCCAGCCCTTGACAAATGTAAATGTTTGTGCTATCTTATAGGTAGGGCAGCAGTCAGATTATGCTGCCGATGGAAAATAGGGTTGACGCTGTACTTCTTGTTGGGATGGTCACTGCGTGAAGGCATACTTTCCCAGCCGGACAAGGGCAGGCTTCCTACAGCATATCGGGACGGCATTGGCGGTTGAAAAGGTTTCCTGCCAGGTAAGGCCAATCTCAAAATTGCCCCAAGGGCTGCGAGTTTTTAGCGGCGGAAGACTCGCGGCCCTTGTTAAAGTATGTCTAATTGAGGATTTTTCCTGGAAAAATCCCGATTATTCTTGGAAAAACCCCAGTTTTTCCAGGAATAATGCCACAAAGGAAAAGAAAGGAAAATAAAGTAAAAGAAATGAAAGGAAAGGGGGAGCAAGGCGCCGCCCCCTGCCCCCCAATACCGCGGAAATATTTTCCTTTTCCAGCATACGCCTTGACAAAAACGAAATTTTGTGCTATATTATAAGCAGAGAGGATCGGCAGGTTCCTATGCCGCAGGGACAGCCGACAGCTATAGCTAACGCAGTCTTACAAAAATAGGCCGGTTATGCACCACCCCTTGCTATGGAGAAGCACTGGCTTGATTTGCTCCAAAATGCAGAGGAAGGCACACGGAGCGGACAGGCAAGGCTTGCTTCGCAAGCCGGGGCCTGAAGCGAGTCCAAAAAAAGAACTTGACAGCGACACGGTGTCCGGGTTTATACTGGGGGCAAGGAGGTGAAACGTTGGAAAAGACGTTGACAATCAGTGAAGTTTCCCGCCGTTACGGCGTTTCGGCGCGGATGCTCCGCTATTACGAAAAGGCGGGGCTGTTTTACCAGCAAATCCCGTGAGGGCTACGCTTATCGGACCTATGATGGGGAGGCAGTGGGCCGTTTGGAAAAGGTGCTGCTGCTGCGGAAGCTGGACCTTTCGCTGCGGGAGATCAAAGCGCTGCTTTCAGGCAGCCCGTCAGCGGGGAAAGCGGTGCTGGGTTACCGTATGGGCGCCATGGCGGCGGAACTATCCCGCCTTGAAAAGGCACGCCGCCTGCTTGCCGGTCTTTTTGAAAAGGGGATGGAGATTTTTCCGGATTTGCAGGAGGAACTGTCGGCGCTCCCTTCGCCAGGGAGCCTTTTGAAAGAGACTGTGGGCAGCGGCGGCGAGGCGCGGGTGCTGCTGCTTCCGCCGTTCCGGGCGGCGGCGTTCCACGTCGTCGGGCCGGAGCCGGAAGAACGGGCCGGGGCGATTGCCAGCGAGTTTGTGCAGAAAAGCGGCCTTTACGCGGCAAAACCAGACGCCCGGATGTTCGGCTTCAACCACCCAAACCCCGGCGTGGAACGCAGCATCCATCCGACCCACTCGGCGGCGGCGAGTGGGAAGCTCGCCCATCTGCTGACCGTCGGGCACCAGATGGATGACGTGGCCGTTGGGCCGCATTCGCCTTTTATGCTGCTGCCGGTGTACGGCGGCAAGCTGCTGTTTATCGGAGATATCCTTCACGCCTGCACCTTTATGCACGGCATTGAGGAAATTGTCCACCCGCCCTTCCTGCGCCGGGTACAGCAGGCCTTTGTGGTCAACGGTGAGGAGCGGCTTTATTGGGGCAATGATAATTTTGGCTGGGGCGCGGAGTTCCAGCGGATCGCCGATATTTTGGAAGAGCCGGACATGAAGCGCGGGCAGCTTTTGGCGGCACCTTCTTATCTGATTGACAGCCGCGCGCTGCTGGCTGCCGGGCTTGCGCGGATGCGCGCCGAGCCATACTATTTTGTTACAGATATTTCGCGTTGGATTTGAGGTTTTGCCCATATGGAACAGGCAGCTGCTTTATCAGGTTCGGTACAGCTGCCTGTTTTGTTGGGTTATGGTTTACAGATAAGGCTTCAGCCCTTCGATGCTTTTTTCCTCGAATTGTAAAAGCTCTTTGGCCATCCGTTTGGCTTCGCCGCCAGCGTCGGAGTGGATGTTCAGCTGCCGCTGCAGCGTTACCACGCCCATTGTGCTGCCTTCGATCATCATCTGGGCCATATGGGAGGAGGAGGCATCTATCATTGTGTTGAGCCGCACGCCTAAGGCCGCCATTGCATCGGTAACTGGCGTCGGTTTGGGGGCGATGCCAGCCTGGGCGAGTTTTTTCCGCGCTTCGGAGGCAGTTTTGGCGTAAGCGCGCTGCTGGCGGCGGATTACATCAGAAAAAGCAGGGTCGCGGCTCTGGCTGAGCAGGTGCTTTAAAGTATGGCCGCCCATTTCCGCGGTATTGCAGACCGTTTCCAGCAGGCCGGTTTCGGTTTCTGTCATATAGTTTCCCCTTTCAGAAAAAAATGCAAGCGCCCCTGGAGCACCAAGGGCGCTTGTCTTAGCTTGTCCGCCAAAGGGAAAATTTATGAGCAGCGCCGCTTTCCGGCGCAGTAGGCGTGGAAAACTGTGCTGACAAGTACCTTAGCGAGTAAAAGTTTTTGCAGCTTAGCCTTGCTAAGCTAGGCTTTCTTTCAAAAAGCGTCAGAAAGTGTCGTCAAGCATTAGGGTTTTCCGGGCTGCGCGGCTTCAGCTTTTCCTTCGTCCCGTCAGGGCGCAGGATGACGGTGCTGTCCAGCTGGCTTTTGAGGCTTTGCCGGAAAGCGGCGATATAGGCTTCGCGAAGGGCTTGGCGTTCGCGTTCTTCCTCCGGGGTCAGACCGGCGGTTTTGGCTTTGCGGGCCAGCTCGTTGATCCGCGCGATCTGTTCATTGGTCACTGCCATGGGGATTCTCCTTTTCGGTATTTTTTTCCAGGTTCCAGATATGCCGGTTTGCGCCGAAAATCAGGCACACCAGGACGCCTGCCGGCCATAGGATCAGCAGGAATAGGGCTGCGCCCGCACCCTTGCCTTCGCCGACTAGGCGGCAGAGGAAACTCCCTGGCAGCTGCGCCGCCATCAGCGGTTCGAAGACGTTGTCTGTAAGCCAGCCGCCCAGTAGGTAGCCCAGCGGGATTGTAAAGAACTGCAGCGAATTGCGGGCGGCGTAGAACCGCCCTTGGTATTCCACTGGAACGTAGGTGCGGTAGAGGGCGTTTAGGTTGGTGTTCATGATCGGGATCAGCAGCCAGCCCATCACTGCGCCGACGCACCAGATTGGCAGGCTGCGCCCGATGCCCAGCAGCAGGTTTTCGGTGGACATCGAAAGGAGCAGGCTCCAGAAAATCACTTTCACCCGGCTTTCCGGCGGGTGCATCGCCGCTGCGATTAAGCTCCCTGCAACGTTTGCAAGCCCTGTACAGGCGCTTACCATCCCCAACGCTGTTTCGCCGCTGCGGGGGATGACCATAGCCGGCAGCGCTGCTTCAAAGGCCATTGCAATCAGGTTGATGGCGGCTAGGAAAAGGATCAGCCCTAAGATCCCTGGGGTATGGAAAAGATAGGCAAGCCCTTCCCGCATTTCTGACAGGACGTTTGGCTTGGCAGCGGGGGCGGGTTTTTGCGGGATACGGATTTTGATGAGCAGCATCAGGAATGCGAGCAAAAATGTCGCAAGGTCGACACCGATTACGACTTCCATCCCGCCTAAGCCGAAAAGAGCGGTTGCGAAAATGGGGGTGAGGATGCTGGCTGCCGAGCTGGACAGCGACTGCAGACCGCTGACCCGCTGGTACTGTTCCTTTGGCGCGAGAAGGCTCACGGCCACTTCGGAGGCGGGCTGTTGAAAGGTGTTCATTAGGCCGTTTAAGGCATTGATGAGGTAGAGGTGCCAGGCTTGCAGGCTGCCGCGCCACAAAAGCAGGAGTGTCAGCAGGGTGCAGGCAGCTGCCATGGTGTCGCAGGCGAGCATGGTTTTCCGTTTGTCCCAGCGGTCGCTCAAAGCGCCGGCGAAGATGCTGAAAATGACGTAAGGGGCGTAGGTTGAAACCGAGAGCAGTGCTGTTGCCAGTGCCGAGCCGGTTTGGGTGTATGACCATAGGACCAGCGCAAAGCTGGTCATTGAACTGCCGAGGTGGGAGAGGCTCTGGGTGGCCCAAAGGGTTAGGAAGGGCCGCAGGGCGGGGGATTTGAGGTCGGTTAGCCATTGGTTTTTTTGTTTCATGACTTTGCTCCTTTTGATCAGAATGGTGGATCAAAAATGCAAAGCCCGGGACGGGAGGGTACTCCATGCAGTTCCGTCCAATCAGACTTTGCATGGAGCTAAGGCAGCGCAGATGCGCATGGCGGCACCTCTTTTCTTTTTTATTGGGATTATTATAACACAGAAAGGGAGGGAAGGCAATCGGTTTTTATTTAAAGAATTATTTGGATGGAGCGCCTGCGGGCGCTCCTTCATTAAAATCGGGTTTCGCCCCGATATGACGACCTACTTTGTTGTCACGCGACAACAAAGTAGGCAAAAAAGCGCGCCCGAGGGAAGGGTCCCTCGGGGCTCCCTCAGACGATCGGGGCATTTATGCGATTTGTTTTGTGATACCTCGCTGCTGTTTCGCTGCGGAAGCCCGCGGCGCTTACCTCCCCGCTAGGAGGTTGTACGGATTTTAGCAGGCGGGCGGCCGCGCCTTACTTGGCTCCGGAAGTACGGATGTGTCCTTAGGGAAGGTTAGCGCAGAACCGGGAAAGGCCGTGCGCACGGCCTTCGCGCTGCTTACGCAGCGCGTCATAGCGGGGCGC
>JAAWDH010000037.1 GCA_022793675.1 Oscillospiraceae bacterium
TCGAAAACCCTCTCAAGGGGTTTTCGTATGGAGCGTAGCTCCATAATACGACAGAAACCTAGCCCTCACCACTCCGAACAACCCAGTGAGTTGTTCGGGCATAAGAAGTAAAATCCTTCATTTTTACGCTAAACCATTTTTCGACAGACTGAGCTTAGCTTTGCTAAGCTAGGCTTTCTTTCAAAAAGCGTCCGCAACCCCTTTTCAAGAACTAGAAACTGTGTTATAATATACATAATGAAAAACTGTCGCCATGGAGGGAACCATGTCTGTATATCGTCGCACAAAAACCGGCGGGATAGGCCGGCTGCTTTTGGGGCTTTACTGGCCGCTTTTGGTATTCGGCGGGATCAGCGCCGCCGCCTATCTGGTCAAAGGCGGGCCGGAAGCGCTGCTGGCTGCGGTGCTGCGCATCTTGGAAAGCCCTTCCGGCTCGCTGGGGACGCTGATCCTAGGCGGCGTCTGCCTGCTGCTGACGCCGGCTATCATTATCCTGACGCTTCAGCAGCAGAAGGACGAAAAAGCCGCATCGCCAACGCCCATGGCCAACCCGGATGAGCTTTTCCCTGGGCTTGACTACCGGCTGACCCCGCACTCCGCCATTGACAGCATCCAGCTGTTCGCGGATGGGAAAGAGCTGCTTTCTTTGCCTGCCGCCCCCGGCAGCCGCAAGGTACAGGCGGGCGGGCTGACGCTGACGCTGACAATCGAAGGGGAACCCGCGGGCCAGCCGCAGGCTGAACCCGAAGTGGAAATGCCTGGATGATACTTGTATAAAAAAGCGAAACCAGCAGGTTTTTTGCAAAAAGCCTTGCTTTTTTGCAACATATGACCCTTGACAAAACACTTCTATATGTAGAATAAAATCGCTGTAGGATGCTGCAAGCCCGGCTTGGGCGCATATGATATAAGGCAATCCCAGACAGCTGCCACATAACCGAGAGGACGTAATGCTATGACAAAACACAGATTGACAAAAACTGCGCTGGCTGTAACGCTGGCTGCGATGATGGGCCTGAGCAGCGCCGCGCCTGCTGCCGCTTCCGGCGGCGAGTGGCAGGAGGGCGCTGCCGTCAGCGAAACGCTGACGGCCCTTAGCGAGGCCAGCCCGCTTCCGGAAGACCCCGCGGTAGCCGCTTCCTGTACAAACCCAGCCAAAGCCGACGAGATCCGGGCCATTTGGATTGCATTTTTAGACCTAGAACCGCTTTTGGTGGGCCGCACCGAAAGCCAGTTCACCGTTTCGGTCCGCCAGATGTTCAAAAACTGCAAGGATGGCGGCATGAACACTGTCATTGTCCAGGTCCGGCCCTACTGCGACAGCTTCTACCCATCGGAATATTTCCCCTGGTCGGATTACGCCTCGGGGACGCTGGGAAAAGCTTTGGCTTACGATCCGCTGGAAATTATGGTCGCCGAAGCCCACGCCCTCGGTCTCTCCATTGAAGCCTGGGTCAACCCGATGCGGGCGATGACCGAAAGCCAGATCACCTCTGTTTCGGCTGATTACCCCATCCGCCAATGGTACGATTCCTACGAAAAATACGCCGAAAACCTCTTTGCCTTTAACGGCCGGCTTTACCTAAACCCCGCTTCCCAGGAAGTTCGGGACCTGATTGCCGCCGGCGTGGTGGAAATCGTCCGCGGCTATGATGTCGACGGCATCCATATCGACGACTATTTCTACCCGTCCATGCTGGACTACGCCTTCGATGCCTCCCAGTACGCGGCCTATACTGCCCAGGGCGGCACGCTTGACCAGGGTGACTGGCGCCGGGAAAACACCTCGGCGATGGTGCGGCAGATGTACAGCGCCGTCAAATCCGCCGACCCCTCGGTCGTTTTCGGCATCAGCCCCCGCGGCGTCAACGAACAGACCTACACCCAGCTTTACGCCGACGTGGAGGAATGGGTACAGAACCCCGGCTACCTTGACTATGTCGCGCCGCAGGTCTACTTCGGCTTTGAGAATTCCTCCGCCCCCTACAGCACCCTGATAGAGCAGTGGAGCCAGATGGTCACCCAGCCCGGCGTCAAGCTGCTGATCGGCCTTTCTCCCTACAAAGCGGGCAACGTCGACCAGTACGCCGGCGCAGGCAAAAACGAATGGGTGGAAAATTCCGATATTATCGCCCGCCAGATCGATGAAGCCAGGGGCATCGACAACTGCGGCGGCGTCGTCCTTTTCCGCTATGCCCAGATATTCGGTTCCCCCAGCGCGGCAATGGAAAAGGAAAAGAAAAACTTCATCGCGCTGCTGAAATGAGGGCCGTATGACAGAAGAAATGGTTTTGGAAACTGCGCGGCTGCGGCTGCGCAAGCTGACGCCGGACGACCTGAAAGGCCTGAAAAAGATGTTGCAGGATCCAGAAGTGATGACTGCCTATGAAGGGCCGTTTGACGACGGCGAGGTGCAGGACTGGCTCGACCGCCAGCTCGCCCGCTATCAGGCCGACGGCATCGGGCTTTATGCCGTCATCCTCAAAGAAACCGGCGAGTTTATCGGCCAATGCGGCCTGACCATACAGGAAATTCCTGGGCGGCGGGTGATGGAAGTCGGTTACCTGTTCTGCAAAGAATTCTGGCATCAAGGCTACGCCGCCGAAGCCGCCATCGCCTGCCGGGACTACGCTTTTGAGACGCTGCACGCCCCCGAAGTTTTTTCTATCATCCGCGACAGCAACCTCCCTTCCCAGCGGGTGGCGCTGAAAAACGGCATGGCACAGGTGGGGGCGTTCGACAAGCATTACCGCGGCGTCGTCATGCCCCATTACATTTTTTCGGTAAAAGCAGACAAAGAGAGCCTATCATAAAGGGCCGCAACATTGGAGGAACTTGTGTTGAAAAAAAGGACGTATAGAATTGGAAAATTCTTCCGGGTGCTGGCGCTGCTGCTGTCATTGACGCTGGTGCTCGGTTCTACCGCTGCCTTTGCAGCAAATGACAGCCTCGCAAGGCTTTTGAAAAATGTAGAGCCGAAAGGGGAAACCCAAGTCACGGCCGGCGAGCGGGTGACCCTGCGGGCGCTGGCCGCCAAAGAGGCTTCGGTCAGCGTCAACCTGGCCGGCACCGGCTTGCCCCTTATCCGGGCTGAACGGGAAGACAGCAGCTATTACTGGTTCGAAGCAAGCTATGTAATCCCGACAAACGCCGCCGCCGGCCAGCATATCGGCGATATTACCTTCACGGCCAAGCTGGACGGCCGCAGCGAAACCCGCACGGTCCCAGGTTTCACTGTAATGGAAATAGGCGGCAGCTCAAACACGCCCGCCCCGCCTACCCCTTCGACCCCCTCGACCCCCGGCACCGACCTTTCCGGCGTCAAGCCGGTCGCCGGCCAGCAGGTCATCATCACCCCCCAATCCGGCTATGACTATGCCGACGTTTTCATCCCGTCAGAACGCGACCGCGGCGAAGATTACAGCGCCCCTTACTACTACCAGCTGCCCCGCGGAACCATCGACTATGTAAGCAGCGCCCCTTCCGATTCCGCCAACTGCCAGCTGGCGTCGGGCCGGCGGGTCAAATATACCGACATCCAGACCTACGCCATGTCCGGTACCTTAGGCAACAACGCCGTCACCGGCATATCAGTCTCGGCCGACCGCAGCTACACGACCGTCAAAATCAGCGGAAGCTGGAGCGTCCCCTTTAACGTCGAGGCCCTCCCCTTTACCTACCGCGACAGCAGCAATAACGTCGCTGCCTTCAACCCTACCAAAGTCGTCGTCAGCTTCGACTATACGACCTCCATCCAGACCGGCAGCATCACTTTCCCTGAAAACAGCTGCTTCACTTCCGCATCCGTTTACACCCGAATGCAGAACGGCATTGCCCAAGGGGTGCTGGAGCTGACGCTGCGGGAACCTGGCAAATATTACGGCTGCTATGCCGCCTACCCTTCAATGGGCAACCTGGAACTGCGCTTTTTAAACCCGGTCAACAGCCTGCAAGGGGTGCGGATCGCCATCGACTCCGGCCACGGCAGCTATAAAAACGCTGAAACGATCGATGTCGGGGCTATTTCCGGCAATGTCTATGAGCACCAGCTTAACTGGGACAAGGCCCGCGCACTGGCGGACGAGCTGCGCAGCCGCGGCGCAGAGGTGTACCTGCTGGACACCTGGCGCACTTCCTCCCTCTACTCCCTTTACGCCAGGGTCAACGCCGCCGTGCAGTGGGAACCGCACATTTACGTTGCTGTCCACCATAACTCCGCCAGCAACACGACTGCCCGCGGCCCCGAGGTCTATTACAACACCCCATGGTCGGTAAACCTGGCCAAAAACGTCTATCAGAGCCTTTGCGGGGCTTACCGGCAGATGGATCCGAGCGGGGCAAAGGAACGCCATTACCGCTTCAGCGAATACGCCGTCACCCGCGGCAAGCAGTTCGCCTCTATCCTCGTCGAGACCGGTTACATCACCAACCCCCAGGAACAGGCGCTGCTGACAAACCCCAATAACCTCCCCATTTTTGCCAGGGCAATCGCCGACGGCATTGAGGATTACCTCGCAGGCAACTGAATAGGAAAATGAAAAGGGCTGGTGCAGCATATGCTGCATCAGCCCTTTTTAACAGGGGGTCCCCATCCCCTGCCCATCTGAAAGCTGGCGTCTGGTCATAAAAGTAAGCTGTACGTTTTACTCATGTAATTTATGCGGGGGCATAAGCATGATAAGCGGATTCGAACCGCTGTACACGCCCCTTTGCGTACATCCATTGATGTGATTTTTTATCACATTGCAGCCATTTACCCGGCTGCCGGGCTGACGCCCACTCTTCCAAAGCGGCCCCCATGGGGCCATCCCGCCCTTACCCGAAAGTCAACGGTTTGGTCATAACAGTAACTTGTGCCTTGTACCCATGTAACCTGTGCGGGGCCTAAGCATAAATGCGGAGTCGAACCGCTCGCGTGCCTGTTCCGCTTACCATGGTTGCAGCTATTCTTAACCGCAAGGAGATACCGCTCGCCCTTCCGGGGATATCCAAAAACCTGCCTGTTAAAGCAGCTCGTTTGTCCAGTTAAGCGCCTGGATGCGGGTGTCTAGCTCCCGCAGCGCCTTGGCGTCTGCATCCAGCTTCTTTTGCAGTTCCGCCACCGGCACCGTGCTGAGGATCTTGATTTCCGACCGGCCCATCCGGCTGGTCGTAGCGCTGGCGCTGCGCAGGAAACCGCGGAGGATATTTATCCGCCGGCCTTGGCACTCCCGTTTGGCAAGCAGGTCGGTGATGGTTTCGCCGTTATCGGAAACAGCGCCGTTGGTATGGTTAATCCGCCGCACCAGCTCTTCCAGCGCCGCGATGCACTCGTCCAGCTCCTTCATCAGCTCCTGCGGTTTCTCGGCGGGCTTTTCCCCCTCCTGCACCCGGGCGTTGTTGGCCAGCCTGCCTTCTAGTTCGCTGATCCGCCGCTGCAGGTCGGAACGCTCGATCAACGCTTCTGCCAATTTCATTGTAATAACTCCCTTTCTTTTGTCAAGAGGAGTACGGGTCGCTTTCTGAAGAAAGCTCCGCAAAGACTTTTAATCGCTAGGGTACACGTCAGTATACACCTAACCGCCTACTGCGTCGAAAGCTGCTGCCAGCCGCGACATAAATGCTAAGAATTTTTATGCCAGAAATCCGGCCTTGCTGGATTTCCGACGCGAACAAAAAGTTTTGCGAGCTTAGCTCTGCTAAGCTTGGCTTTCTTCAAAAGCGACCCGTAACCCCCGTACTCTAAGGCCGCTTCTTAACCGGCGCTGCGATGATTTCTTCTTTCCGCGCCAGCAGCCCGTCCCCAAACAGCAGCTCCTCGACCTTTTCCATCCCCAGCCGCTCGATGGTATCGGAAAAACGCTCGCCTTCATAGCCCTGGTCCTTGAACAGCAGAAGCGCTTTCTCCGCAACCAGCAGCACCTCTTCCTTATCGGTGAAAATACGGCCGAGGGTGCGGCCTTGGGCCACCCGTTTGCCCCATCTGCCGCCGACATAGACCTTGTAGCCGATCTGGCCCTCGTCAAAAGAATGGAAGGGGCATTTGCCGGCGCAGCGCCCGCAGTGGTTGCAAACCTCCTCATCCAACCGCAGCCGTCCATCCGTAAGCTTGGACGCGCCGATTGGGCAGGCCGCCTCTATCGCGCATTTTTTGCAGCCGCGGCAAAGCTCCTGCTTGTAGCCGGGGATCCGCTGGCCGATAATCCCCAGGTCGTTCAGATCGGGCTTAACGCAGTTGTTGGGGCAGCCGCCGACGGCAATCTTAAACTTATGGGGCAGCTTTAAACCGCCGTACCCTTTGTAAAAACGCTCATGGATTTCCGCCGACAGCGCAAAGGTGTCAATCAGCCCGTATTGGCAGGTCGTCCCTTTGCAGGACACCACCGGGCGCACCTTGGCCCCAGTGCCGCCGGTCTCCAGCCCAGCTTCGGCCAGGTAGGCCCGGAAAGGCTCGATCTGGTCGAAGGGGATGCCAGGGACTTCCACCGTCAGCCGCGCCGTGAAGGCCATTTCGCCGCTGCCGAATTTCTTTGCAGCCTCAGCGATGGCCGCCCCCTGTTCGGCGGTAATTTTGCCGTTGACGGTGATGACCCGGCCGTTGAAGCAATCGGTGCCTTTGTTGTGCAGGAAGCCCAGGGCCTTCACCCGTTTGATTTCGTCGGGATGGATGGTGCAAGGCATAAAAATCCTCCTTATAATCAATTCAGTATCTATTGTGAGAATATAAATTGGTTTGTATACTATTTTTCCAGCTGTTCACAGAAAAATCTTGTTTTTCCAGCGCAATTCCTTTATAATGGGAGTAGGAACAACACGCGCAGCATAGGAAGGAGTACATCAATGATAAAATCAGGCAGAATCAAAATGATCTGGCAGGACCGTAAACGGATCCTTGGCCTGCCGCTGACTTTCACCCAATACGCCCTGTCGGAAGACCGGGTTTTTGTACAGACCGGGCTGCTCAACACCCGCTTTGAGGAAGCGCTGCTGTACCGCATCCAAGATATCAGCCTGACGGTGACGCTGGGGCAGCGGATCTTCCAGGTAGGGACCGTCACCCTCCTCTCTTCCGATAAGACCACCCCGCGCTTGGCGCTGAAGAACATCCGCAACCCAATGGATGTCAAAGAGATGATCCACGAACAGGTGGAGGAGATGAAAGAAGCGCGCCGGATGCGGCTTGGGGAACTGGTCAGCGGCGATGATGAAGACGATGACGACGAAGATTAAAGGACCTTCCCTTCCCGGATGCAGGCTTCGATTTCCTCGCGGCTGGGGACAGCGGCAATCGCGCCTTTTTTGGCGGTGACAAGGCTGCCCACTGCATTGGCGAATTGGAGCATCCCGGCGACCTCGCTGTCGGAAAGCATATCAAGCTGCTTGCCCGACTCCAAAAGCCGCAGCAGCAGCCCCGCCCAGAAGGAATCCCCTGCGCCGGTGGTGTCAACCGTTTTGACATCATAAGCTGGCGAATCGTACCGCTTGCCGTTCAGGTAGGCGGTACAGCCATTTTTGGCCTTGGTGATAACGGCAAGGGCAATGCCGTACTGGCTATGGAGCAGTTCCCCAACCGCATCCTCCGGCAGGTCGTCAAACAGGAAGCGCTGCTCCTCATCGGAAATCTTCAGCATATCGCATAAAGGCAGCCCCTCCAAAATCGCCGCCTTCGCCTGTTTGGGCGACCGCCATAGCGGCACGCGGTAATTGGGGTCGTAGGAAATCAGCGCCCCCTGCCCCTTGGCACGCTTAACCGCCGCCAAAACGGTGCTGCGGGAGGGGTTCTGGGTCAGCGACACCGAGCCAAAATGGAAGATTTTGGCGCCGCCGTAGGCTTCGGCGGGGATATCGGCCGGCGAAAGGCTGACGTCGGCGGTGGTGTGGTTGCGGTAAAAGGAGAAGTCCCGATTGCCGTCGGGGGAAAGGGTGACAAACGCCAGCGTCGTCCCCAAGGTTTCCGAAAAGACCAGGTAGCGGCTGTCGCAGCCGGCATCCTCAAGTGCCTTCTTACAGCTCGCGCCAAAAACGTCAGCCCCAACCTTGCCGATAAAAGCGGCCTTCCGCCCCAGCTTTGCCATCACGCAGGCCGCGTTGGCCGGCGCACCGCCGGGGTTGGGCTGGTAAAGGGGCGCGCCCCCCTCCGAAACGCCGCAGGGGGTAAAATCAATCAACATTTCGCCGATACTGATAAAATCGTACATCTTCCGTCCCTCCTAATTAAAGGTTAATGGGATAAAGCTCGCCCGACGCGCCCTCTACAGCAACGGTATCGTAGGGGACGGTGGGGTAAACGAGGGTTGTAGCGGCAACCGTGCCGCCGTCCATGAAAAGTTCGGCCACGGACACGTCGAAAATAAGCTCCAGCTGGTAAGGCCCGTCAAAAAGCCGGCGGCGGGCGGCGCAGGCGTAGGCAGGCGCTGTGAACAGCGGCGAGAAACCGCCCTGCCCCGCTTCCCGCCGGTCAATTACCAGCTCATTCTGCCCATTGACGGAATAGCGCAATACCTCGCCCAGATTGTTTTTCAGCATGAGGCTGCAAGCCCCTTCGCCTTTCAGCCGGACAGCGAAGGTCTCGCCGGGAAGGCGCACCTCGCCCTCAAGCGGCACAGGCGCGCCCAATAGGCTGCCCGCCGCCATCGGCTCGGCCGCCAGCCGCAGGCCGCAGGGGGTCTCCTTCAGCGACAGCCGGCGCGGCAGGGTGGCCTGCCCGCGGAAACAGCCCGTCGGCAGTTCCCGGGCGTAGGCCCAGTTGCTTGCCCAGCCCATAAAGATCCGCTCATTGGTGTTCTGGTAGGTCACGCCAGCATAGCAGTCCCGCCCAGCATCCAAAAACACTGGCTCTGTAAAGGGCTTTGTGCAGACAAAGGCTTCCCCGTCAAAATTTCCCAGGAAATATTGGGTGTCGCCGGGGTTTGACTGCCCTTCCTGGCAGATCATGCTCACCACCAGTACCCAGACCTCTTCCCCATCCGGCGCTGTCAGCGGGAAAAGATCCGGGCATTCCCAGACGCCTGCCGCCATGTTGCCCCCAGGCCCGAATTCGCCGGTCTTTTCCCAATGGACTAGGTCGTCCGAACCATAGAACATCGCCCGGTCGCCGGCAGCCAGCGTAAGCCCCCAGCGCCCTTTTTTGCTGTTCCAGAAAATTTTCGGGTCGCGGAAATCCTTAAAGGCCTGGTTGGGGATAACCGGGTTTTGGTCATAGGGCGTGAAATGGACGCCGTCCAAGCTCCAAGCCAGCGACTGCTGCTCATACTCGCCGTGGCTGGTGTAGAGGAGGACCAGCGGCGCTTTGCCGAAAGCGCCGAACCCCGAACAGTTCTGCTTATCGTAAACCGCACTGCCTGAAAAAGCGGCCCCGAGCTGGCCGGGCGACAGCGCTGCCGGCAAATGCTCCCAATGGAGCAGGTCGGGGGAAACTGCGTGCCCCCAGTGCATCGGCCCCCACAGCGTATCGTAGGGGTGGTACTGGTAGAAAAAATGATACCGCCCATTCTCCCACACCAGCCCGTTGGGATCGTTCATCCACATGGCCGGCGGCGTAAAATGGATTTTTGGCCGATAGTCCCTGTACATACCTTTACTCCTCCATCTGCATTGTCATGATATAATCGTCCATCACAAACCCGCCGCCGATCTCGGCGACCACCGAATCGGTGACCGCAAAGCCCATCCGCTTATAGATGGCGATGGTGCGGCTGTTGTGCTTATTGACGGTCAGATAAACCGCCTTCCGGCCCTCCAGGCAGCCGCAGGCCGCGTCAAACAGCGCCCGGCCGACCCCCTGGCCGCGGAACGCCGCCCGGACATAGAGTTTGCTTAAAAAGAGCTTTTCCGGCTCCTGCTTGCAGGCGCAGTAGCCCACGGCCTCCCCGTCGGCGTAAGCCAGGAAATAGGCCATCCCCTCCGCCATCTGGGCCGCTATCGCTTCGGTGTCCTGGAACCAGTCCAGCATATAGTCCACCTGTTTTTCGCCGATGATCGGGATAAAATGCTGCCTCCAGATCTCGTCGGCAAGCTTGGCCAACAGCGGCACATCCGCCGCTCCGGCCCCCCTTACTGTTACTGCCATACCCCTCACCTCAAACCTGTCAAAAGCGTTTGCTGCCGCTTGCCTTGCGGCGTTTCTTGCGCCGCTTTTTGTTATAAGTTACCATATAGGCGATGTACAGCCCTGCAAGCAGGATGATGCCGGCCACCGTCAGCTTAAAGGCGGTGGAGGTGAAAAAGTTTTTCAGCCGCCGCAGGAAGAAAAGCCAGTCGCTGCGCTCCAAGCTCTCCCCGGCTACCAAGTCGACCTTGGCGATGGTTTCGTCGGCCAGCTTGATCTCCAGCGTCCCTAAGACCTGCCCGGCCACCACCGGCGCGTCAATCTCCTCCACATAGTCCTTCAGCTCCTGGAGCGAGCTTAGGTCGATGTCCTTGCGCATCAGCCGCTCCACGTCCCGGGAGGGGAAGATATTGACCACGTCCTTATCCTCGACCATATTGACCTTGACCTGCCCCTTGACCGACGAGGTCTTGACCACCGTGCGCACGGCCCAGTTGTTGAAGGCCCATTCATAGAGGGCTTTGGCGTCGACATAGGTCAGGTTGTCGCTGATGGGGCTGCCGTCCTCATAGTACATCGGCGCGCCCATGGTCACCAGGGTGTAGCTGTAGGCGTCCTTTTCGGCGCAGGTGACCAGGTTCCGTCCGGATTCGTTGGTGGAACCGGTTTTGATGGCGCGGATATATTCGTAATACCAGGCCCCGCCGCGGTTGGGGTCCATCATCGCGCAGGTATGGGAAATCACCCGCTCTTCGCTGTGTTTATTGGTGGCGGGCATGGTGTAGCGGTTGCTGGTGGAGATCTGGGCAAAAATCGGCAGGCTCATCGCATATTTGGTGATTTTATACATATCTTCCGCCGTCGTGTACTGGTTGTCGTTATGCAGGCCATGGGGGTTGACGAAATTCGTATTTGTACAGCCCAGCTCCTTGGCTTTGTCGTTCATCATCCGCACAAAAGCCGCCTGGTCGCCATTGCCGATATGCCCGGCGATAATCCCCGCCCCTTCGCAGGCCGAACGCAGCATCAGCGCGTACAGCAGGTCGATCATCCGCACCTCCTCGCCGGGGCGGATGTCGGCGTTGGAAGCGTTCTGCCCATAAAGCTCGTCAAAAACCCAGTAGGGCGCAGTAACGACCGTCCCCTCCAGGTCGCTGCAGTTTTCGATAGCCAGGATGGCCGTCATAATTTTAACCAGCGACGCCGGGTACATCGGCGTCTGGGCGTTCTTCTGATAGATTACCATGCCGGTCTCGTTGTTGACCAGATAGGCGGCCTGGCTGTTTACCGTAAAGCCTGTAACCGGGTCCACCTCGGCGGAAACAGACGCTGGAAAGGCGGTGAACGCCAGCACAAAAACGATGAAGAGCGCAGCAAACTTTCTTTTCATGGCAAAACCTCCCGTTGAAGCTGCTTTACAGTATAGGGGCCGCGGTTTGCCCGTCCGGCTTCCCTTGTGTTTATTATCCTACATTTTGCCCTTCCTGTCAAGGTGCAGCGGGAAAGCTTTTGATAGCTTCCGGGCTTTTCTGTCGGCAAAAAGGGAAGGGCGGGGCCTGTTCCAAAAAAAATTACAGTTTTATCATAAAAAGCTCACGGCTCCCGCCTACGGCTAAGGCCCCTGGCTGTTTTGACGCAGCCGGGGCCTTTTGGTTTGCTATATTTTGCGTATGGGGTGGCGGAGGACGGTCCTACACTTTTCAGGCAGCGTCCTGCGGGGGTCGGAAAGATAGATCTCGTGGTGCAGCCGCTCGGCGGAAAAATCGTTTTGGTACCCTTTTTGGGCGATATATTCGTCCATCAGGGCGACGGAAGCAGGCTCGCTGTCGTAGCTGCCCAGATGCAGCATCTGCACGCAAAGCCCTTCCGCTATGGTCAGGAATTCCGCCTTCCCGCAGTCGAGCTTCTTTTTGCGCTGGGCCTCCGACACCGCCCAGGCGAAGTCTTCCCTATCCACAAAATCAGGCAGCCGGATCGCCGAAACCCAGCTGAAAGAGGATTTGTCGGCATAATCGATAACCCCATTGTCCCCCTGCCGCCAAAAGCCTTCCAGCGGCGGCACCACATAATCAAAAAAGCCCTCCAGCTGCCGGCCGCTTTTCCCGCTCATTTTGAGGGTATAGGCGACGGCGTACAAAACGCCGACGGCCTGCTGGTAAGCGCCGTTTTCCTCGTTGGGGTCGCCGCGGCCCCGCAGGGTGATAAAGTTCATCGGCGGGATTTCGATAATTTCCGGAACAGCTTTCGGCTGATAAAAAGCCCGGTATTCCTTTTTAAAATCAAACGGCATGAGGGGCCCTCCTTTAAGTTTCTCCATCAAAGAGCGTGTCAAAATAGAGCTTTGTTTCATCGCTCATCCTGCGGGTTACGCCCGCCAGCGAAAGGGATGTCAGCTTCCCCTGGGCGTTCAGCTTCAAGGGTTTCTGCTTCGCTTTGCTGGAGCCGAACAGAAGGCTGGGGATTTTCTCAGCGGGGATGGGCCTTGGCCTTATCGGCGAGCCGCCGCTGCCGGAAACAGCAGTTTTAGCGCAGCAGTTGAAAGGTTCCTCGTGGGCAAGATGGGCGGCGGGCCGGCGGGCGGCCAGGTATTCTACCCGCGTAACCGCCGGCGGCAGCTCCTCTGGGTTTTCGTAATACCTTATTTCATCGCCGCAGAGGAATATCGGCCCTGTGCTCCACATTTCCTCATAGGCCACGCCGCGGGGGATCAGGGCGGCCCGCCTGTCGCCGGTTTCCCGCAGCAGGTAATCGAAGGCGCTCTCCACCCGCTCGACCGGCAGGCGGGCCAGTACCTGCAAAACGCCCTTTTCCAGCGTAACCGGATAGACGACGTCGCCCGGCTTGACGCTGGAAATTGCCGGCATCTTGGCGTGGATGCTGCCCAGCACTACCCGGATAGGCCCGGTGTCGCCTGCTTTTTTCAGCTTTTTGACCTGTTCCCCCGGCCAGTAGACAATATAACCTGCCATTTCCCCCTCCTGTTTAAGTACCCTGGCGGCCAAGGCGCGGGTTTTCCTGTTCAAGCTTCCTGAAAAGCCGCGTCAGCACAATAACCGCCGCTGCCGACAGGACAAGCTCTGCAGCAAACTGGGCATAGGCAAGGCCGTAAAGCGGGAAAAGCCAGTTAAGGATGTACAGCGCCGGGATCTCCAGGATCACTTTGCGCAGCAGCGCAAAGACAAAGGCTTTGCTGCCCATGCCGCAGGCCTGGAAAACGCCCACCGCCAGAAAGTCCATGCAGATGAAGGGCAGGCTCAGGCAGAAGCCCCGCAGGAAGCGGGTGCCGTATGCGACGACAACGTCGTTGTTGATGAACAGCTGCACCAGCCAGCCGGCAGTCAGATAATAGGCTACCGCGGTCAGCATCAAAAAGCCCAGCGCGATTTTGGCGGTAAAGATGAAGGTTTTTTTCATGCGGGGGGTGTTGCCGCTGGCATAGTTATAGCTGACCAGGGGCATAATGCCCTGCGAGGTGCCCAGCGCGACATGGAAAGGGATCTGGTTCAGCTTCTGGGCGATGCCCATCGCCGCCACAGGGTCGGAGCCAAAGGAGGCTGTGAAATTGTTCAGCACAGTCATGCCGGTGACGTTTAAAAGGTTTTGGATGGAAGCAGGGATGCCGACGCTGCAAATGCCAAGGACGATTTCCTTTTTGCACAGCGCCATTGCCGGCTTGATGCAGACATAGGTGCGCCCGCGCTTGACAAACAGCAGGATGAAAAAATACAAGCAGGCGGCGCAGTTGGAAATAAAAGTAGCAAGCCCGGCCCCGGCGGCCCCCATGCCCAGCCCCCAAGGGAGAATGAAAATGGGGTCGAGGATGATATTTAACAGGCAGCCGCTCATGGTACCGATGCTCGCGTGGAGGGTCGCCCCTTCCGAGCGCACCAAATAGGCCATGACTACGTTCAAAATGGAGGGCACCGCGCCGCAGCTCACCGTCCAGCGCAGGTAGCCGCCGGTTGCAAGGGCCGTTTCCGGCGTTACGCCCAGCAGCTGCTGCAGCGGCCCCTGGAAAAGGGTGTAGCATAATGAAAACAGCGCCCCGCAGACCAGCGCGCAGTAAAAGCCGAAGGCCGAGCTGCGGTAGACGGTGTCGTAATCCTTGCGCCCCAGCGCCCGGCTCATCATGCTTGACGAGCCTACGCCGAAAAGGTTGTTGACAGCGTTGAACGCCAGAAGCACCGGCGCCGCCAGCGTGACGGCGGCATTCTGGATAGCGTCGCCGGTCATCCCGACAAAATAGGTGTCGGCCAGGTTGTAAATGACCATGACCAGCGAACTTAGGACAGTGGGGATCGCCAGCGTAGCCACTGCTTTGGGGATCGGCGTTTCTTCAAACAGCCTTGTTTTCTGCGTATCTTCCATAAAAGGCCTCCGTTCAATGTCAGCTTGTCTAATCCATAATATTTTATTATAACAGCTAAAAGCAAATGTACTGTAGCCATTTTATGAATTTTTCACACTGGGTAATTCCTAAAGGGGGTTATTCAAGAATAAGGGGCAATTTTCCGGGCAGACTGGCAGCAAATGGAATGGAGGGGCATAGATGGAAAAGGACAAGCGCCATGAGTGCACGCAGTATGGGCGTACGCAATATGAACAGGAAATCCGGCAGATGGAAGGGCTTCTGCGGATGGGCAGGAGCTTTGACCTGGTAGGGAAATCCATGGAAATCGGCGGTAAAAAGGCGATGCTTTACTTCGTGGACGGCTTTGCCAAAGACGAGATGATGGAAAAGATGATGGAATACCTGATGAAGCTGACGCCGGAACAGGCAGACGTCCCGTCGGCGGAAGCCTTTGCCCGGCAGAATATTTCCTATCTGGAAGCTTCCGTATCGGAAGATCCGGCGGCGATGGTAACGGCAATCCTATCAGGGCAGCTTTGCTTGCTCTGTGAGTGGTACGCCGGCGGGATCCTAATCGACGCCCGCACCTATCCGGTGCGCGGGGTATCGGAGCCGGAAGACGACAGGGTGCTGCGGGGGGCCAGGGATGGGTTTGTGGAAACGCTGGTGTTCAATACCGCGCTGATCCGCCGCCGGATTCGCGACCCGCGGCTGACGATGGAGATTGTCACGGCTGGGGAAAGCTCCCATACGGACATTGTGCTCTGTTATATGGCTGGGCGGGCAGACAGCGCCTTTTTAAGCCGGCTTAGGGAAAAGATCCGGCAGATGGGGGCGGACGCTTTGCCGTTGGGGCAGCAAAGCCTGGCGGAGGAGCTGGTGCGCTTTGGCATAAACCCTTTTCCAAGAATCCGTTACACAGAACGCCCGGATGCAGCGGCGGCTTCAGTGCTGGAAGGGAGCGTTGCGGTGCTGGTGGACAATTCGCCGTCGGTGATGCTGCTGCCAGTGTCGATTTTCGATTTCACACAGGACACGAACGATTATTATTTTCCGCCGCTGGTGGGAAGCTATCTGCGGCTGGTGCGGGGGATTATTTTCCTGCTGACGATTTTTTTCACGCCGGTATGGTACCTGCTGACTAAGCATCCGGAGGTTCTGCCGCAATGGGCAGGTTTTTTGCTGATTAAGGAGCCGGGGGATCTGCCGGTGATTTGGCAGTTATTGGTGTTGGAGTTCGTTATTGACGGGCTGAAGCTTGCCAGCCTCAACACCCCTGCGCCGCTGGCGGGGACATTCAGCGTTGTGGGAGCGCTGGTATTGGGGGATTTTGCGGTAAAGGCCGGCTGGTTTGTACCGGAAGTGGTGCTGTATATGGCGTTTGTAGCAATTTCTAATTTTACCCAGCCCAGCTTTGAGTTGGGGTACGCCTTTAAGCTGTTCCGGATTCTGTTGCTGGTGCTGATAGCGGTAGGGGATGTCTGGGGGTTTGTTGGCGGGCTTGCGCTGCTGGCGGCGACGCTTGCAGCGACGAGGACCCTTTCTGGGCGGTGTTATTTGTATCCGTTGGTTCCGTTCAACGGAAGGGCTTTACTGCGTCTGATCCTGCGAATGCCAAGCAAAAGGGGGGAATAATTTTTTATAAGATTTATAAGGATGGAGCGCCTGCGGGCGCTCCTTCATCAAAATCGGGTTTCGTCCCGATATGCCGACCTACTTTGTTGTCACGCGACAACAAAGTAGGCAAAAAAGCGCGCCCGAGGGAGGTATCCCTCGGGGCTCCCTCA
>JAAWDH010000038.1 GCA_022793675.1 Oscillospiraceae bacterium
CGGGAAAGGCCGTGCGCACGGCCTTCGCGCTGCTTACGCAGCGCGTCATAGCGGGGCGCTTCGCGCCCCGCCCGCATAAAGGTGAAGGAAAATTCGATGCACATAACGGCTATGCTGCGGGGAAGTGACGGCGTGGTTTGCCTAATGCGGCGAATAAAGCGGAACGGAGCATTCTGCCCGACGGCAACGCGTATCGGCAGGACTTGCATTTTCCCTTCGGGCAAATGCAAGTTTAAAAGCGGGCTGCGCCCGCCGCCCGCTGCTTGACTTTCGTGCTGTGGAGTGTTAAAATAAGAACGTGTAAAAAACGCTGCGAGAGGAAGGTCTTTGCTATGAATCAGAAATTGCGCGAACTTCATGTTGAAACGTTGTTCCAAGCTGTCTTGATGCTGGAAACTGTTGAGGAATGCTATAACTTTTTTGAGGATTTGTGTACTGTGCCGGAGCTGAAGGCCCTGGCGCAGCGCCTGGAAGTGGCTAAAATGCTCAGCGAAGGCAAAGTCTACAGCGCTATCGTTCAGGAAACCGGCGCTTCTACCGCCACCATCAGCCGCGTCAACCGTTCGCTGCATTACGGCTGCGACGGCTATAAGGTGCTGTTCGAGCGGATGGACCGCGCCAATGGGGTGGCATCTGATGAGTGAATATATGGATTTTTCAGCTGTCTATGATATTCTCACTAGGGAGATTGATTACCCAAAGCGCGCTTCCTATTTTGATGAGGTGATTCGCAAAAATGGCGGATTCCGCGGGATTTTGCTGGAGCTGGGCTGCGGGACGGGCAGCCTCTGCGAGGCTATGGCCCGGCTTGGCTACGACGTAATCGGGGTGGATAATTCGCCTGGGATGCTGGGCTGTGCAATGGAAAAGCGGATGGTTAGCGGGCTGGATATTACCTATATTTGCCAGGATATGACAGAACTGGATTTATACGGCACGGTCGACGTTGTGGTTTCGGCGCTGGACAGCTTAAACCACCTGACGGATTACGGGGATTTCTGCCGCGCAATCAAAAAGGCGGCCTTTTTTCTCCATCCCGATGGGGTGGTTGTTTTTGACCTGAATACGGTGTATAAGCATCAGCGGGTGCTGCGCAATAATACCTTTGTTTACGATTTGGACGAGGTTTACTGTGTTTGGCAGAACACCCTGCGGGAGGGGAACCTGGTGGAGATGACGCTGGACTTTTTCCTGCCCGATGGGGAAGGGCGTTATATCCGCCGCGAGGATAGTTTCGGGGAGCGGGCCTATACCCGCGGGGAGGTGCTTTCGGCGCTTGAAGCGGCGGGGCTGCGGTTGGAGGCGGTTTACGATGCCGATAGTTTCTCGCCGCCCCGCCCCGATTCCGAGCGGCTGGTCTATGCGGCGCGGCTGGATCCTGATCGGCAGGATATTTTCCGCCAGAGCGCCCCGTCTGCGCGATGAGGGGAAATTCTAAATAATAGAAAGGAAGGCGGGGCCAGGGAGGCTCTGCCGAATGGATAGTATGGCGATTTTGACTCGTGCTTTATCTGACGATGGTTCGGTGATGGCAATGGCCATTGACTCTACCGATTTGGTGCGGCGCGCTGAACAGATCCACCGCACCTCTGCGGTGATAACGGCGGCTGCCGGGCGGCTGCTGACGGCGGCTTCAATGATGGGTTGGCTGCTGAAAGGGGAAGGGGATACGGTTACGCTGCGCCTAGACGGCGGCGGGCCGGCAGGCGTTCTGATTGCGGCGGCAGATTCGCAGGGCCGCGTCCGGGTCAGCCCGCAGAACCCAGTGGTTGAGCTGCCCTTAAATGAAAAGGGCAAGTTGGATGTAGGCGGAGCGGTAGGAAGGGCGGGGTCGCTGTCGGTGATCCGCGACCTGGGGCTGCGGGAGCCGTACATTGGCCAAGTCCCGCTGGTTTCGGGGGAGGTTGCGGAGGATATTACCAGCTATTTTGCGGTCAGCGAGCAGACCCCGACGGTTTGCGGGCTGGGGGTGCTGGTGAACCCCGACCTCACCGTGCGTTCGGCAGGCGGGTTTTTGGTGCAGCTGCTGCCGTTTGCCGGCGAGGGATCCATCAGTCAGCTGGAGCAGAACATCGCGGGGCTTCCGCCGGTTTCGGCAGTTTTTGACAGCGGTATGTCGCCGGAGGCCCTCTGCAAACAGCTGCTTGACGGCCTTGGGCCGCAGATCCTTGATGAATGCCGGCCGAGCTATTACTGCCCTTGCAGTCGCGGCAGGGTGGAGCGGGCGCTGGTCAGCTTAGGGCCGGAAGAGCTGGCTGATATGATCCGGGAAGATCACGGCGCGGAGGTCTGCTGCCATTTTTGCGATAAGAGATATTGTTTTTCTGAGGATGAGTTGGCGGCGCTGCTCCGCCAGTGCAGCGGAAAGGGGGAGGTTTAATGCGGGTCGCAATGATCGGCGACGTGGTCGGGCCGCCCGGCTGCGAATTCCTGCGCCGGAGGCTCCCGGCCTTCAAACAGGCTAATAAGGTGGATGTTGTGGTTTGCAATGGTGAAAACTCGGCCGCTGGCAATGGCGTTTTGCCCCAGTCTGCGAATTTCCTTTTTGACAGCGGCGTAGATGTGATTACTGGCGGGAACCATTCGCTGCGGCGCTGGGAGATTCAGGAATACTTGGATGGGCATCCTAATCTGCTGCGTCCCGCCAATTATCCGGCGTCTATAGCTGGCAGCGGCTTTTTTGTGCTGGATGCCGGGCGCTTTCGGCTTTTGGTGATCAATTTGGCGGGCCAGGTTTACCTCGACCCTGCGGATAGCCCATTTGTTGTCTGCGACCGGATCCTCGAAAAGGTGAAGGCTGATTTTACGGTGGTTGATTTCCATGCAGAGGCTACTGGTGAAAAGATGGCGCTAGCCTACTACCTTGACGGGCGTGTTTCAGCGGTGGTTGGGACGCATACGCACGTCCAGACCGCCGACGAGGTGATCCTTGAAAAGGGGACAGGGTATATTTCCGACCTGGGGATGACCGGGCCTGTGCGTTCCATCTTAGGCACTGCGCCGGAAGTGATCGTCCGGCGGATGACTACCAGGCTGCCTGTGCGCTTTAACGTGCCGGACGGCCCTTGCAAAATGGAAGGGGTATTGCTGGAATTTCTGGAAAAAAATGGTAAATGTACAAAAATAGAACGTTTTTCACTTAAATAATTTCAAAAAATACCCAAAACCCCCTTGCAAAAAATAACGAAATAAGTTATAATATGATCGTAGGGATTCGGACGGCGCTGAAAAGTGTCTAAAAATACCTTTTGGAAGCCGTCTGCAAACAGGCCCCAGGCTTTTTGCTTTTGTCAGCGCCGCGCGGGGAAACCGCCGGCGACGCAGGGCCTTTACCGGAAGCGCATCAGCAACCCCGCCGCCACGTCAGTCAGCGTGTGCTTAGCCGGCCGTGCCCAAACAGGAGGAACAACATGGAAATTTTTAAAGTATCATCAGTTTCTACCCCCAACATGGTGGCGGGCGCTATCGCAGGCGCAATCCGTCAAAGTGGGCAGGCAGAGCTGCAGGCTATCGGCGCGGGGGCCATTAACCAGGCCATGAAATCAGTGGCTGTGGCGCGGCAGTTCTTGGAGTCGGAGCTGGACCTGGTCTGCACGCCGTCCTTTGTGGATGTCGACGTCAACGGCGAAACCCGGACCGCAATCCGCCTTTTTTTGGACCCGCGCTGCCAAAACGCTGCAAATAACCCTTGACCTGCTTGTCCAAAAGGTCTATAATAAAAGTGTGAGGCGCGCCTTAGGGCGTTTGCCTGCTACTTTTGAACAACGGAGGAATTGTCATCATGGATCAGAAATTTATTGTCGAGACCTCTGCGCGGCATCTGCACGTAACCCATGAAGCGCTGGAAGCGCTGTTTGGCGCGGGCGCGGAGCTGCACAACAAAAAGGACCTTTCCCAGCCGGGGCAGTTTGCCACCACCGAAAAAGTGACCGTCGTCGGGCCGAAGGGCCAGTTTGCGGCGTCGATCCTTGGGCCGGAACGCAGCGCGACCCAGGTTGAAATCAGCGCGTCGGACGCCCGGACGCTGGGCGTGACTGCGCCTATCCGCGAATCGGGCGATATTGCCGGTTCGGCTGGGTGCAAGCTGGTCGGGCCAGCGGGCGAACTGGAAATCAGCGAGGGCGTCATCATCGCCAAGCGCCATATCCATTTTACCCCCGACGAGGCGGCGGCTAGGGGCGTTGCCGACAAAGACGTTGTGTGGGTGAAGATTGAGACACCGGAGCGCAAAACCATTTTTGGCGACGTTGTCGTGCGGGTGAGCGAGAAGTTCTCGGCGGCTATGCACCTCGACACCGATGAAGCCAACGCAGCAGGCTGTGCGGGCGTTGTTTACGGCGAGATTGTCAAGCTGTAAGTTCCAATAGATAATAAGAAACACGCGCCGGCTTGAGGTTGGCGCGTGTTTTCTTTTAGAAGGCGGCAGGGTCTGCGGCGTCTTCCTGGATTAAGAGACGCATGGCTTCGACGGCGGTTTTCACCGCTGCCTCGGTGTCGTAGGCCTCGGGGTTGGGGAGGCCCTTTTTGGCGCGTTCCTGGTTGGCGATGACGTTCAGCACGCAGCCTGCGCGCGCACGGCGGACAGCCGCTGTGATAAAGACCGCTGCGGCCTCCATCTCCGATCCCAAACAGCCCGCCATTTTCCAGGCGTTCCAGCGCTGGGCCAGCATTTCGCCGGCCGGCATCCGTTCGGGGGCGTGCTGGCCGTAGAAGGAATCTTTGCTTTGGACGACGCCGCAGTGCAGGCGTCCCGGCCCGACAAGCTGTTTGGCGGCCATTAGGAGTTTAGAGGTTACGGTGAAATTTGATACGGCTGGGAACTCGGCTGGTACATATTCCTTCGTTGTACCTTCGGCGCGGATGGCGGCGTTGGCGACGATCAGGTCGCCGCCCTGCACTTCTTCCGCCATGCCGCCGCAGGTGCCGGTCCGGATAAAGGTATGTACGCCGGCCGCGCATAGCTCCTCGACGCCGATTGCTGCCGACGGCCCGCCCATGCCGGTGGACATACAGAGCACCGGCTGGCCCTCCAGCCTGCCGATCCAGGTTTCATACTCCCGGTTGCGGCAAAGGAACTGCGGCGAATCCAGGAAACGCGCAATCTTTTCCACCCGCCCGGGGTCGCCGGGCAGGATGGCGTAGCGCGCGCCCTGCCGGTCGGCCTGGCCAATGTGGTAATCAGCCCGCATGGCAGTCCCCCCTTATTTCAGCGGCAGCCACTTGAGGATTGTCTGGATTTTTTCGTCCCAGTACTTCCACTGATGGTCGCCGGGGGATTCCTCATAGGTCACGTCGTAGCCCAGCGCCTGCAAATGGTCGCGCATTTTGACGTTCTGGTCGTAGAGGAAGTCCTCGGTACCGCACCACTGGTAGATTTTAGGAAGCGGTTTGCCGGATGCCTTCAGCACCTCGGCCTGAGTGAACAGGTCGTTTTCGCTGCCAGGCATTTTGTCCGCCGGCCCGAAAATATCCGTCCAGAAGGTGCCGTTGTCATTGTCGTGGTGGTCGTACTTCGAGCAGACGCCGACCGCACCCGACAGCGACGCCACCGCCGCGAACTTGCCGGCTGCGCACAGCCCCAGCTTCAGCGCGCCGTAGCCGCCCATTGAAAGCCCGGCGGCAAAGGTGTCCTCCCGGCGGTCGGAAAGCCCGTTGAAGAAGGAATGGCAGATTTTGGGCAGCTCCTCGGAGACAAATTCCCAGTAACGGTTGCCGTGGGCCATATCGGTGTACCAGCCCAGGTGGGTGGTTGGCATCACCACCGCCAGCCCCATATCAGCTACATAACGTTCGATTGACGTGCGCCGCAGCCAGATGCTGTGGTCGTCGCTCATGCCGTGCAGCAGGTAGAGTACCGGGGTTTTGCCCGAGGCGGCGCGGCCCTCCATGCCGATCTGGCCCCGGGTCTGCTGGGGGAGGATGACGTTCATCTGGGTGCTCAGCCCCAGCGCTTCAGAGAAGAAAGAAACTTGCATCAATGCCATAATGGTACGACCTCCTGTTTTGGTTTTCTTTTATTCTACCACATTTTTGCCGGCCTGTCTACACCTGCTGGCCGGCTGGCCGGCTGGCCGGCTGTGCCGGCAGACAGTTCGCGTCGGAAATCCAGCAAGCCGGATTTCTGGCATAAAAATCCACAGCGTTTTTGTCGCGACTGGTAACAACTTTCGACGCAGTAGGCGTGCAAATTTGTGCTGGCAGGTGCCCGGGCGATTAAAAGTTTTGCGAGCTTAGCTCTGCTAAGCTTGGCTTTCTTCAAAAGCGACCCGTACCCCCCGTTCTCCTTTTATCGACGCAGTAGGCGTGCAAATTTGTGCTGGCAGGTACCCGGGCGATTAAAGTTTTTTGCCAAGCTTTTTTTCAAAAAAGCGTCGTACTCCCCGTACCCCCCGTATCAGGTTTCGGCATTGTCCAGCAGCCCCCGGCAAAGGTACATAATCGCGGCGCTGCAAAGGATGTTCCAGCCAAGCGTCACCAGCAGCCCGGCCGCCAACGACCCGCCCAGCGTCATGCCGACAATCGTCCCAAGCACAATCCCTGGCGCTGCAATTGTCAGCATCACCAGCAGGTAGAATATCATCACGAGGATTTTGTTGGTCATGCCGCCGAACAGCCGCTCATTGAGGATAGTCCCCGCCATGAACAGCACCCCGAACCCGGCCCTGGCGGCGATTGCTGCTGCGATTTCCGCGGCTGGCGCGCCAAGGACAAGGCCCGCCGGAAGCATGACGATCAGTGCGTCAACTGCAACCTTCAGCAGGTTCTGCCGGCAGAGCATCCAAAGCTTTTTTGCCGGCGGTTCAGGTATCAAGTAGACGTAGGGCAGCGTCAGCTCCCGGATCCACCGCCCGGCCATGGTCGAAAAAATCTGGCAGTAAATGCCCAGCGCGAAAATTGGCAGCAGCCCGCTGCCGCGCACAAACCAGCTCACAATCAGGATCATTGCCGCCATAAGCAGACTTGTGCCGTCGAGCAGGAAGGATTTGGCGCGGCGGTCTTCCAACTGGTGCTTGTAGAAAAATACGGCCGAGCCGCTGCCGCCGCCAAGCCCGGTCTTCCCGACCTTGACCTTGGTGGGGACGGTTTGGATTCGGCCTTCCTTTTTGGCGGCAATCGTATTAAAAGAGACCTCGGTCGCCTGTAGTACATCTTCATAAAAGTCTACATGGGCACGGGTAATCAGCAGGATAAAGCCTAGGCAGTATACCGCTGCCGCGCCGAACCCAATCAGCAGTTTGCCGGCGCCGCCGCCGAAGGCCGCCGCTGCCGCTGCTTTTGTCCAGCCGGCGATTGGGAACAGGTCGAGCGGGCGTACGCTGGCTGCGTTGACGATAGCGGCAAAAGGGGCCTCGGAGCCGAAAGCCGGAACCAGCACCCAAGCCGCAAGCCCGCCGCAGAGCAGGGCTATGCCGGCCTTGACGGCCTTCTGCCGCTTTTCATTGCCGGCGGTAAAGATGTACAAAAGCATCGTCGTCAGCTGGGCACAGAACACCGCTACCCCGTAGGTGACAAAAATAAGCAGCAGCCCGCCGATACTGACGCCGTACCAGACGTGCAGCGTCGTGTACTGGAACAGCAGGAAAAACCCCATCAGCAGCGAGGTGCCCATCTGCCGCACCAGCCCGTAAACCAGCACCCGCGTTGGGTGTACCGGCGTCTGGAACAGCAAATTTACGTCCGGCATTGTATAAAAGGTCGCGCCGCTCTGCAGCCCCTGCAAAATCAGCATGACTGCCATAACCAGGTAAAAGGCAAAAAGGATTGCCTCCAGTTCCCTGGGGTCGCGCATTTCGTTGAGGCTAGCGCCCGCATTGCCGCCGACAAGCGAAAAACCGATCAGCACCGCCACCAGCAGCAAAAGCACCAGTTTGCCCGGCTTTTTGCGCAGTTCTTTGATAGAGTTTTTGATTGTCGTAAAGAAAAGATAAGTAATGGCGGTCATTTTGCATCGCCGCCTTCCTTAGGTTGGCCTTCCGTGATAGAAAAGAACAGCTCTTCGAGCGTCTCGCCGGCCTCGGTGACCTGGCCGCTGCGTAAAGTGGCGGCAAAGCGGCCGTCCTTCATGATATGGGCGACGTCCCAGTAGTCCTCAACACTGTCCAGCATATGGGTGCTGATCAGCAGCGACGCGCCGTCGGCCCGCAGCTCCTTGAAAACCTCCTTCAGCTCTTTGATGGCGTGGGGGTCAAGCCCGACCATCGGCTCGTCGAAGATCATAACGCGGGGGCGGTGCAGCAGCGCGCAGCAGATGCTGACTTTCTGCTGCATCCCTTTGGACAGCTCTTTCCCAAGCTTGCCTTTTTTGTCCCAGAGTTCAAAGCGGGCGAGCAGAGCTTCGGCGTCCTGCTGCCAGCTATCGAGCTTATACGCTCGGGCGATAAATTCCATATGTTCCCAAACTGTGAGCAGGTCATATACAGCCGGCATTTCCGGCACATACCCCAGCGCCGCCTTCGCTTCAAGCGACTTGTTGGGGCTGCCGTTGATGGTGATTTCGCCGGAAAAGCGCAGCAGCCCGGCAATGGACTTGATAATGGTGGATTTCCCTGCGCCGTTGGGGCCTAGGAGCACGGCGATCTCCCCGTCCCGCACCTCAAAGCTGATGTCCTGGTTGGCCGTGAATTTGCCGTACTTTTTGGTGACATTTTTGACTGAAAACATGACTTTCCCTCTTTTCCGCGGGCCTTGCGCCTACAGCGTGGCCCGTCTTTTTTGCAGATTTAATATAGCACAAAAAGGGGGGATCCGCAATAGGTTTTGCAAAATCTAAGACCAAATCGACAAAACTTAAGAAATTGGGTAAAAAAAGAGAGGGCATAACGCCCTCCCCGGTTTCCATTGATAAGGAAAAAGTTTTACGCTCTTTTTAAATGACCGCGTCGTGGACAACGCGGCTGACGATGACCTTGTGGACAATCTCCTTGACCGCCAGATGCAGCGGATGGTTCTGGTAAAAGTCCAGCGCAGCCTCGTCGGCGAATTCGCTGTAGAGGCAAAGGTCGATGCCGGCGGGATTGATGTTCACCGTGACCTCGGCTTTCAGCAGGCCGTCAATCTGCCCGCATAAGCCCTCCAGCTTTTCCTTTAAGAGCGCGGCGTTTTCCGCCTTGGACCGCCCTTCGGCTTCCTCCGCCAGATTCCAAAGTACAATGTGCCTTACCATGATAGTCCTCCTTTTAGATTGTCGATTTTATAATAACCTAGCTAGATATTTCTCCAGATTCAAGCGCATACTAATCAGCCGCTGCGCGGGCTGAATTCCGTTTTTTTGAAAACCTAAGGATTCATAAAAAGAAACGCGATGTTCATAGCAGTCCAATGTGAGATAAAAAACGCCGGCGTGCTTTTTAACCAGTTTTGCCTGATAAGCTGAAAACTCAATTAACATTTTACCAAGGCCGCGCCGCATAACGCTTGTATCAACAGCAAGACGGGCGATTTTTAAAGCGGGAGCAGAAGCATATGTAATGTTTGCGTCTTCGCGTTCTTGCTGTTCCAGCTTAATTGCATCGGCGCATAACGATACATACCCTAGGATTTTTTCTGCTTCTTCATCCATGAGCAGGTAGGTTGTGTTCATACCAATTTTTTGCTCTTCAAAGGCCTCAGTTTTGAGAAAGTCTTCCATCTCTTTTGAATGCTTTTTTATACTCCGCCGTTGATCTGATTTGTATAGAGAAAGAAGGTCGCTGCTCTCTATACAACAAAAGGCATCCACCAATGGAAGATGCCTTTTGGACAGTCGTTCAAAGTGCATTTATTTCACCATTTTGCTAAACTTAGCTATGAGTTTCTTAGCCCCTTTTTTTGAAGCTTTGGTAGGTTTTTGACGCATTTCTTCAAGGATCGCTTTTGCAACTTCGCCCTTTACCGTCGGTGTTGCAGCGAGTTGAGTAGCCATACAAACCGCCTCCTTTTATCTTCTATAACTATTATATCTAAAACAGCGGAAAATGTCAAGCAGATACGAGTGTAACTGTAAAATTTTTTGAAACTTACAGCGATAGCCCTTTCAGATACGCCCGGAACGCCTCTCCCACCTCCGGGTGGCCGAGTCCGATTTCGACGATCGCCTCTAAGATCCCCAGCTTGCTGCCCATATCATAGCGCCGGCCTTCAAAGTCCACGCCGACCATGCCCTTATCCCGCGCCAGTTCCTTCATCGCGTCCGTCAGCTGCAGCTCGCCGCCGACGCCGTAGGGGATACGCTCCAAGATGCCGAAGATCTCCGGCGGCAGCACGCACCGTCCCAGAATCGAATAGAGGGAGAAGGTTTCCTCCATTGTCGCGGGCTTTTCGACCATATCAGTAATCATGAACTGCCGGCCCGAGAGGGGAGAGAGCTTCATAGACGAGTATTTCTTAATCTGCTCGGGGGTGACTTCTTTGATGCCCACGACCCCCAGCCCGTGCTCCTCATAAGCCTCGCAAAGCTGCTTGCAGACCGGGTTTTCGCCGATGATGACATCGTCGCCGTAAAGCACCGCAAACGGTTCGCTGCCGACAAAGGACTTGGCGCAGAGGATAGCGTGCCCCAGCCCCTTGGTTTCCTTCTGCCGCACATAGCAGATGTTGGCAAGGCTGGAAATGGAAACCATCTGGTCGTAGACATCCTGTTTGCCGCTTTTCAGCAGCCGCTCTTCAAGCTCGGGCGAGCGGTCGAAATGGTCCTCTACCGTTGTTTTGCCGCGGCTGGTGATGATTAGGATTTCCTCAATGCCGCTTTTGGCGGCTTCCTCGACGATATACTGGATTGCCGGCTTGTCGACGATGGGCAGCATTTCCTTAGGCATGGCCTTCGATGCCGGCAGCACCCGCGTTCCCAAACCCGCCGCAGGGATAACCGCTTTCCTGATTTTCATAAGCCGCCTCCTTTACATCGTCATCAGCGTCATGGTCAGCACCGATACAATCATCGAAACCGCCATCGTGACCGCCGCCGCGACGACCACAGCCATCCTGCTGGGGCCGCCCTTGGCCCGCAGCCTCATGCTGTAATCGGGGGCGTTTTCGTACTGTGCTTTCAGGTTCTTGACCTCTTTAAAAGCCTTATTGGCATACAGCCTATTGACCGTCGTAGCCAGCAAAAGCTTCAGCCCCATCGAGAGGAATGAAAAGAAATTTGACAGCAGGATCAGCTTTTCGGGGTTGATGTTCAGTTCAGCCAGCAGCGAAGCGTTCTCGTTCACCATCAGCACCGCAGATTCGGCGGTAATCAGCAGCGAAGGCGCCGAAAGAAGCAAGCTCAGCACCAGCATCATGATTGCCCAGCCCCAAAGCTTGCGGTACATCAGGTAATAGAAGTCAAGGAAAAACGCCGGCCAGTTCCAACTAACGATCCGGCGGCTGTTTTTGAATTCTTTGAATTTTGGGAGGAAGTAGTGGGTGTTGTCTCCAACGTAAATTGCCAAGTCATGTACCGACACCCCGTCGATTTCCTCGTCGGGGGCAAGCCCGCCGAAGGGGGTGGTATAGGGGTTATAGGGCATTTGGTAGGGGGGGACGCCCGGCCCGAAGCCGGGGCCTTGGGCGTTGGGGCCTTGGTTTTGCGCAGGGCCGAAGCCGCCGGGCGTTCCGCCGCCCGCGCCGAAGCTTGGGCTGCCGGGGGCGTCCCCTTCAAACTTTTTGTTCAGCTCGTGGCCGCAGACCTCGCAGAACAGCCTGTCCGGCGGGTTGACGGTGCCGCAGCGCCCGCAGCGCAGCGGGGCCATACCGTCGAAGGGCGGGGCCTCGCTGCTGGCGTGGGAGGCGGCGGCGGGGGGCTGCCACATTTCGCCTTTTTCGTGAAGGTCGGTAAGGACGCAGCCGCCGCTTTCCTTGACGCATTCCCGGTGATAAGGGGCGCCGCATTCGGGGCAGATCAGGATTTCGTCGTTGGGGGTGAGTTCTTTCTTACAGTAGGGGCAATGCGCGCCCTGGTATTTGAACATAATAATCCGGCCTTTCCGGCGCAGAGAAAAGCGCCTGGTGGAAGTTGGGGGCAGCCCAGCGGCCGCCGGAAATATTCTACTCTGCCCATTATAGCATATATTTCCCGGATTATCAAACAATTCTTTCAGAATAATTCTTTACCTTTTTGTGACCCAGGGCGCAGCGCATAGATTTAACGCATTTTGTACCTTTCCTGATATTTGTCCAGGTAGTAGGTTATCAATTCGTCAGCTTTTTCCTCGGTTTCTATTGTTGACAGGATTTCCATCAGACGCCGGCGGGACTCGGTTCGGTCGTATTCCGTCAGGATAGTTTCGTAATGGCCATCGGGGTTTTGAGGGGAAAAGACCACTTCGCCGATAAGGTCGAAGCAAAGCCGTTCCAGCATTCTTTCTGGAGTTTTAAAGACTTCTGTGAAGTCGTCTTCAGGGAAAACCCAGACATAGCCGTACTTTTTCGAGTAAACAATGTCGAAAACATCCTGGTTTCCGATGTAGCCTTCAAAAGCGTTGAAAATCGCGGTCATTTTTTCTTTCATAGGGATACCTCCAAAAAGTAAAGTGGGTGAGAATTTTCTTTGATGCTCTGCATCAATTCTAATTATACACTTAATAGTTCGTATTATCAACTTAAATTTCGACGAAAAAAGCAACTTAAAGTAGTATAATATGAACTATAAGGGGTGACTGCTTATGACACACAGTGAACAGCTTTTATTTGGCGAACGTCTTCGCAGCAGACGCAAGGCGCTTGGTTTTACGCAAGAATATGTAGCCGAACAAGTCGGTATTAGTTTGCGTTTTTATCAAATGGTGGAACGCGGCGAAAAGAGTATATCGCTTGATACATTGATCCGTTTAAGTAAGACACTGCAAATCAGCATTGATTATCTGCTGTTTGGTGGTTTATCGCTTTCTGCTGACAATCCTTTTGCCGAAACTTTACACACCTTATCTCCTGCTCAACGCGAAGATGCTGTAAAAATTTTGACGTTGTATGCAAAGGCGTGCAGTGATTCAAAAGATTAAAATTGAAAGCTTTTTGTGTCGGTGTGTAGAACTGAAATAAATATGGATAAATTCACGATAGGAGACGAGCGGATGGATTTTAAACAAGGTGGACAGGTCATACAACGTATACGCAAAAAGCGCGGATTAACACAAGAGCAACTTGCAGAGAAAATTGGTATCGAACCTAATTCGATTTCAAGGATTGAGCGAGGGGCGTTGACACCTGCTTTGCCTACTTTAATTGATATCTGTAATGTGCTCGAAGTTGGGGCTGACTTTGTTCTGGCAGCTTATATTTTCGTTGATACACCCATCCGTTGGAGCCCCTTGGCTGAGAAATTCAAGGGAATGGAATTAGAAAAACAACGCAAAATCGAAACAATTCTAGAGTGTATGATAACGACAATATAAATCAGTAGCATTAAAAGCCTTTTACCTCTTATGCCCGGACAATTCACTGGATTGTCCGGAGAAATGAAAGGTTCTGTTCTGTCGTATTATGGGCCTCAAAGGCCCATACGAGGACCCCTCGGGAGGGTCCTCGAGCTCTCCTGCCCTTTTTTTGGAAGGGGGATTTCGCTCGCTGCGGCGAGCGACCAAGGGCTCTGCCCTGGACCCGCGATTTTTTGAAAAAAATCGAGTAAAACTTTTTTCGCTAGGGTAACTGTGTGCAAAGCCATAAATGCCTACTGCGTCGATAAGCACTTTGGTTCCACGCATCGACGCAGTAGGCGTTTAAATATGTGCTGACGTGCATCCGGGCGATTAAAAGTTTTGCGAGCTTAGCTCTGCTAAGCTTGGCTTTCTTCAAAAGCGACCGTACTCCCGTACTTTTATAAAAAGCTGTTGACATACGTGTCTATACGTGCTATAATACTAACAGAGAGTGAGGGGGAAACGTGAAACTAAGCGAATTATTAAAGCTATTCAGCAAAAACAACATCAAATTCTTACAACATGGAAAACGGCACGACATATATTATAGCCCGATAACAGGAAAGAAATTTCCGGTTCCGCGGCACGCAAAGGAGATTGCAGAAGGTACGTTAAAGAGCATTAAACGGGATGCGGGGCTTGAATAAAACCTACGTCCTAAGTAATAATTGGAGGTTTTGGAAATGGCAAAATATATTTATCCGGCGATTTTTGCAAAAGAAGGCGCGTTTTATACAGTGCGTTTTCCGGACTTTGAAAGCTGCTATACACAAGGCGATAGCGTCCAAGACGCATACGAAATGGCTTCCGACGTGCTGTGTTTGACATTGTATAATTTGGAAGAGGAAAAAGCGGATATTCCAACGGCTTCGGAAGTGTCCGCGATTAAAGCGGGAAATGACGAATTTGTTTCCCTTGTTGCGTGCGATACGTTGGAGTATCGGCAATATTATGATGGAAGGGCCGTCAAAAAGACCCTAACAATCCCGGCGTGGCTAAACACCATGTCGGAACGTGAGGGTATCAACTTTTCCGCAGTTTTACAAGCGGCATTAAAACGGGAGTTACAAATAACGGAGCGATAAACAGGCGCAGGGGACGGGCCAGCTGTGCCGACAGACAATCCACATCGGAACTCAAACAAGCCGAATTTCTAACATAAAAACCCACGGCGTTTCTGTCACGACTGGCAGCAGTTATCGACGCAGTAGGCGTTTAAATATGTGCAGACGTGCATCCGGGCGATTAAAAGTTTTGCGGAGCTTTTTCAAAAGCGACCGTACTCCTCGTATCTCCCGTATCTCCCGTACCTCTCGTACTCCCGTAACTCCCGTACCTCTCGTACTCCCGTAACTCCCGTACTTTAGACTTTACAGAATCGGAAAAATCGTTTATAATAGAAAGCAGAGTTTGAATTAACGGAGGAAAAAATATGCTGGAATTAGAAGAACGCGGCTTAGCGCTGCGTAATATGAAACCTGGGCTGGAAGAGCTGGCCGGGGCGCTGGGGATTGAAAAGATGAAGCTGGAGATCGCCGAGCTGGAGCAGAAAGCGGCCCAGCCGGGGTTTTGGGACGATACCGAAAATTCCCAGCAGGTGCTGAAACGTACCGGGACGCTTAAATCGGCGCTGGCGGAGTATGAGACGCTGTCAGGCCTCTGGGAGGACGCGGTGACGATGGTGGAGATGGCAAACGAGGAAGAAGACGCATCAATGCTGCCGGAGATTGACGAGATGCTCGAACGCTTAGAGCGGGGGATGGAGACGCAGCGGCTTTCGACGCTGCTTTCCGGCGAGTATGACAGCAAGGACGCGATCCTGACCTTCCATGCCGGCGCGGGCGGTACCGAGGCCCAGGACTGGGTGGAGATGCTTTACCGGATGTACAGCCACTGGGCCGAATCGCACGGCTACACGGTAAAGATGCTTGACTATTTGGACGGCGACGAGGCCGGGCTGAAAAGCGCGTCGGTGCAGATTGAGGGCCGCAACGCCTACGGGTTTCTGAAATCAGAGGACGGTATCCACCGGCTGGTGCGGGTGTCGCCGTTTGATGCGTCGGGCCGGCGGCAGACCTCTTTTGCGTCGCTGGAGGTGATGCCGGTGATGGAGGAGCTGGACACGACAATCGATATCCGCCCGGAGGACTTGCAGGTCGACGTCTACCGCGCCAGCGGCGCAGGCGGCCAGAAGGTCAACAAAACTTCGTCGGCGGTGCGGATTACCCATCTGCCTACCGGTATCGTCGTCGCCTGCCAGGTCGAACGCAGCCAGTATCAGAATAAGGATATGGCGATGCGGATGCTGAAGGCGAAGCTTTTGCAGATTAAGGAGCGCGAACACCTGGACAAGATCGAGGACATCCGCGGCGACCAGAAAGCTATCGGCTGGGGCTCGCAGATCCGCTCCTATGTGTTCATGCCCTATACAATGGTCAAGGACCACCGCACGAGTTTTGAAACCGGCAATGTGAGCGCTGTTATGGACGGTGACCTGGACGGCTTCATCAACGCCTATCTGAAGGCGCTGGCCCGCGGCGAACTCTCCCAGTAACACGTGTCCGGCCAAGGAAAGGAGCTTTTATGTGTTACCGCTCTGAACAGGAAATGATGGGGATGCTGATGGAGTTTGCTGAAGGGGACGGCCGCGTCCGGGCGGCTTGGCTCAACGGCTCCCGCGCCAACCCCAACGCGCCGAAGGACCGCTGGCAGGATTTCGATATCGTTTTTGCCGTCGACGATTACGAAAGCTTCCTCGCCGACCCGCACTGGGTCGACCGTTTCGGCGAACGGGCCGTCATGCAGACCCGGGCCGAGCAGGAGCCGGCGGGCGCGGACTTTTCCGATTGGTTCATTTACCTAATGCAGTTTACAGACGGCAACCGTATCGACCTGACCCTTGTGCCGCTTGATAAGGCGGAGGAAGCTTTCTTGGAAGATAGGATGCGGGTGCTGCTGCTTGACAAGGACAAGCGCCTGCCGGCCGTCCCGCCTGCTACCGACGAGGACTACTGGGCAAAAAAGCCCGGCGCCAAGGAATTTGCCGACTGCTGCAACGAGTTTTTATGGGTCGTCCCTTATGTCGCCAAAGGCCTTTGGCGGGGCGAGTTTACCTATGCGCAGGGGGTGTATCATGGCGCAGTCCGGGATGCTTTTGACCAGATGGCCGGCTGGCGGATTGGCTTTGACCACAATTTTTCCGTCAACCCTGGCAAAAAGGGGAAGTGGTACCAACGTTTCCTTCCAGCTGAGGAATGGGACGAGCTTTACCGTACCTATGACTGCGGCAGCGAAAAGGCGCTGTTCGACAGCCTTTTGCGGATGATGGCCCTTTTCCAGAAATGGGGGCATATGCTGTCCAAGGCGCTGGGCTATCCCTACCCCGACGGCGACCAAAGCAAAGTCATGACTTATATTCAGATGTTCCAGCTGCGCCAGCCGGCACAGTAGGCGCGTAAACCTTTCGTATCCCTCTGCTTCAACAAAGGAGATAGCTATGGAAATTGGACGGATAGCATTAAAGAAGCTGCTCAATACCCGCGACCTAGGCGGGATTGCTGCTGCTGACGGGCGGAAAATCAAGCCCAAACGGCTGCTGCGCAGCGGTGCGCTTTTCGAGGCGGCCCCGGAGGACTGCGAAATGCTGGTGCAGGATTACGGCTTAAAGGTGGTTGTCGATTTCCGCACTTCTGCGGAGCGGGCGGGCAGCCCTGACCCGGAGCTGCCGGGGGTGGAGAATTTCCACCTGCCGGTCTACGATTCCGTGGGGGTTACCCGCAAGGACGGCAGTGACGAGGACCTTTCGGGGCTGGCGATCCGGCTGACTGGCCACGCGGCGGGCGGGGACGGCTGGATGACGGAATTGTATCGGGGCTTTGTCACCAGCGGTGTGGCCAAATATAAGCAGTTTTTCGCGCTGCTGCTGGAGCAGCGCGAGGGCGCGGTGCTTTGGCACTGCACCGCCGGCAAAGACCGGGCCGGGACAGCGTCGGCCCTGCTGCTGCGGGCGCTGGGCGCGTCTAGGGAAACCGCGTTGGCCGACTATCTGAAGACCAACGACTTTGCAGGCGAGCTGCTTGACTTCTTAGCGGAAGAGGTCGTCAAAAAAACCGGCCATCCGGAAGCGAAAGCAGCCGCTTACCAGATTGTCCGGGCTGGAAAAGCTTATTTTGACGCGCTCTTTGACGAGATGGACAAAGTCTACGGCTCCGAAGAAGCCTTTTTTGAAGGGGCGCTGGGGCTGACGCAGGGAAAACGGGCGCAGCTACGGGCGCTTTATCTGGAAAGCTGATAAAAAACAAAGCCGGCGCGTCCGTTTTGGGATGCGCCGGCTTTTGGTCATTGCTTGATGTCGCGCGGGTCGAACTTTTCAAAAATTGGGATGCCGCCTTCCTGGCGGATGCGGACGCAGTCCTCCGGCGTGCGGACCGTCCAAGAGACCTCTTGCGTCCCGAACAGCCTGCGGCAGAGGGTGAAGGCGCGGTTTGTGCGGCGCTGGATGTCATAGGCCACAAAATCAGGCCGGGTGACGCCGTTGCTGCATAAAAGGTTCACGCCTGCCCAGCGTTTAAAGGAACCAGCGCTTTTCTGGTAGAACGGGCTGACCAGCAGGCCGCGGATCACGTCGGGGCGGTTTTTCCTGAACCAGCGCACCGCTTCCGGGTCAAAAGACTCGATCACATAAGGCCCTTTGTAGCTGTCGAGAATGTCCGCCACCAGCGGACAGATTTCAGCGCTGTTGCCGCTTGTAACCTTGATCTCCACAATCAGCGGCGTTTTGCCAGCGACCGTCTCCAGCGCCTCGGCAAACAGCGGCAGTTTCTCCGCTGTGCCGCCGACCCGAACTCCTGCTAAATCTGCAAAATCCGTCTCGCTGATCAGCCGTTCGTCGCCGCAGAGCCTTTTTAAGCTGTCGTCGTGGTGGATGACCATTTTCTTATCGCGGGTGAGCCGCACGTCCAGTTCAATGCCGAAGCCGGCGTCCGTGGCTGCGCGGTAAGCCGCCAGCGTATTTTCGGGGATATCCGCGCCGTTGTAGAAGCCGCGGTGGGCGTAGTCCCATTTGGCGTAAGGCTCCATACGCTGGCGGCCGTCCGGGTTGGGGGCCAGCATATACAGCCAAAATGCCAGCAAAAAGACGAAAATCCCCGCAATGATTGCTAAAATAATCCAAAAGATTGTCATAATACCGTCTGCCTTTCCGAGGGCTGCCTGGTTTTTTAAAAGGCGGTTTCCTGCCGCAGCCATCTTTTTCTATTATAGCACGGCGGGCCGGCTGCTGCAAGAACAGAATCACCAACAATTCGAATTTTTTCGTCTCTTTTCGCTAAAAGTTCCCTAATTATTTGAAAAATCAATTTCGTATATCAATTCGGCGTCCTTTTTACTTAGATTTTTCCCAGACGACAAATTTCCCGTTGACCCAACCGCCGTTTTTTGTCATAATAAAGGCAAGGAAGCAAATGGACAAGGAGGAAAAATCATGCGTTTTGGTTATGGCCTGCCCACCCAGCAGCGTTTGGCGCTGCCGCCTTTGCCGTCGGGCGGGAAAGCGGATGCCTTTTGCTGGGATTTGCGGTGTATGTGGATTGACGGGGCAGACTGCCTTTATGCAGTGCACACCCTCACCCGTTACATGGTGTTCCTCTGGTCGCCCCCGGCGTCGGCCCCTGCGCTGCATGGGGCTTTGGCGGCGGCAATCGCGCAGCAGTTCCAGGCCGACCATTTCCCGGCGGCGCTGGTAGAATGCTATTTTTCCGCCGACCGCGAGACTGCCGACACGGGGCTGCACAGCCCCTACCGCGGGGAGGAGTGGGAAAGGCTGGCTGATTTGCTGGGGCGTCAGAAATGGGGCGGGCAGGAGCTTGCCGCTTCGTTAAATGCCGGCAACAGCGGGATGCAGGCGCTGTTAGAGGAACTGGCTGGCTGCCGGTAAAATATACGGGGGTACGAGGGGTACGGGAGATACGAGGAGTACGGTCGCTTTTGAAGAAAGCCAAGCTTAGCAGAGCTAAGCTCGCAAAACTTTTAATCGCCCGGATGCACGTCAGCACATATTTAAACGCCTACTGCGTCGGTAGGGATAGCTGGAATCGCCTACCCGTAACCGCGAGCGAACCGGCTATGTCTTTCCGGCGCGAATTGTCTGCCGGCACAGCCGGCCGCGCTTTGCCTCACGCTTCCGTCAGCCAATACTCGGCACAGTCGCGTGTGCGCTGCATGAAGCCGTATTCGATCAGGTAGCGGCGGATGGTGACATAGTCGTCAAAAATGCTGGATAAATAGTCGTTTAGTTCTGGTTCAGTGTAGCGTTTCCCAGGGGTCAGTCTTTGGGCGATCTCCCGCAGCACCACTACTTTTTTCTTTTCTTTAGGCGGGAAGGCGCGGAGCTTTAGCGGCTCAAGGCTTGAAAAAGCGCCGGCGATAATTTTTTCCCGCTCAGCTTCAGTGATTAGGTAACGGTCGTCTACCATAACAGCTCCTCCATGCGGCGGCAGGATCTGGTCCTCCGCCGGTTCTTTTGCGGTAAAGGCCAGCTCGCAGGCTGCGAGCAGCAGCTTTGCCTGTTTCATTTTCTCTCGGAACACAAATTTCTGATGCCGCACTGTAGAAAGCGCCGTGCAGGTGCGTGCGGCGATTTCGGCGTCGGGAAGGCCGGCGGCAATAAAGCGCAGCAGTTCCTTCTGGCGGTCGGTAAAGGGGTTGTAGCGGCTCTCCATGTCCAGCAAAGCCGCCAGCATCCCGCCGTGTTCGCCTTTCAGATGGTGTCTGGCGGCAGCCTCGGCGTCGAAGAAGCGGCCGTCCATCGGGAAAATTTCCCCTTTCTCAAAGCGTTTGCCGCAGAGCAGGCAGCGGCAGGCTTTTTTTTCGTGGACAAAGCCGTCCATGAGGGCCTCCAGCGGCGCTGAAACAGCATCTTCTTTCATGAAATCATCCTTTCGTTTACTAATATGATAAACATAATATAGCATAGTTTTGAAATATTGTCAACAGGAAAAATTCTGCCGAATGCTGGCGGTCACAGGCTTGTAATAATTGGCAAAAGATTTGGCGTATGTTTTTTTGGCCTTTGTTCATACTGTTAATGCGCAGGATGAAGGAGGCGTAAGGATGTACAGCAATAAGGTAGAAATCTGCAACACCAATACGGCCGAGCTGCCGGTGCTGAAGGAGAAAGAGAAGATGGAGCTGCTGCGGGAGATGCAGCAGGGCAATAAAGCTGCCAGGGAGCAGCTGATAAAGGGGAATTTACGGCTGGTGCTTAGTGTGATCCAGCGTTTTTCGGGCCGTGGGGAGAACCCAGACGACCTGTTCCAGGTGGGGTGCATTGGGCTGATGAAGGCGATAGACCATTTTGATATTACACAGCCGGTGCGTTTTTCGACCTATGCGGTGCCGATGATTATCGGCGAGATCAGGCGTTACCTGCGGGACAACAGTCCGGTGCGGGTGAGCCGCTCGCTGAAGGACTTGGCTTATCGGGCGATGCAGGCCCGCGAGAAACTGACCGATAAGCTGGGCCGCGAGCCGGATATTATTGAGATTTCCCAGGAAATGGGCCAGCCCAAGGAAGAGGTCGTTTTGGCGCTGGAGTCGATTGTTGACCCGGTGTCGCTCTACGAACCGGTTTTTTCGGAAGGCGGCGATACGATCTATGTTATGGACCAGGTAGCCGACGGCAGCGGCGGCGACGAGAACTGGATCCAGGAGATGTCGATACGCGAAGCGCTCGACAACCTAAATGAGCGCGAGCGCCAGATTATCTATCTGCGTTTTTTCAAAGGGAAAACCCAGATGGAGGTTTCCGGCGAAATCGGCATCTCCCAGGCCCAGGTCTCCCGCGTCGAAAAGGGCGCGCTCTCTAAGGTAAAGCGGAACCTCTAGGGGTACGGGAGTTACGAGGAGTACGGTCGCTTTTGAAGAAAGCCAAGCTTAGCAGAGCTAAGCTCCGCAAAACTTTTAGTCGCCCGGGTACCCGTCAGCACAGATTTGCACGCCTACTGCGTCGGTACCACTGACAAGCCGCCGGGCAGGGCCAGGCGGCAAACGCGAATTGTCTGCCGGCACAGCCGGCCGCGTGGGGAAGTAAAATTATGCCTGTGCCGCATTTGGTAGGCTGTTTCTGAACAGCCGCGGCACAGGCGTGATGTTTTTGTTTACTTATGGGGCAGTGCAGCCCGCTCGGCCAGAAGCTTTAAGACCGCAAAGTCCCTTTGGCTTGGCAGGGAAAGCCCCTTTTGGTCCAGCATTTCCTGGCCGCCGCCAGGGAACTTAATATCGCCAGCGGCAGAACGCACCAGCAGGATTTTTTTCTCAGAAAAAATGATTCCTCTAATTGCAGTCCTACAGATTTCCGGCAGGGTGGGGTCGTAATTGCCGGCGTCTATAATCAATAGTTTTTCCATAATCTCAACCTTCTAGCCAGTATACAGTATTCGGGCTGCCGCTGCGGTCGATTGTATGCTGGATTTTGGTGAACAGCTCGCTGTAGCGCAGATGCTCTGGTATTTGCAGCGCCCCGGCGCGCATAGCTGTCGGGAACTCTTTGCCGTCGAAGACGACGGGTTCGCCGTTTTTGGCCAGCACCTTTTCCGCCTGGGCGATGACGGCGTCCTTGTCTTTCAGGTTGGTTACGAGTACAAATTCGTCGCCGCCGGTGCGGAACATCAGCATCTCCTCGCCGAGGCTCTGTTCCAGCCGCCGCAGGCACTCTAAAATCACCAGGTCGCCCGCCTTGCGGCTCTGGCGGTTGATGGCATCCAGCCCGCAGATATCAAAACAGAGGGTATAGGTGCCGGTTCTGGCTTTCAGATAGTCGTAAAGCTCCGAAATGTCAAGTTTTCTCATCATGCCTGATTCCTCCTGTATCACTTCCTCGATTCGCGGGAAGAGGTCGGTAAATTGGCGTTCCCGCCGAAAGGCTGAAGGCGGGATGCCCCAGCAGCGGGTGAACGCGCGGGTAAAGGCTTCATGGGAACCATACTGGAAGGCAAGCGCAACGTCCAGCACCGTCCGGCCCGGTTCCAGCAGCGCCTTAGCGGCCTTTGTAAGCCGCCGCCGGGAGATATACTCCGCTACGCCCATGTGTACAGCATAGGCGAACAGCTTTTGCAGCATCGACGCGGAACAGCAGCAAGCGGCGCTGACGCTGTCGGGGGTAATTGGGTCGTCAAGGTGGTCTTCAATATAAGCGAACGCTTCGTTGAGCACCAGAAAGTTTTTCATGAAACCGCTCCCTTGTGTGAAATCAGTAAGCTTATCTGATGGTATTAGTATAGCATATTGGGGACCTGCCGTCTTGACTTTTTCGGTAAATTTGCAGAAAACCCGCCATGGCCAAAAAGCGCACGGCGGGTTTTTAGTTGCTGGCGGGGGATTATTTGTTAAATGCAGCGAAGGCTTTGTAGGTGGCGTAGATGTCGATCTTGGAGGTCACCTCAAAAGGGGCGTGCATCGAAAGCACCGGCACGCCGATGTCGATGGTATCGACGTCCAGCTCGGCGATATAGGCTGCGACAGTGCCGCCGCCGCCCTGGTCGACCTTACCCAGCTCGGCTGTCTGCCAAAGGACGCCCGCGTCGTCAAGCATTTTGCGCACTTTGCCCATAAATTCGGCGGTGGCGTCGTTGGAGCCGCCCTTGCCGCGGGAGCCAGTGAACTTCATGATGGTGGTGCCATAGTTGATGAAGGGGGCGTTGCGTTTGTCGTGGACGTCGGCGAAGGTGGGGTCCATTGCCGCGCTGACGTCGGCGGAAAGGCACTTGGAAGCCGACAGCACAGTGCGTCCGGCGATGCCGTGGGCCGCGGCCATATCCTCGACCATGTATTTGAAGAAAGCGCCCAGCATACCGGTTGCGCCGACGCTGCCGATTTCCTCTTTATCGGCCATCAGGGCCATCATTGTCTTTTCGGGTGTGTCCGTAAGGTCAAGCAGCGCCCGCGCCGAGGTGTAAGCGCAGACCCGGTCGTCCTGGCCGTAGCCACCGACCATGCTGCGGTCGAGGCCGACGTCCTTGGCTTTGAAAGCGGGGACAATCTCCAGCTCTGCAGACAGGAAATCGGCTTCGGTGATGTTGTATTTTTCCATCAGGATGGCGGCGATGTTCATCTTGACTTTATCGCTGGCTTCATCGTCGCGGAAGGGCCGGGAACCGATCAGCAGGTTCAGCTCTTCGCCCTTGATAATCTCGCCGGCGGAGCGCTTCATCTGGTCGGCGGCCAGGTGGGGCAGCAGGTCGGTGACGCAGAACACCGGGTCGGACTCATCTTCACCGATGCAGACGTTGACCTTGGACTGGTCGGCCCGCACAATGACGCCATGGAGGGACAGCGGCATAGCTGCCCACTGGTATTTTTTGATGCCGCCGTAGTAGTGAGTCTTAAACAGCGCCAGGTCGCAGTCTTCATAAAGCGGTACCTGCTTCAGGTCGATGCGGGGGGAGTCGATATGGGAGGCCATCAGGTTGATGCCCTCGGAGAGGGGGGCTTTGCCGACAACGGCCATAATCAGGGCATGGTTGCGGTTGTTGAGGTAGATCCTGTCGCCGGGCTGGTATTTTTTTCCAGGCTCAAAGGGGACAAAACCCCTTTGCTCAGCCAGGACAATCAAGGTGCCGACGGCCTCGCGCTCGGTCTTGGAATCGTCCAGGAATAATTTGTAATCCTCGGCGAAGGCGTCTGCCGCGGCGATTTCCTCATCGGTCATCCGCAGTGCGCCGTTCTTCTTGTCCATAAAGAATTTGCTTTTGATTTCTTCTGCTGTCATCATGATACTCCTTTATAAAAAATATTTATGAAAACCCGATACGGGATTTCAGACGGAGCTAGGGTTCCCCATAAAGCTTGCGGTAGACCTTGCGGGTTTGCAGGACATTGTCGACATACCGGCTGGTAGTGGGGAAGGGGATTTTGTCAAGGGTTTTGCCGTCTTTGCTGTACTCGCTGTCGGCGAGCCATCCCTCGACGCTGCCTGCGCCGGCGTGGTAGGCGGCGACGGCGGCCTTTTCGTCGCCGAAGCGGTCAAGAAGCAGCGACAGGAGCGCGCAGCCGCAGCGGATGTTCAGTTCCGGGTCAAGCATTTCGTTGAAGTCCTTGGCTTCCTCGTGCAGGCGGTAATGCACCCAGTCGTAAGCGTCGTTGGTGATCTGCATCAGCCCATAGGCCCCCACAGAGGAGACGGCCGCGGGGTCGAAACTGCTTTCGCAGCGGATAACGGCGTAAACAAGGCTTTCGTCAACGGAGAATTCTTTGGCGCAGGCGGTAACCGCGGCGCTGTATTTGCGGGGGTAGAGGGCGCGGTAAGCGACGGTATAGCCGCCGCCAATAAGGCCGATGGTGCCTAAAATCAGCAGGAAGGCAATCAAGGTGGTCTTCAGCTCCTGGCTGAGGCGGCCGGGACGCTTTTTAAGCGCCGCCGCCAGCTCTGCGCCCTGTTTATAAAGGGCGTCTTCCGTGCTGTTGTTCGTCAGTACATAATCGCACCGCAGCGAATAGAAGGAGTCCTTGTGCTGGGCCTTCATCCGTGCGCGGGCCTGTTCTTCGGTAATGCCGTCGCGGCGCAGGATGCGCAGCAGGCGCAGCTCCTCGTCGGCAAGCACGGCGATTTTTTTGCCGCACATTTTGTCAACGCCGCTTTCAAGCAGCGTCGGGGCGTCAAGCAGGATCAAATGCCGGCCGTTTTCGGTGAACTCCGCAATCAGGCGGTTGATTTCGTCGGTAATAATAGGGTACATCACCCCGCCGAGCTTCTGGGTCTGTTCTGGGGAAGCAAAAGCGGCCGCAGCAAGGGCGCGCCGGTCAAGCGTCCCGTCGCCGGCGAGGATGGCAGGACCGAAAACGCCGGCAAGGCTTTGCAGGACCTCTGGCCGCTGCTGGAGGTCGCGGGCGAGCTGGTCGCAGTCGATAACCGCGAAGCCGGCGTCGGCAAAAGCTCGGGAAACGGTCGTCTTGCCTGCGCCGGTCTGGCCCGTCAGGCCAATGATTTTGGTTTTTTTGCTAACTGCCAAAGGGCTTCCCTCCTTTTTGTGGGATACGGGGCGCATGAAGCTTTCTTTCAAAAAGCGCCCCGTTTCTTATAGCACTATTTCACGGAAAGCGGCGGCGCGGAGCAGGCGGTTGTAGACGGCAAGGCCGATGCCGCGTTTTGGGGGGCAGTGGACATAAACGGTTTCCGCCCCCAGCTCGTCGCAGCGCCGCAGCGCCGTGAACAGCTCCCGCGCTTGGGACTCGGGGTCGCCTTGGCGGCCGAAAGGGACATGGAGGCCGGGGAGGCGGGGCAGCTCTTCGCGGCTGGCCATCACGGCGACGCCGCTGGCTGTATGGGCGGTGACAAATTCGGCGAAAGCCTCGGCGGTCCCCGTTACCAGCGTTACCTCGGCGGCGGGCGCATAGTGCCTGTATTTCATTCCCGGAGAGGCCGCCGCTTCGCCGTCGGCGAGCGGGTGCAGCACGCCGTCATCCACTTCCACCAAACAAAACTCGCGCAGGTCGTCCGCCGTGACCCCGCCGGGCCGCAGCAGCCGCACGCTGTCCTCCCTGACGAGGATAACCGTCGATTCGACGCCGACCTCGCAGGGGCCGCCGTCTAAAATCATTGGGATACGCCCATCCATATCGGCGAGCATCTGGGCGGCGGTCGCTGGGCTAGGGGAACCGGAGCGGTTGCCGCTGGGGGCGGCGAGGGCGAGCCCGCTTTCCCGGATCAGGGCGGCCGCGGCAGGGTGGCTGGGCATCCTAATGCCGACGGTATCCAGCCCCGCCGTCACGCAGTCGGGCACGGTATCCCGCCTAGGCAGCACCATAGTCATCGCCCCCGGCCAGAAGGCTTTGGCGAGCTTATAGGCGAGCGCGGGCGGGTCTGCAAGCTGCGGCAGCGCCGAAAGCTCGGCAATATGGACAATCAGCGGGTTGTCCGACGGGCGGCCCTTGGCGGTGAAAATCCGTGCCACAGCTTCCGGGTCGGCGGCATTGGCCGCTAAGCCGTAGACCGTTTCGGTGGGCATCCCGACTATCTGCCCAGCCTGTAGGAGTGCCGCCGCCCGCTGAAGGCTGTCCGGGCTGACTGGCAGCAGCGCAGTTTCCAAAACCTCATCATCCTATCTATCTTACATTTCCTGGGCTGCCAGGCGTTTGGTCTGGTCAGCCGTAATCAGCGCGTCGATAATTTCGTCCATCGCGCCGTTCATAAAGTCGTCCAGCCGGTAAATAGTCAGCCCAATACGGTGGTCGCTGACCCGGCCCTGGGGGAAATTATAGGTGCGGATACGCTCGGAGCGGTCGCCGGTGCCGACCTGGCTTTTGCGGTCGGCGGCGATTGCGGCGTTCTGGGCCGAAACCAGCTGGTCGTAAAGCCGGCTGCGCAGCACCTTCATCGCCTTTTCCTTGTTGCGGCCCTGGCTGCGCTCGTCCTGGCATTCGACCACCATGCCGGTGGGCAGGTGGGTAATACGGATCGCAGAATCCGTTTTATTGATATGCTGGCCGCCTGCGCCGCTGGCGCGGAAGGTATCGACCTGTAAATCGCCAGGGTTTATTTCCAACTCGACCTCATCGGCTTCGGGCAGCACGGCCACCGTCACCGTGGAGGTATGGATCCGGCCCTGGGTTTCGGTTTCAGGCACGCGCTGTACCCGGTGCACCCCCGACTCGAACTTCAGCCGGGAATAGGCCCCCTCGCCGTCGATAGAAAAACTGATTTCCTTATAGCCGCCAAGCTCGGTGGGGTTTGCGCTGAGCACTTCCAGCTTCCAACGCCTTGTTTCGGCATACATCGCATACATCCTGAACAATGAATTGACAAAAAGCGCTGCTTCTTCGCCGCCTGCGCCGCCGCGGATCTCTACAATCACGTTCTTATCATCATTGGGGTCGCGGGGGAGCAGCAGCAGCTTGATTTCCTCGGCCAGCGCCTCCAGCTTTTCCTTGGCGGCGGCAAGCTCATCCTGTAAAAGCTCGCGGAAATCCTTGTCCTGCCCGCCGTCGTCAAGCAGGGCCTTGGCCTCGTTCAGGTCGTCGTTTGTTTTTTTATAGCAGCGGATTTTCTCCGCCAGCGGGGCGAGGTTTTTATATTCCCGCATCAGGTCGCGGTAGCGGGCGTTATCGCTGATGACGGCGGGGTCCATCAGCATCTGGTTCAGTTCGTCGTAGCGCTGTTCGACCAAAAGCAATCTCTCCAGCATCCAATACCACCTTTTTATCTTTTGTAACAGGCGCTAAAGCGCGCCCTAAGCCGGCTCTTTGGGCAGGACCCGGCGGATGCCCTTTTCGGCCTTTGACCGGGGGAGCATCACTTCATGGCCGCATTTCTCGCAGCGCAGCTTGAAATCCATCCCCACCCGCAGCACCAAAAAGCGGTTGTTTCCGCAGGGGTGGTTCTTTTTCATCACGAGGATATCGCCGACTGAAATGTTCATCCTAAAACCTCACTGATTCCCGTTTGTTCCGGCGGCGCGAAACGCCTTCGCGCCCCTTTGTCTTATAGTATACCACATTTCCAGGATTTTGCAAGCGGCCACAGCTGAAATATCCGCCAGAAATAATAAGGATAGGACGCCCGCAGGCATCCTATCCGCAACAATTATTTTCTGCAATTCACATTATACAATCGGAAGTTCAAATTTTAGTCGAAATACCACTTGCCATTGGAAAAAATTCAGCGTATAATAATAGCGGGCAAGCTATAAAGCAGCTCATTCTTCGTCAGTTTCGTCTTCAAACGAGTAGTCGTTCAATTCGTCGAAATCCAGAAATTCCGCTGCTGTCATACTAAATGCGATTGCAATCTTATGCAAAGTTTTTATTCGAGGGTTCAATGTTTTTCTGTTTACGATATTATCTAAGGTAGACTGGCTGACGCCGCTCATTTGGGCGAGCTGGTATATGGTAATGCCGCGCCTGCCGCATAGTGACAGTATTCTATTGATTAAAATCCCTGAATACTTGTCGTCCATTGTCGAGTCCTTTTTCCCGCTATTGGAAAAGCAGCCGTTACTGCTCTGTTTCGTCAAAATATGTTTCGGCAATAGCTTCAAATATAGCCACTAGGCGGCGCACATCTTTGTCGTCACGGTTGGCCAGCATGGTTTCTAAACGGCAAAGCAGCGGAAGCTGTTCGACGCTGCCAAAAAGGGCGGTATGGGCATTGACATTCAAAAGCTGGCAAAGTTCTGCAAAACGGTCAAGCCGGATTCCAGAATTGCCCAGTTCCAGGTCTGCAATAAATTGAGCGGACAATTCCATTTTCTCCGCCAATCGTTCACGTGTCCAGCCTTTTGCTTCTCTGGCTTCACGGAACAGTTGACCCATCTTTACATTTTGGGGATTCTTCTTTTTCATATCACTGCACCTAACGTCTATACTTTCACACATAAATCATACCTCAAAACAGCAGGTTTGAACATAAGATTTGAGCACCCAATTTTTTTAGGAGCAAATGGAAAAGAGCCAATGATAGCAAGCCCAAATATAAATAACTTTTGGAGGTATTCCCATGAAAAAGTGATATGTAATTGGCGTTTAGTCAAAAAACATAAAGGATGGAATGCCCATAGACGCTCCATCCTCAACTTATTTTACAATTTATATTATTGTTATCACATATTTTTTGACGTATTATTTGACAGCAAGGTCGTATTAAGCAAATCGCCTGCCCGCACCCCTAAAGCATCGGCAATATTGTACAGTACCTCCAGCGAAAAGGGGCGCACAATGTTTGGGGCCTCTATAGAACTCAAATGGGAGCGGCTAATCTTTGCTTTTTCTGCTAACTTTTCTTGCGACAGCCCCTGCATTTTCCGAAGGCTTGCTATTACTAACCCTAATTCAATAAATCGATCTCTGTTGCAAAACTCGACTTCCTTACTCATACCTCACTCTTCCCGCACCTTTTATATACCCTATTATAAGCCCTATGAATTTATATTTCAGTATTTGTTGTTGAGCTATTGACTATTATTTTGAGCAAGAGTATAATATAAAATGCGCCTGACTTATAACACAACCTTCGTCACCATTTCCAGGGTTTTGCAAGCCAGCAAAGCTGGATTTGTGATTTGTAATTATCCGAAAGGCAAATATCACTTTTTTAGAGTGATATTTTTTCAAATATATCACTCTAAAACGATTGACATTCCTCAAAACCTTATGTTATAATAGAAAAAACGCACCTTGATTTGAAGGTGCGCCCTTATTCCGATTTTTTATTCAGTCGTTCTATTATCAATAAAATGGCCTCTAAATCTTCGTCTGGCAGGTCTTTGATACCATCCACGATTTTCTTAGCGAGCAATGGATTTTTGAATTCTGTTTCTTCATCAAAAAAATCGCGTGGGGTTACCCCAAGTACCTCAATCAGATAAAGTAATTCCGACACAGATGGCTGTGAATGTCCCATCACGATATTATGGATGTAATTCTTGCTATGCCCAGTATCATAGCTTAATCGATATTCCGAGAGCCCTTTCTTTATTCGCAGTTCAGTGATTTTCCGTCGTACATAATCAATATCCATTAGCCCATCCCCCTATGCTGCCCTTTTATTGTACGCATAATCAGGGTGGAATAGTCACTTAACAGGTGCATATTTTTAGCCATATATCACTCTTATAAAGTGAATTTGGGATAAAACTGTATTCTGAAAAAATCTAAACGGAGGGTATCCCCATGAAAAAGAAACTGGACGCACTCTACAAGGCATTTGAAAGCTACATCAAAGGACAGCCGCATTTCGATATCCTTTATTCGGAAAAATACGGTTATGTCTGGATTTCATTCGACAGCGGTGTGATGGAAATGCTTGACACCCCGGAAAGAATGCTGGAACGGCTCTGCTATGATCTTATCAATGACGTGGTCTTTTCCCCTGATAACCTGATGGTGCACGATGACTTTATCCTGACAGAATACGAGAAAACCGAGGTGTGCCGACGCCTTGCAGAAATCTTGAAGGTGATAGAAGGCAAGGAAAAGGACTATTATCTTGGTAAAATCTATGGCTACTTTATAAAATATCAGTGGCCTGAATGGCTCGATGAGCGGAGGAAGTAGGCTTGCTGCCTCCGGCAAAAAGAAAAAGCTGCCTAGTTTTGCATCGGCAGCTTTTAGGGAAAATTTGGCAGTAATTTTTTATTGACAAATTTTGCAGGATATGATACAATAAAAACACATAAGGCGTGCCAAAAAACGGTAGGCGGTCCGCTCCCTCATAAACCCTGGTCTTTCGACGAGAGAGGGAGCAACATATTTCTTCCCTCTCCAATCTCCCTGCAAGGGGATATAGAGGGGGTGGCTGAAGGTGAACTACGTAACCTGGAGCGATTTACTCGTTCTGCTAGGATTACTTATTCAGGTGGCTATGCTTACCTGGATGATAGCCGATAGCATAAACAATAAGAAATAGCCGCCCTGTCTCCAAATAGTGCGGCTATTTCTTTAGCATCACAGGAGCGAACCGTCTACGGGTACGCCTTATGCTTTTATTATAATGGATTTGCCTGGGATTGTCAAGCTGACAATCTTTTTTAATTTTATCAGCGAATTTTTTATTGACAAATTTTGCAGAATATGGTACAATGAAAATACATAAGGCGTGTCAAAAAACGGTAGGCGGTTCGCTCCCTCATAAACCCTAGGTTCTCAATGAGAGAGGGAGCTATAAACATATTTCTTCCCTCTCCAATAGCCCTGCAAGGGGATATAGAGGGGGTGTTCCAAGGTGTTCGACGTTAATCTAATAGATTTTCTGAGACTCTTACTCGAGGTGGCAGTCGCTGTCTGGGTATTTGCCAAGGATATAAACAATAAGAAATAGCCGCCCTGCTTCCAATAGTGCGGCTATTTCTTAGCCAAACGGGAGCGAACCGTCTACGGGTACGCCTTATGCTTTTATTATAATGGATTTGCCTGGGATTGTCAAGCTGACAATCTTTTTTAATTTTATGGAAAACAAGAAAGGCAAGGCTGAACATAAAAAAACTTGAAAAGGTCATAATAATTCCGGGCGGAATCGCCGCCCGGAAAGGAAGATTCTTTTGCCTACTACAATCTATGCCCGATTTTCAGACGTCGACCAGGCGGAAGCCGCCATCCGCACCCTGCGCCACCACTGCGGCGGTATCCGCGCTTTCCAGATCCGCCGCCGGCCGCGTATTGAAGAGACCGGCAGCGACGTCCTCCCAACGGCTGCGTTTGCCCTTTACGGCAGCGGCGCGTTTGAAGATAACGCGATGAATATGAACAGCGTGCCCGCCGCCGCGGCTATCTGGGAGACAGACCGCTTAAGCCACCTCCCGGAAGGCGGGACGGACGGCCCCGCCGGCCGCGAGGACTGCCTTTTATCTGTGACGGTCGAGGACGCCGGCGCTGCACGGGCGTCGTCGCTGCTGCGTGCAGCCCACGGCCTGGAAATTTTTGAATCTGCCCCGCAAAGATAAATTAGGCAGCTACCCCACTGCGCTGCAAGTCAAAAAACAGTCTCAACGATCTTTGGGCATTCGGGCGGGGAGTAGCGCCAGCGCTCCAAATGCCCAGAAGTAATCCGGTACTGGAACGGCTCCGGCGGCCTGGTTTCGTCAAAGGCGTCAATAATAATCAGCTTCACCTTCATCTTCTCCGGCAGAATGCTTTTAATGAAAACACTGGCCAGCTGCCCTGGCAGCACCCCCTCTTTCGGCTCGGCAAGCCCCGCGAGGTTAGGCGCTAGCTCAACGAAAACCCCGTAATCCTCCACCGAACGGACAATGCCGCTGACAGTTTCGCCGGCCCGGAATTCCTCGGCGTTTTCCTTCCAGCTGCCCAAAAGCTCCTTGTGGCTTAGGCTGATCCGTCCGCCTTCCAAGCTCTTGACCACCGCCTTCACCATCTGCCCCGGGCGGAAACGGTCGCGGGGATGGGCAATCCGCGACACCGAAATCATGTCGATCGGGATCAGCGAAATGACCCCGCAGCCGATGTCGGCAAACGCCCCAAAGCTCTCCAGATGGGTGATCCGCGCCGGCAGGATATCCCCCGGCGCAAGCTTTGACAGGTAGTCGGAAACGCAGCGCTGCTGGGCCGCCCGCCGGGAAAGGGCAGCCGTCACCCGCCCCGCGCTGTCCCGCTCCATAGCAGTAATGACAAAAGCCACTGGCCTGCCCACCCGGGAGATAATGGCGATGTCCCGCGTCACCCCTTCCGAGATGCCCAGCGCGGCTTCCTCCCTAGGGATAACCCCCTTTACCGGCCCCAAGTCCACCGTCAGGTCGTGCCCCTCGCCGCATAAAACCGCCCGCGCTTCGAGGATCCGCTCCTCGGCCATCGCCTCGTAAAGGGCGGATACATGGCTTAAAGCCGCCTTGTTTTCCGCTTGCTCAAAAAGGATTCCTTCAGGTAGGTATTCCATATGCTGCACCTCGTCTGCTTTCAATTTCCGCCTCAACGGCTGCGTCACAGCTATTTATATGAAAAAGCCGGGGGAGGGATGCAGGATTTCGGGATGAAAAATTTTCGGCAGGGCCTTGCAGTTTCCGACAGCTGTGCTATAATAATAACCAGCAAGCCCCATTCAGGAAAGCGCCGCTTTCTAATGACGACAGTTTGGAGAAAAATCATGACAAAAGGCAGAAAATTGACGATCCATGCCCTGCTGCTGGAGGGGAGCTTCTGGCTTGGCTACTGCGCCTACGGCAGCTTTATCGTGACCATGCTCACCGATTACGGCTATTCGTCCGCCACAGCGACCGGCCTGATGACAGCGATGGCGGTAGTGTCCTTCATCGCCCAGCCCATCACCGGCTATTTATGCGACAATTATTTTTCCCAGCGCTGGGTCTATGTGACCCTGACCGCCTTTGCCGTGCCGCTCTACCTGCTTTTAAACGGCGCGATGGGTTCCTTTCCGCTGACGGCGGTCTGTATGTTTTTCATTACGCTGGCGGCCCAGCAGGTGCCGGGGCTGGTGGATTCCTGGATTGTACGGCTGCAGGGCGAGCACCCCGAGCTGAACTACGGGCTTTGTCGGGGGACGGGGTCGCTTTCCTACGCGCTGGCGGCGCAGGTGATGGGCGCTGTTACCGTGCAGTACAGCCACCACACCCGGATGGTCGTCGGCGCGGCCGTGACCGCTTTAAGCCTGCTGGTAGCAGTGACGCTTAAAGGCGGCGAGCGCCCCAAGGCTCCTAAAAACGAAGCCGCCAAAGTGCGGATGGGCGGCGGCGAGACTTTTAAGGCGGTGTTTGGCAACCGCACCTATACGCTGCTTTTGGCGGTCGGGTTTATGCTGTTTCTCGGCTCCTCCTGCGTTGGGACTTTCCTGCCAGTGCTGGTCAAGGACCTAGGGGGCGATTCCTCCCATGTGGGGACGCTGTTTGGGCTGATCGCCCTAAGCGAAGTGCCTGGGATGTTTCTGATGCGGGCGATCCTCAAGCGGGTCAAGGCCAAATGGGTGATCCTGTTCGGCTGCTGCTTTTATGTGATACGGCTGGCGCTGACCTGTTTTGTGCCGAGCTTGGGGGTGCTGCTGGCGGTACAGATGCTGCAAGGGGTGTCCTTTGCGGTGTTCTGGCCGGCGTCGATGAACTATGTCAACGCCATCACTGAAGAGCGGGTGCGTTCGACGTCGGTGATGACCTACACCTCGGTGACGCTGGGGGTCAGCGGCATTTTCGGCAATGCTGTCGGTACCTTGATCCTCTCGGCGACGGGGGAGGTGCGGATGGTGTTTGTCTTTGCAGTCATTTCGGCTGTGTTGGGGTTGGGGATTGCCTTGCTGGGGCTTGTGCGGAAGCTCTGGAGATGATTGATGGATATTTTAGATTTTCGGGGACAGCATATCGAAGAAGCGGCAGCGCTGGCCCTTGCGGCCTATAATGAGGAGCGGCGATTTGCCGAAGGGCTGCCTGAAGCGCGCAGCGTCCCCGGTTTGGACAGCTTTGCCGGCAACGGCCTGGGTGTCGCCGCTTTTGAGGGCGGGAAGATGGTTGGGTTCCTATGTTGTTGCGAGCCTTTTGACAAGGCCTTCCGTGCCACAGACGCAAGGGGGGTGTTTTCCCCGATGGGCGCACACGGCGCTGTCGCTGAGGACCGGGCCAGGGTTTATGCGGCGATGTACCAGGCCGCCGCGGCCAAATGGGTACGCGCCGGCGCGGTTTCCCATGCCATCTGCCTTTACGCCCATGACGAAGGGCTTCAGCAGCAGTTTTTCCGCTATGGTTTCGGTCTGCGCTGCTTGGATGCTATCCGGCCGATGGAACCGGTTGGCTGCAGCCCCTGCCCAAGTTACAGGTTTGCTGAGCTGCCGGAGGCCGAATGGCCCGCTGTTTATCCGCTCTATCTGGCACTGAACCGCCATTACTGCGCAAGCCCTTTCTTTATGAACCGCAAGCCGGAAACTTTTGATGAGTTTATGGCTTCCTCCGCACAGGGCGGGGCGCGGTATTTTGCGGCGGAACAGGGCGGCGGGCTGTGCGCCTTTCTAAAAATTGCGGCTTCCGGGGAGACGTTTATCGCGTCGGGGCGCGGCTATCGCCATATCAGGGGCGCATACTGCCTGCCGGAGCACCGGGGGAAAGGGCTCTTCCAGAATTTGTTAAACTTTGCCATATCCGCGCTGAAAAGGGAAGGCTATACAAGGCTTGGCGTGAATTTTGAAAGCTTCAACCCGGCGGCGCGCGGGTTTTGGCTGAAATATTTCACAGCCTACACCCATAGCGTCGTGCGGCGGATAGACGAACGGATTATAGGGCTGTAACAGCATACAAAAAGGAAGGCGCAGTGCGGCGTAAGGCCGTACTGCGCCTTTTGTGTTAGCCGGAGAATTGGGTAAAATTGTAAAAGATGCCATAAAGTATACCTTTCGGTCATTCGTATTTTTGTACACATTTTTCACGGCGCGCCCTTGCAAAATCTTACCTTTTGTGGTAAAATTGTAGTTGTAGAAAAGGGCAGCGGGCCTTGCCGAAAGGTATACTTTTCGGCAGCAATTCCGCTGCAGACCGCAGCAGCCCGCCGGGGAACCCTCCTAAGCGGGCTAAGGCGTCAGAAGGGGGAATGCGCAGGCGGCTTCTCCCGCTGTCACGATGCGCCGGCGGCGGGGAAATAGCAAGACGCATCATGGCAAACCGTCTGAAAAGGCGGGACGCAAAGCTATAGGGGCTAAGGCGCTTCCCTGGCGCTAGGCCAGCCTGGCCGCTGATTGATAAGAGCAAACCGCTGGAAACGGCGGGACGCAAAACTAAAGGGGCTAAACTGCCGGCGTTTCGGCGCAGGCGGCAGGCCAGCCAGTAACCAATCGATTAGCAAACCGTTAGAAATGACGGGACGCAAAGCTAAGGGGGCTAAGGCGCTCGGGACTTCCCGGGGGGACGCTATGCCAGCCCGGCCGCCGGAAACTTTGCTTCCGCGCAATAACCTGCAAAGAAAGGGTTTTAGTATGAAACAGAAAGCAAAAAAGGACCTCAAAAAGCGCAGTATCGCTTTGTTTGCGGCGATGGCTGTCTGCCTGACTATGGCACAGGCCCCTGCGTTTACCCTTTCGGCCCACGCTGAAGAAGCCCCCGCCCAGGGTGACATTGTCCAGGACGAGAACGCACAGCCGGTCGAAGAAAATGAGGAAAAAGACGAGGAAGACCTTGAAAAGGAAAATCCTGACGAGGAAACCTCTGATGAGGAAAATCTCGGCAGCGAAAATCAGGATGGAAATCCCGATGAAAACGACGGCGAGGTTGACCCTGAAAAAGAAACCGAAGCTCCTGAAACAGAAGGGGAAAACCCTCCTGCTACAGACGGCACGGAGGACGAAAACGCAGAGGTTCCCGAGAAATCCAGCCTGTTTGAAAGCTTCTACGGCGAATGCACCGAAGCAATCGGCAGCGCAGAAGATCAGGAATCTGTGCTTCAGGCCATCGAAGGCTGCTTAAACCGCTACGACGCTTTGACCGATGAGGAAAAGGCGGAGTTGGCCGAGGTCTACGAAATGCTGCTGGCCTATAAGGCCGAAGTAAGCGGCACAGCCAAAGGCGAAGCGATGAACCCGCTGATCGAAGCCGCAGAAGGCGAAGAAGCTCCACAGGCTGACACGCTGCAGGCGCAGATTGACGCGGCAGAAGCAGGCGGCACAGTCGTCCTGACAGGCGATGTCAATGAAAACATCACCATCAATAAAAGCCTGACCCTTAATCTTGATGGCTATACTCTCACTGGTACAGGCGAGGGTTCTGTCGTTACTGTTAACGGCGGCGAGGTCGTCATTGAAAACGGCACAATTACAGGCGGTAAGGCTGAAGCAGGCGGCGGCGTTTATGTAAGTGGCGCTGACTTAACGCTGAATGATGTTATCATTAACAGCAATCGTGCTTTCGGGAAGAAAGGCTGGGGCGGCAGAGGTTACCAAGCTATGGGTGGCGGCCTTTATATTGAAGATGCAACTGTTAAAATGAATGGCGGGAGCATCAATAATAATGTCGCAAACTATGATGCTGGTCACCCCGATGACTATATAGAGATAGATACCTACGGTGGTCTTGGCGGCGGTGTATTTGTTTCTAATGGCGGTTCCTTCATCTTAAATGGCGGCGAAATTGATAGTAATGAAGCTGGATATGATGCTGTCAAAGTCGATTCTTTTGAAAGATTGGGCTACGGCAGCGGCGGTGGTGTTTATGTACTAGGTACAGGCAGTTTTGAGATGAACGGCGGCGACATCACCAATAACACTGCTTATGGCAGAGAGAGTGGTAATAACCAAAATCCGCGAGCTGCTATTGGCGGTGGCGGCGTTTCTGTAAACAACGATAATGTTCATCTGAATTCTGGGGTTATCAGTGGCAACACTAGTTATGCACCAGGCGGTGGCATTTATGTTCATAATGGATATGAACTTGCTTTGCAGAAAGTTGCTATTACAGAGAATGATGTTGACGTTCTGGGTGGTATCCAGGGCGGCGGCGTTTGGTACTGTAATTTTGCTGAAGGCGGGTATTTCTATGCCACTTCTGGTGCTTTGATTACTAATAATCAGGCAGCAGAGAAAAAGGGGCAGGATTTCTTTTCAGTGTTGCCTTACAATGAAAGAAAGGTTCACATTGCGACTCGTCTTTATGATGGTACTCCCATTACTTGGAAAAACGATGGAACCGCTAAGAAGGGTGGCCTCCCTTGGGCTCCTTCTTGGGATTTTGTTGAAGAAGAAATTGATGACCTTCAAGCATTTATTGACAAATACATTAATAAAATGTATGTTGGCTTAAAGAGCGAAACGACAGGTAGCGGTAGTTACCAGCTGCAAATCACCGATAACCATGGTACCATGGGCGGTGGTATCGCCTGCAACGGCAAGTTGATTATGGGCGAGGATAAGGACATCAAGCTGACCGTCAACAAAGTCTGGAAAGATGCTAATGACGCTGTGACAGAAGCGCCTGAAAACGTTTCTGTTGTCGTTGACATCGTAAATAAGGCCAACAATAAGGTTATCGACACTGTTACACTGAACAGCGAAAATAACTGGACTGCCGAGCTTATTGACCTTCCCGGCAACATCGAATACGAGGTTCGGGAACGTCCCGTTGACGGCTACGAAACCGTTTACGGCGAATTCGTGAAAAACGGCAGTGAATGGTCTGTTGAAATTGTCAACAAAACTGTGGCTCCCAAAGGCAGCTTAATCATCAACAAAAACCTTGCTGATAATGCGCCCGAAGAAGCCAAAACCAAAGAATACACCTTTACGGTGGCCGGCCCCAACGAATACAACGAGACCGTCACCATCACCGGCGCTGGCCAGAAGGTCCTTGAGAACCTCGAACCCGGCGCTTACACCGTAACCGAACAGGACGCCGCTATCAACGGCTACAACTGGAAGGTTTCGGTCAACGGGACTTCGGGCAGCACTGTTACCGTGACTGTCGAGGGCAACGCGGACGCAGCCGAGGCGACCTTCACCAACAGCTATGACCGTCCGACCACCCCTCCCACCAAGCCTGAAGAACCCGACGAACCCGAGAAACCTGAAGAACCCGATGAACCTGAAACTCCTCCCACCACCCCTCCGACAACGCCTCCCGAGACCCCTCCCACCGAGGAAGTCCCCGAGGAAGAACCTCCGCTGACAGATATTCCTGACCTGGAGATTCCTGAGGAAGAAGTGCCGCTGGCAGAAATGCCTCCGGAAGAGGAAATCCCCGAAGAAGAAGTCCCGCTTGCCGACATCCCGAAGACCGGCGACACGGACGGAAGCCTTTGGGCAATGCTGCTGGCCTTCTGCACAGCGGGCGTCGTCCTGCTTGCAAGAAAGCTGCGCGGTGAAAAAAACAGCTAACCCTTTAAGCGCCCCTGGAGCCAAAACTCCGGCGGACGCAGCATAAATCCGGTTACCCTCTCTGGGGCAGGCGGGACGGTTTACGTCCTGCCTGCCCCTTTTTGCTTGGACAAAAAATCTAACCGGAAATTCAAAAAAACTTTATAGCTTTGCGCAGAAAAATCTATAGGCAGCCATTATAATAAAAGGAGTGATTTTGAAGACCGGACACCCGGGAAAGGAAGTTGTACCGATGACATTCAAGAAGAAAGAGCTTGCCGACGGAGCCGCCCCCAGTCGGAAAGGCCGAAAAAAATGGCTCAAGTGGGCGATATTGGCGGCTATCCTGCTGGCGGCGGGGATTTTTGTTTTCCGTTCCTGTAAGGCCGGACAGGAGGCCCTCAACGCGATGGCGGCTGCGGCCTACCACTATGACGCCGCCGTTAAGCAGGACATCAACGTTTCTCTTACTGGCACTGGCACCCTGCAGCCAGCCGATTCCTACGAGGTCAACGCAATGGTCACCGGCGAGATCCTCAACGCGCCCTTTGAGGAAGGCGACGTCCTTGAGGAAGGGGCGCTGCTCTACGAAATCGACCCCTCCGACGCCCAGAATAATATCGACCGCGCTGAGATTTCGCTCGAGCGCAGCCGCATGGGCTACGACCAGACCGCCGAGAATCTGGAAAAGCTGCAAATAAAGGCAAACCGCGCCGGATACCTGACGAGCCTGACCGTGGAGCCGGGCGACGAGGTCCAGGCGGGCCAGGCCATCGGCAGCATCCAAGACAGCAGCGTGATGGTGCTGCGCGTCCCGTTCAACAGCGCCGACGCCGCCAACCTAAGCCTTGGCGGCAGCGCTTTGGTGACCCCGTCGGGCAGTTTCGAGTCCCTTCCCGGCGTCATCACGAAAATCGACAGCACCGATACGGCAATGGCTGGCGGGATGCTGGTGCGTTATTTGGAAATTGAGGTGGAGAACCCCGGCGGGCTGTCGGGCGGCGGGGAAGCCTTTGCCGAAGCCAGCGGCCTTGCCTGCAACAGCGCCGGTACCTTCTCCTATAAGGCCGAAACCCCCGTGACGGCGGGGATTTCCGGGAAAGTCGCTTCTATCGCAATCCAGGAGGGGGGCTGGGCCGATAAGGACAGCGTCATCCTCACCTTGGAAAGCAAGGACCTGCAAAAATCCCTCAAAGACAGTGAGCTGGCCTTAAAAGACGGCGAGCTTTCGCTCCAGAACCAGCGCGACCAGCTGGAAGACTACCGCGTCACTTCGCCCATCGCCGGGACGGTTGTCCAAAAAAGCTATAAAGCCGGCGACAACCTCACCGCTTCGGGCAGCCGGGCCTTGTGCACCATTTACGACCTCTCCTATTTGACGATGGACCTGAATATCGACGAGCTGGATATCAGCAAGCTGAAGGTGGGCCAGAAGGTCGCCATCACCGCCGACGCGGTCGAAGGCAGGGTTTATGAAGGCACCATCACCAAAATCAGCGTCCAGGGCAGTACAAGCGGCGGCGTGACCACCTATCCGGTTACCATCCAGATTGACGAGACCGACGGGCTGCTGCCCGGGATGAACGTCGACGCTGAAATCCTTGTGGACTCGGTATCGGATGTGCTGGCCGTGCCGGCCGCAGCCGTCCAGCGCGGCGATAGGGTGCTGGTGGCCGCCGACAGCGAAACCGGCAAGGCCGCCCTGGAAGCCGATCCCGAAGGGGCTGCCGCCGGTGCGCCGGAAGGCTACGTCTGGGCCAAGGTCACCCTAGGGCTGAGCAGCGACCGTTATGTTGAAATCGTCGGCGGCCTCAGTGAAGGCGATGCCATCGCCTACCCTGCAAACGAAGGCGGCGGCTTCTTCTTCGGCGGCAACGGCATGATGGTAGAGCCGGACGGCGCTATGCCCATGGGAGACGGCGGTACGGTCACCTACAGCACGGAATGGAGGTGACGGCCAGTGTCCGCAGCAGAAAAACGCCCGCTGATAGAGTTTGACGAGATCTACAAGCTCTACCATATGGGCGACGAAACCGTGCGGGCGGTGGACGGTGTTTCTTTCACCATCCGCGAGGGGGAGTTTGTGGCGATTGTCGGGCAGTCCGGTTCCGGCAAATCCACCTGTATGAACATCATCGGCTGCCTGGACGTCCCTACCAGCGGCCGTTATATCCTAAACTGTGAAGAGGTCAGCAGCCTTTCTGACGACGACCTGGCCCATATCCGCAACCGCACCCTTGGCTTTATTTTCCAGCAATACAACCTAATTCCCAAACTAAGCGTTTTAGAAAACGTCGAGCTGCCGCTGCTTTATGCCGGCGTGCGCGCCTCCGAGCGGGCCGAACGGGCGAAGGCGGCGTTGGAGCGGGTAGGCCTTTCTTCCAAATTGAAGAACATCCCCGCCCAGCTCTCCGGCGGACAGCAGCAGCGGGTATCGATTGCCCGGGCGCTGGCCGGGGACCCCTCGGTGATCCTTGCCGACGAGCCGACCGGCGCGCTTGACTCCAAAACCGGCCGGGATGTGCTGCGCTTTTTGGAAGAGCTGAACGCCGAGGGCAACACCATCGTCCTGATCACCCATGACAACGGCATCGCTTCCCATGCCGGGCGCATCATCCGCCTGGAGGACGGCAAGGTCGTCTATGACGGGCCGGCTGGGGTGGAGGGGTCGGTCGTGACCGATACCGCCCCGCAGACCGCAGAGGGGGAGGTGGCCGGATGAGCATCATCCAATGCTTCAAGCTGGCGCTCAAATCCATCTGGAGCAGCAAGGTACGTTCGCTTTTGACGATGCTGGGCATTATCATCGGCGTGTCCGCGGTCATCGTCATCATCGGGCTGGGCAACGGCATGGAGCTTTATATGACCGACCAGTTCGCCAGTATGGGTACCACGACGCTGAACGTCACCATTATGGGCCGCGGCAGCAGCCGGCAGGCTTCGGTCGACGACATTTACCAGATTGCCAGCGACAACCCAACGTTAATTAAGGCCGTCACCCCAACCGTGTCCGGGCAGGGCGGCATCAAAGTCGGGCGCGACTCCTATCACGGCACCAGCGTGACCGGCGTCGGGGAAGACTACCTAGCCATTAAGCAATACACCCTCGCCCAAGGCCGCGGCATCCAGTATTCCGACATCCTAGGGCGGCAGAACGTCTGCCTGATCGGCAGCTATATCTCCCAGGAATGCTTTAACGACAACCCCTTAGGGAAGACGCTGCGGATTGCCGGCAGCCCTTACACCATCGTCGGCGTCCTTAACGAAATCAGCGACAGCACCCAGTACAGCAGCGACGACCTGGTGCTGCTGCCCTATTCCAGCGCGGCCAGGCTGTTCCGGGTCGGGACGCCCTCCAGCTACACCTTCGACGCCGTCGATAAAGACCATGTAACAGCAGCAAAGGCAGCCGTCGAAGACGCGCTGTTTGAGATTTTCGGCGACGACGACGCTTACAGCGTCTTTGCCATGTCCGAGCTTTTGGATGCGATGACCGATATGCTCAACATTATGATCACCATCCTAGCGGCCATTGCGGCCATTTCGCTGGTGGTAGGCGGCATCGGCATCATGAACATCATGCTGGTGTCGGTGTCGGAGCGGACGCGGGAAATCGGGATCCGCAAGTCGCTTGGCGCACGCAAATGGGATATCCTATCCCAATTTGTCATAGAAGCTGGGACAACAAGCGCAATCGGCGGCGTACTGGGGATCGGGTTTGGTTACTTGCTTTCGTCCATTGCGACGACCATGATCGAAGTCATGCTGCAAGAGAGCCTCACCGTCACGCCGACAGCGGATTCGATTGCGCTGGCGTTCGGCGTATCGGTGGCGATAGGGGTGGCGTTCGGGTACCTGCCAGCCCGGAAAGCGGCGAACCTGAACCCGATTGACGCGCTGCATTTTTCATAATGGCCGCTTGCCGCGGCAAGCGGAACGCCTGAAAAAACAACATAACCCTTTGAAAGGAAGGAACCTCATGAATAAAAAACCGCTTATCGCCCTCCTTCTTGCTGCCGCCGCAGCTTTTGCCGTACCGGCGTCCGCTTTCGCCGCTGGGGACGGCGCGCTGCCGGCGCTGCGGTCGCTGGATGTGATCCAAACAGGCCCTTCCGGCACAATTGCCTATAACGCAAACGTTTCCCGGCGGGAATTTGCCCGGATGCTGATTGCGCTGTCCGACCGGCTGGACACAGTTTCGGCGTCTTCCAACACTTCGCCTTTCAGCGACGTGCCGAGCGCCTCCTCAGATGCAGGTTATATCAAGACTGTCGCTTCGGAAGGGCTGCTGCCGGGCTATCTTGACGGCAGCTTCCGCCCGGACAACGCGGTGAAGTTAGAGGAGGCTGCCTGTGCGGTGCTGCGGCTTTTGGGCTACAGCAGCGGTACGGCCGCCGAGCAGCTTGGCCAGGCGGGGAAGCTGGGGCTGCTTGACGGCGTTGGCAAAACCAAGGGCCAGGCCCTGACGACAGAAAACTGCATCGCCCTTTTCAGCAATGCTCTCGACACCAAAACCCCTTCCGGCGCGACCTATGCGGCCTCGCTGGGGCTTGCCGGGGCAGACGGCAAGCTGGATAACAGCGCCGCGGTAACGCTGGGCCTGACAGGGCCGCTGCTGCCCTCTTCGGGAATCTATGCAGCTGTCCCGTTTTCCCTGGACACAGCGGAAATCTATCTGAACGGCCGCCGGGTGCAGCCTTCGGCAATTGACAAAAACGACGTCATTTACTATAACGCCGGGATGCGCGCTGTCTGGGCCTACCGCAACCGCGTCGCCGGGACCTATACGGCGGCCTCCCCTTCGGCAGCGTCGCCAAGTTCGGTGACGGTCGGCGGGCAGACCTATGCCGTCACAGGCGCCGCCGCGTATGCGCTGTCCAACCTGGGCGGGTATGCTTTCGGCGACACCGTGACGCTGCTGCTGGACAGGGACGGCCAGGCGGCTTTCGTGGTCCGCGGGGCCGTGACGCTTTCGGCGGCCAGCGGCCAGGCCGAGACTACCGGCGTTGTTTCAAGCATCACCGTCTCCAGCTATGCCGATGCTGCGGGCAAGGACGTTTTTAGCTACACGGCCAATGTCGTCTGCGCCGACGGGGTCGTCCGGCAGTATCCCGTTTCCAGCAGCAAAGCCTTCAAGGAAGGCGATGTGGTCAAAGTAGACGGCCAAAACCTGACCAAAAAGACGAAAACCCCGCTCAAAGGCCGGGTCAACAGCACCGGCAGCAAGGTGGGAAGCATCCCCATCGCCAGCGACGCCAAAATCCTTGACTACCTAGACGGGGACAATTTTGCCGTTGTCTATCCGAGCGGGTTGGGGAATGTCTCGCTGACCTCCTCAAACGTCCTCTACCACACGCTGAACAGCAAAGGCGAGGTGGATTTGCTGATCCTGAAGAATGCGACCGGCGACATTGGGAACTACGGCGTTGTCACCAAGGTGGAAGCGCTGACCACAACGGTTACCGTCCCAGTTGCCCCCGATGAGGGCGGCGACGACTCCAGCCTCCCTTCTGACGACGGCGAGCTTCCGCCCCAAACCGAAGAAGAAACAATCGTCACCGGCTACAACGTGACCTATCTGCTGAACGGCCAGGCCCGCACAGCGATGCTGGATGCGTCGGCGTCGGTGCGCAAAGGCGGCGCGTCCTTTACGTTTAAGGACGGGCAGCTCTCACGGGTAAACTCGCTGAAAACGGTTTCGGCCTCGCGGATCAGCGGCCTGAAGGCAACCGTCAGCGGCGGCACGCTGACAGTCGACGACCGCGTGTCGGTTTATGTGAAGATGGGGGATGACTATTACCCCAGCAGCCTAACGACTGTGCAGGACAGCAAGGAATACAAGCTGAGCTGCTGCTGCGATAAGGACAACAAAATCCGTGTAATTATCGCAGAACCACTTTCTTAAGATAGAATACGGTCGCTTTTGAAAAAGCTCCGCAAAACTTTTAGTCGCCCGGGTCACTGGGAAAGCAGCCATAGCCGCCTACTGCGTCGATGCGTAGAACCAAAGCGCTTATCGACGCAGTAGGTGTGCAAAGCTGTGCTGACGGGTATCTTGGCGATTAAAAGTTTTTGCAGCTTAGCTTTGCTAAGCTAGGCTTTCTTTCAAAAAGTGTCGCACCTTCGTAAAAAGGGCTTGCAAAAAATAGAAAGAGCCTGTATAATAGAAAGGGACAAGCGAAGGGGGATTCTATGAAACAGGTAACCATCTACACCGACGGCGCTTGCAGCGGCAACCCCGGCCCCGGCGGGTGGGGGGTCGTGCTGGTTTGCGGCGGGCTGCGCAAGGAGCTTTCCGGCGGTGAAGCTTCCACCACCAACAACCGCATGGAGCTGACGGCGGTCATCGAAGGGCTGTCGGCGCTGAAATACCCCTGCCAGGTGACGCTGGTCAGCGATTCCCGCTATGTGCTGGACGCAATTACCAAAGGCTGGGTCTATAAATGGAAGGCCAACGGCTGGATGCGCACCAAAACCGAGCCTGCGCTGAATTCCGATCTTTGGGAGCGTCTGCTGCCGCTGCTTGAACAGCACGAGCTGCGCTACGAGTGGATCCGCGGCCATACTGGCCATCCTGAAAACGAGCGCTGCGACCAGATGGCCGTGGCGGAAAGCCGGCGGTTCCGTTAGGGGGCTGCCGGGGCGCGCTTATTTTTTTGCTTTAAAATCCTATATGAAAGGTATGATATTATGGACCATCTGGTTTATCTGGACAACAGCGCCACGACGCGGGTCTCCGAGCCGGTGCTGCGGGCAATGCTCCCATTCCTGACCGAACAGTACGGCAACCCGTCGAGCATTTACACGCTGGGCCAGCAAGCCAAAGCTGCTATCGAGGAGGCCAGGGAAAAGGTGGCCAAGGCGATAAACGCCAAACCCCGGGAGATTTTTTTCACCAGCTGCGGCACCGAGTCGGACAACTGGGCAATCCGCGGTACTGCCCGCCGGATGGCGGCCAAGGGGAAGAAGCACCTGGTTACGTCGGCGTTTGAGCATCACGCGGTGCTGCACGCCTGCAAGGCGCTGGAGCGCGAGGGCTTCGAGGTGACCTATCTGCCGGTGAGCGCCGACGGTCTTGTCGACCCGGCGGCCGTAGCGGCAGCCATCCGGCCGGATACGGCGCTGGTGACCATCATGTACGCCAACAACGAAATCGGCACCATCCAGCCTATCGGCGAAATTGGGAAAATCTGCCGGGAAAAGGGCGTCTGGTTCCATACCGACGCTGTGCAGGCATTGGGGAATGTGCGTATTGACGTGGCCGCCGAACAGATCGATATGCTTTCCCTTTCCGGCCATAAAATCCACGCCCCCAAAGGCGTCGGGGCGCTGTATATCCGCCAGGGCGTGCTGCCCGAGAGCCTGATGGAGGGCGGGGGGCAGGAATCCCGCCGCCGCCCGGGTACCGAGAATACCGCCTCAATCGTGGGGCTGGGGCAGGCAGTTGAGGACGCCTACGCCGACTTCGACGAAAAAATCGCTCGGATGGCGGCGCTGCGGGACAGGCTGATTGACGGGCTGTTAAAAATTCCGGACACCCGGCTGAACGGCTCGCGGGAACGGCGGCTTTGCACCAACGTCAACATCTCGTTCAAGGGCATCGAAGGGGAAGGGATCCTCTTATGGCTGGACATGAACGGCGTTGCGGCGTCGTCGGGCTCGGCCTGCACGTCGGGGTCGCTTGACCCGTCCCACGTGCTGCTGGCGATTGGGCTGGATCATGGCACCGCCCACGGCTCGCTGCGGCTGAGTTTGGGGCGTTACAATACTGATGCCGACGTCGACCATGTGCTGGCGGTGCTGCCGGGCATTATTGCGCGGCTGCGTGAATTGTCGCCTGTCTATCAGGCCTAGTAGGAGGGTTTTATGATGTATAGTGCAAAAGTAATGGACCATTTCGCCAATCCCCGCAATACCGGCGTCCTTCCCGATGCCAACGGCGTCGGCGAGGTCGGCAACCAGCAGTGCGGCGATATCATGAAAATCTATCTGAAGATAGAGAACGACCAGATCGCTGACGTCCGCTTCCAGACCTTTGGCTGCGGGGCGGCTATCGCCACCAGCTCAATGGCCACCGAGCTGATTAAAGGCAAACCCCTGTCCGAGGCGCTGAAGCTGACAAACGGCGCGGTCATGGAAGCGCTGGACGGTCTGCCGCCGGTTAAGGTACACTGCTCCGTGCTGGCCGAGCAGGCCATCAAGGCCGCCATCGCCGACTACTACACCCGGCAGGGCATCGATCCCACGCCTTTTGTGGGCGAACTTTCAGAGGATTGCCACGACTGCCACGGGGGCTGCGATGACGGCTGCTGCTGACAAAAAAGCGCTGGTGGCGCTTAGCGGCGGGGTCGACAGCGCCGTCTGCGTCCGGCTGCTCCAGCAGCAGGGGTACGAAACGGCCGGGCTGGTGCTGCGGATGAGCGATGCCCATGGCGGGACGGTCGCCGACGCCCGCCGGGCTGCCAAAGAGCTGGATATCCCGCTCTATGTCCAGGATATGGGCGCTCTTTTCCAGGAAAAGGTCGTCGATTATTTTGCCGAAGAATACCGCCGTGGGCGTACGCCCAACCCCTGCTTGGTCTGCAACCCGACAGTCAAATTTTCCGCGCTGCTGGAAATGGCAGACAAGGAAGGTTTCGGTTGGATTGCGACTGGGCATTACGCCGGGCTGCGCCGGGAAGGGGCTACGGCGCTGCTGACAAGAGGGGCGTCGGCGGCCCGCGACCAGTCCTATATGTTGGCGAGGCTGAAGCAGGACGTGCTTTCCCGGCTGCTGCTGCCGCTTTCGGGGCTGGACAAGCCGGCCGTCCGGGCCGAAGCGGAGAAGCTAGGGCTTTTCTGCGCCCAAAAGCCCGACAGCCAGGAAATCTGCTTTATCCCCGACAACGACTACGCAGGCTATATCGAAGCCCATTACGGCGGCTGCCCGCCAGGGGAGTTCATCTCCCCGGAAGGTCTTCCCTGCGGCCGCCACGGCGGGCTTCACCGCTACACCGTCGGCCAACGGAAAAAGCTGGGGATTGCGCTGGGCAGGCCGGTGTTCATCAAACGCATCGACCCTGTCCAAAACCGCATCTATCTCGCTGATGCCGGCCAGGACCTGGTCAAGGAGATCATGGCGGTAGGGCTTTCGGAAACCTTTCCAGGGAGCCTCTCGGCCGAGCGGGCTGCCGGGGTGAAAATCCGCTCGCGGTCGCCGGTCGTCCCCTGCCGGCTTTACCCGCAGGACGGCGGGGCGCGGGTGGTGTTCGACGAGGCGCAGCGCCTGCCTGCGCCAGGCCAGCAGGCCGTATTCTACGCAGACGATGTCGTGCTTGGCGGCGGGTTCATTTTGTAATGCCAAAGGCCGGCCTGGCACTGCCAGGCCGGCCTTCCCATGCCGTCAGCGTAAAACCGCTTATTCGTCGGGGGAGAGGATTTTCAAAAGTTCCGCCCGTTCTTCCTCAGTGATGCCCCGCTGCTCGACAAAATCGTTGACCAGCAGCCCCAGCCTCCCCCCATAAATCTTTTCCAACAGCCCTTCAGTTTCCTGGATAGCGGCGTCGGCACGGCTGATAGCAGGGGAGAACTGCTTGGCGCGTTCGCCGGCCTCGTGGGCCACAGCCCCCTTGGCCTCAAGCCGTCCCAGCATCGTGATGACGGTATGCTTCCCCCAGCCCGTTTCCGGCTGCAGCTGCGCCGTCAGCTGGGTGATTGTCAGCGGGCTTTCCGCCCACAGCTGCTCCATCAGTTTCCACTCCCCGCGGGAAAGCTGTATTTCCATAAAACCCCTCCTCTCACTCCGGCAGGACCGCAATTTCCGGCCAGACCGCCTGCTGATAGACGCCGCCCTGGTCGGTAATATCCAGCAGCTCGACGCCGGATTCCGCAATCGTGTCCTTAAAAGTCACCAAACAAAGCTCGCCGTCGGCCAATTGCAGCGTCGCATTATGGTGTCTAAGCCCGCCGTCCTTCTCCACCGAATAATTGATATTGACAACGCCGTTGCCCCGCAGGTAGATGCTGTCCAGCGTCCCGATCCGGTCAATGGCCTTCAGCAGCTGCCGGCCCATCCTGTTCGTACCCGACGTTTCTAGCGCCAGCAGTTCGGTGCGGCTGATCTCTCTGCCGCCGTATTCCCGGAAAGCGCCAGCCTTTTCATCCCAATAAAGCCAGTATATCTTTTCGGTCCGCCCGGTGAAGCCGTCTTCATCCTCGGCTGCATCCCAATCTGTGACAAAAACAGAAAAATCCATACCATCTGTCCACTGTATCTGATGCCCATAAACCTGTATAGGCCTTGGTACAGCATCGTTAGGGGCGAGCGCCCAAATTTCTGGCATAAAACCATTTCCGGTAAAAATATCCATACCAAAAAGGATTGTGCGGCCCACCGTCACCGGCGTCCAGAGCCGATAGCCGTCTTCGCCGTTTTCGTCAAGCCGGGTTACTGTCCCGTCAGGCTGCCGCCAGTAAATATGGCCGTAAACCGGCCCGTCGTCCGGGGAAGCCTCTCCAAGCGAATAGTCTTCGCTGCCGGTATAGACCAGAAGCCCTTGGGCGAAGTCCTGGTAAAAAGCGACATACTGCCCCTCCGGCGTCAACTTCAGCGCCGCCTGATAAACAGAAGAAGCTAACCGCTCCTCCTCATTTTCAAATTCCTCATAGCGCAGGTTTGCCGCCCGGTCAGCCGCTTCTTTTGGATCAGGCTCAGTCGGAACGGCCGCACCGGTCAGCGCTGCCGCTGCCAGCCCTGCCGTCAGCACTGCCGCCAAACCCATCGCCCAAACGGCGGTTTTATGTCCATCCACCAGCCGCAGCAGCCGCGCTTTCGTTGCCCGCGCGCCGCCGCCCATGCCTGCCGCCGCCAGCGGAATTTTCGCCCCTTTTTCCGGCGTCAGCGTCAAAAGTGCGCGGCCATACTCCCGGCGTCCTTCGTTGGACAGCCCCGCCGCCGCGCCTTCGTCGCAGGCCAGCTCGCCGTCCTGCCGTGAAAGCTTTGCCGCCAGCCACACCGGCGGGTAGAACCAATACGCCGCCAGGCAGGCGCAGCGTACAAGCCCCCAGAGCTGGTCACCGTGGCGGTAGTGCTGCAGTTCGTGCCGCACCGCCCAGCGTTTCATTTCAGGCTGCGCGGCAGCCTCGTTTAGATAAATGGCAGGCCGTGCAAGCCCCCACAAACAAGGGCCTGATAGCCCCGGGCAAAGGTACACCGGCAGCGGGCAGTCCTCGTCCGGCAGGCGCAGGCGGTTTTGACGCAGGCGCCGCCCGAACCGGAGGTTTGCCGCAAGCATCCAAAGGGCGGATGCGGCGCTGCCTGCCGCCCAGATAGCCGTCCAGGGGATTTGCAGCCCCTCGCTGCCGTCAGGCAGGGGGCCAGGCCCTGTCAATTCTGTCTGCTGGACGGGCTGGGGCTGCGCCGCGGGCGGCAAAGCTGCCTGTATGGCCGGCGGGTTTGCGGCAGGTAAAGCGTTCATTACGCTGACCCCGCTCTGGCCAAGCCCGCCGGGGATCAGCAGCCGCAGCGCCACGACGCCCCAAAGGGCGTAGCCCATCCGCGCCGGCAGCCTTTTCCCCAGTGTCAGCCGCAAAAGCGCCAGCGCCAGGACTAGGAAGGCCGACCCAATCAGAATTTCCTTCATTGAAGTTTCAATCCCTTCATCGATAGAATCAGACAATGCCCCTGCGCAGGTAGTCGCTTGTCTACCTATAGCATAGCATAAAGGTAGACAGATGTCAACCCCATTTTTTGATTATTTTTGCAGCTCGGCCATATACAGTTTCCCGTTCCCTTCGTCCGCCACCAGTAACGTCAGGTTTTCCCCGGCAAACGCTTCTTTTCCGTCCCAGCTGTCCGGCCCGGTGCGGATGCTATACCAGCCGCTGCTGCCGTGCAGCTCCATTTTGCCGTCAAACTGTCCGGCGTTCAGCTTTTCCAGCTGTTCGCGGTATTCCCTGGGGATAGGCAGCGGCATCCAGACGGCGGTTTTAGCAAAATCTTCTTCTGTAAGCTGCCAAACAAAGACGTGCGTCCCTTCGCCAAAGAAATCGTGCTTGCTGTGGGCGTAAAGAAGCCGGGAATCACCCGAAAGGCTGATACCTGTTTCACTTTTCAGCGCTGCGGCTGCCGACGCTGCGGCGGAATGCCCAATATAAAAGAGAAAACAGCCTGTCAGCACAAAAATCAGCAGACAGCCAGCAATAATCAACTTAGCGTAAACTTTTTTGGACTTTACCATAAGCTCCTCCTTTGGCGGCGATGTTTTATCTTCATTCCCATTTTACTTGATTAGCATGAACCTGTCAACTGAGCGGCGGGCTGTGCCCGCAGACTGTTCGCGTTGGAAATCCAGCAAGCCGGATTTCTGCTGCGGATAGGCATGGCCGGTTCTCTCGCGGTTACGGGCAGGTGGTTCCAGATAAAAACAAAGCGTTTTTACTCCTTATGTCCGGACAATTCACTGGAGTTGTCCTAGCATTCAGCACTAAGGTGCTGAATGCTGAAAGAATGCTTCGCATTCTTTTGCGTGGTTGCTCCTCCATAACGTTTGTGCTAGCCCATACGAGACATTATATTCATCCGATTCGGATGAATATAATGTTTACCCCATTGGGAGGGTCCTCGAGCTCTCCTGCCCTTTTTTTGAAAGGGGATTTCGCCCGCTGCGGCGAGCGACCGAGGGCTCTGCCCTGGACCCGCTCAAGGGGCACGCCCCTTGAGAATCCCAATCCTTGGCAACATCAGGAACCTGTTTTCGACGCAGTAGGTGTGCAAATCTGTGCCGGCGGGTACCCTAGCGATTAAAAGTCTTTGCTAAGCTTTCTTCAGAAAGCGTCGTACTCCCGTACTTCTCGTACCCCTCGTTCCGAAAAAGCTTGCATTTTTTTAAAAACTCTTGTATAATAGGAAAAAAAGATATGTCCTGCGGAGGGTTTATGATGTCTGCTGTTATGCGCCGCCTGCGCTTGAGTTTCCAGTTTTCCGACCTAATCCTTGTAATCCTCGCCGTTGCTTTTACCGCGATGGGCTTTTTTGTCGACCGCGGCCTGCTGCCGGCGCATCTCTTTCTGCTTGTTCCGGCGGGTTTCCTATTGGCAGCTGTTTTCGGGATGGTTGTCCGCTGGGACGCCCGCGCTTTTTTAAGCGCCAGCGTTTTAGGGGGCGCTTTGCTGCTTGCTTTTGCCACCGTTTCCTTTTCCAAGCCGACCCCCCTTGAGCAGGACATCGCCAGCAAGGTGAAGCTGGCGGCTATCGTTTTCCCGATCGCCCTTTTACTGCTGGCGGGGCTGCGGATGCTGTGGCAGGAGACAAGCCCGCCGCGCGCTGGGTTCCCGCCGCTGGCTGCGGCGCTGCTGGTTGGCGGCTACAGCTTTGCCGCGCTTTGCCTTCACTGGCTGAAATTCTACCCTTCCGGCACCTCGCCGGACACCCGCCACCAGTGGGGGCAGATCCACGGGACCTTAACGCTTAACGACATCCACGCGCTGGGGCATACGGTTTTCCTGAAAGGCCTTTTGGCCATTTGGGATAGCTACGCCTTTGTCATCCTCGTACATATCCTGATGATCAGCCTGCTTTATGCACTGTTTGCCCATTATCTGGCAGGGAAGGGGATCCCCCTGGGGTGGATGCTGCTGGGGGTGTCGCTGTTCACGGCCTGCGGGACGTTGAGCTGGGTGTATATGTACCCTTGGAAAGACACGCCTTATACCTTCGCTGTCGGTATCTTAACGCTGATGCTGATTCATCTGACCGACGAGCGGATGGGTTTCGGCGTCCCCAAAGCCGTCCTGTTGGGCATATCGCTGGCCTATACGACGCTGTTCCGTTTAAACGGGGTCGTGATCCTGCTGTTTGTGGGAGGCTGGCTGGCGGTCTGGTACATCCGGCGGCGGCGCTGGCGGCAGCTCTGCGCGACGGCGCTGGCAGCTTTCACCTGTTTTGGGGCGGTGAATTTTTACGGCTACAAGGTCCTGAAGGCCGAATCCCCGGCAAACGGCTTTTCGGTACAGGTCTTCGCTTCCGGCCTTTCGGCGGTCGTCAGCCAGTCGGTCAGGACCATGGCGCCGGAGGAGCGGCAGGAGCTTTCCCAACTGCTTCCCACCAAATGGATGATTGAGCACTACGCCCCCTGGGACACCAAGCAGCTAATCTGGCAGTACGAAACCTTCGATCCCGACGGCATCTTTGACGATCCGAACATGGAGATTATGGTCAACAAATTCGTGCTGACGTTGGGGGAGAACAAAGGCGAAACCATAAAGCTCTATTTGAAGCTGGCCCCCAAGCACCTAGCCGTCTGTATCCGCGACATCCTCTATAATACCTACCGGGTCTGGGGTTTCAGCTCCTGGAACCAGTTCTTTTATGAAAATATCTTCCTGTTGGTGCTGCTGATGGTCGGGGTAGGGGCGGTCTGGCGCAGAAAGGAAATGGCCGCCCGGCTGGCAGTCTTCGCGCCAGTCGTCTTAAACGCCGTTTCTATCGCCATTTCTACGATTACGAACGAAGAACGCTATCTTCTCCCGTCCTTTACCCTGTTCCCAGTGCTGCTGCTTTACCTGTTCAGCACGGCGCAGGGGGCGCGGCGGCTGGCTTTCGGAAATATTTTTGGCAAAAAATAAAATTTTCCTGCAAAAAGGTCTTGCCAAGCAGGGAAAAAAGGTGTATAATAGGCAAGAACCCGGGAACTTCGGCGACGAAGCCCCGCGGGCGTGCTGCCGGACGTACGGAGTCCGGGGTCCTGCGCGATGGGACGCCGTGAACCATGTCAGGCGGGGAACCGAGCAGCATTAAGCGGACTGTGCCATGTGATGCAGTCAAGCCTTTGGCTCCGTATGTCCGGCCGCACGGCCAAATTGCCCCTTCCGCCCGGTCGGGGCATTCTTTTTTCAACAGATTTTTCGCAGCAAAGGGGTGGTTTCTGTGTATTTGGCGCTTTACCGGAAATGGCGGCCTAAAATTTTTTCCGATGTCGTATCGCAGGAACCTATCACCCGCACGCTGCAAAACCAGGTGCGGGCCGGCAAAACCGCCCACGCCTACCTGTTCACCGGGTCGCGGGGCACCGGCAAAACCACCTGCTCTAAAATCCTCGCGAAAGCGGTCAACTGCCTGCGCCCGGTGGACGGCAACCCCTGCCTTGAATGCGAAATCTGCAAAGGCATCGAGGACGGCTCCATTTTGGACGTCACCGAGATGGACGCCGCCTCCAACAACGGCGTCGACGACATCCGCCTGCTGCGGGACGAGGCCAGCTACACCCCGTCGGTCTGCCGTTACCGGGTGTATATCATCGACGAAGTGCATATGCTGACCAATTATGCCTTCAACGCCTTGCTGAAAATTATGGAGGAGCCGCCGCCCCATGTGCTTTTCATCCTCGCGACGACCGAGCTGCATAAGGTGCCGGCGACTATCCTGTCCCGTTGCCAGCAGTTCGATTTCCGCCGGATCCGCCCGGCAGATATCGCCGAACGGCTTCTGGAAGTGAGCCGCGGGGAAGGCTTTGCCCTTACCGAAGACGCCGCCAGGCTGATCGCCCGCCTTTCCGACGGCGGGATGCGGGACGCGCTTTCCCTCCTTGACCAATGCGCCGCCTATACCGACGAAGTCACCCCGGAAGCAGTGGCCCAGACCGCCGGCGTTGCCGGCAGCGGGCAGCTTTTCGAGCTGGCGGGGGCCATCCTCGCCAATGATACCGGGGAGGCGCTGCGGCTGGTCCAGCAGCTCTATGAAAATGCCAAGGGCATTGACCGCCTTTGCAGCGAGCTTTCGGCCCATTTCCGCGACGTGCTGCTCTGCCGGTCGGTGAGCGACCCTGCCGAACTGGTGGCCTGCCTGCCGGACGAGCTGGAGGCGATGAAGAAAGAAGCGGCGTCGGTGTCGCTGCCGCGGCTGCTGGAAGTGCTTTCCGGGCTGCAGCGCTGTATGGACAGCCTGGCCCGCAGCACCAACAAAAAGGTCGAGCTGGAAATGGCGCTGATCCGCCTTTGCGCGCCGGAGCCGGTTAAACCGGAACCGGCTAAATCGGAATTGTCCGATGGGGCGGCGGACGCCTTGAAGGCGCGGCTCGCAAAGCTGGAAGCCCAACTTGCCGAGGCAAGGCTCTCTGGCCCGCCGGCAGCCCAAAAGGCTGCGCCAGCTTTGCGGGAACCCCTTCCGCCGCCGTTGCCCAAACCGTCGGAACCGCCTTCGGAACAGCGGGCGGAACCGCTGTTGGAATGGGCCTCGCTGCTGCAGGAAATGGCGGTGAAGGAGCCGGCGCTTTATGCGATGCTGCGGGACTCTGACGCCCAGAGGAGCGGCGGCACGGTGATTATCCAATCGCCCAATGCAATGCTGAAAAACCTGCTGCTGACCGATAACATCGGCGCAAGGCTTGCCGACTTGGTGGAAGAGAAGCTGGGGGCGCGGCATAAGCTGCGGATCGCCAAGGGCGCGCAGAAGGCGGCGCAGGCCGTCCCGACGGCATTCGACGCGATTTTGCAGAAAGCCGCGGAACAGTCGGTGGAAGTGCAGGAGCACAGCCGCCCTGCACAGCCGCCAGCGCCGTCGGAGATCCCGTTCCCCGACGACCCGCCGTTCTAAAATGCCCGCCCGCGAGATAGCGTTGAGATAGAAAGGGCATTGCCCTTCAAGCAAATACAAGTTATGAAAGAAGAAAGGATCTGAACCAAATGAAAGCAAGAATTCCACAGGCCTACGCTGGCCAGAATATGAACGCCATGATCAAACAGGCCCAGAAAATGCAGGAGCAGATGGAAAAGGCCCAGGAGGAAATCAAGCAGAAGGAATATACCACAACCGTTGGCGGCGGCGTGGTCGAGATTGTGATGACCGGCGACAAAACCCTCAAGGCGCTGAACCTGAAGCCAGAGGTCGTCGACCCCGAAGCCATCGAGGACCTGCAGGATCTGATCATCAGCGGCGTCAACGAAGTGCTGCGCAAGGTGGAAGAGGAGACGGAGGCCCGGATGAATGAAATCTCCGGCGGTCTGAATATCCCCGGCCTGTTCTGATGGAAAGCGTTCCTGTATCGCTGAAAAAGCTGATGGAGCATTTCGCGGCGCTGCCCGGTATCGGGCGAAAGTCGGCCCAGCGGCTTGCGTTCCATCTGCTTGGTTTGCCGGAAAACGAGGCCGAGGATTTCGCCGCTTCTATCCTGGAGGCCAGGAAGGCGATCCATTGCTGCCGGATCTGCCAGAATTTTACCGATAAAGAGATCTGCGACATCTGCGCCTCTTCCAAGCGGGACGGCAGCGTTATCTGCATCGTGGAAAGCCCCAAAGACGTGCTGGCTTTTGAACGCCTGCAGGAGTACCGGGGGCGCTACCATGTGCTGCATGGGCTGATTTCACCGCTTGACGGCGTTGCGCCGGAGGATATCCGTATCCGCGAATTGCTGCCGAGGCTTCAGGATACCGGCATCACCGAAATTATCCTCGCCACCAATCCAACCATCCAAGGTGAAGCGACAGCGATGTATATCGCCCGGCTTTTAAAGCCCCTTGGCCTGAAGGTGACCAGGCTTGCCTATGGTATCCCGATGGGCGGTGAGCTGGAATACACCGATGCTGTCACCCTGAACAAAGCTTTGGAAAACCGGGTTGACATGACCTGAAAAAACTGCTATAATAAATGTTGATGCAAAACCTAGAAAGGCGGTGAAGATATGGCGGCTGATAAAAGCGGCACAAAACAGATTACGGCCAACCGCAAAGCCCGGCACGATTACTTTGTGCTGGAAACCTTTGAGGTGGGGATCGAGCTGGTGGGCACCGAGGTCAAGGCCATCCGGCAGGGCGGCGTCAACCTCAAGGACAGCTGGTGCAGCATCGACGGCGGCGAGCTCTTCGTCAAGGGGATGCACATCAGCCCCTATGAAAAAGGCAATATCTTCAACCGCGACCCCTTCCGTGTGCGCAGGCTGCTGATGCACCGGCGGGAGATTATGCGGCTGCTGGGGAAGGTCAAGCAGGATGGGCTGACGCTGATCCCGCTCTCCCTTTACTTCAAAAGCAGCCGGATTAAAATGGAACTGGGCCTTTGCAAGGGCAAGCAGCTCCATGACAAGCGTGACGACATGGCCAGGCGGGACGCTAAGCGGGAAATTGACCGCGCCATGAAGCAGCGCGGGCGGTGAGGGGTTATTTATGTTCATAGAAGAACTTTCTTTGGAACTGGATTATGTAGCAGCCGGCCTTTCCGAGCCTGCTGCGCCAGCTTTTACCGGCTATATCCTGAAAAACAGTAAGGAATACTGCGCTGGCCGGCTGCGCCCGGCGGTGCTGCTTTGTCCCGGCGGCGGGTATGCTTTTACCTCCGACCGCGAGGCCACCCCTGTAGCGCTGGCTTTCCTGGCCCAGGGTATCGACGTCTTTGTGCTGCGGTACACCTGTGCGCCGCAAGGCGAGTTTCCGATGCAGCTCTGCCAAGCGGCCGCCGCTATGCGGGTGATCCGCAAAAACGCGGCGGCGTGGCACGTTGACGCTAAACGCATCGCGATCTGCGGCTTCTCTGCGGGCGGGCATTTGGCGGCCTCCCTCGGCGTCTTCTGGAACAGCCCGCTGCTGAAAAAGCGGAAGCTGGGCGGGGAGGATTGCCGGCCGGACGGTATGGCGCTTTGTTATCCAGTTATTACCAGCGGGCAGTATGCCCACCGCGGTTCTTTTAACAGCCTCTTGGGCGCGCGCGCCGGCGATAGGGAAATGCTTTCCTTGCTGTCTTTGGAAAAGCAGGTAACTAGTGATACGCCGCCCGCCTTTTTATGGCATACCTGGACGGACGACGCCGTACCGGTGCAGAATACGCTGCTTTTTGCGTCGGCGCTGGCTGAGGCGGGTATCCGTGCAGAGGTACACATTTACCCTGAAGGCAGTCATGGCCTGAGCTTAGGCAACGAGCTGGTCTGCAGCGGCGAGGGGATCCGCCCTGAGCTGCAGGACTGGGTAAGCCGTGCAGCAGATTGGGCAAAAGCTCTTTAAAACGCTAAAACCTTCAACGGCGGTTTTTCAGCCGCCCTATATGGGGACGTAAAGGTTTCGACGGGGATCTGGAAATTTCGTAAGCGGGTAGAGCGGGCGAAGGCTCTTTAATCGTCGCACCAAAAATAAACGCTAAATCTAACACTAGAACTTTAGCTTTTGCTGCGTAATTAATCGCAGCTGCCTGAGCGGGACAGTACCGCGGGTCTCGCCAGGCTCAAATGAAGCGGTCAACGTCGCTGGGGAGTTTCCCGGCCCCGGATGACGTATTAGGGAATACCGTTCCAGTTAGCCTGACGGCTGGCGGGCTGGAGCGGGAATTTTAAAGAACCGTCTGCACCCGGAGAAAGCGGAACGGATAGGTTTTCGGACGCGGGTTCGATTCCCGCCGTCTCCACCACGAACAACCCCCGCAGCCATCGAGGCTGCGGGGGTTTGCTTTATCTTGAATAACCCACTTTGTAACCCACTTTTTATGGTTAGGATTTCAGGCGATCTGACTGCGCAGCAGCGCTGCGAAAATATCGTTGACATCACTGGCCGTTTTGATACCCTCACCAATGATTTCGTACCCGTAGGTTCCGAAGGTGTCCATATTGCGGGAATGGCCGACCAGAGCCTTGACTTCTCCTTCCGGCAGCGTTTTGATAATGGAAACGAAGGTGTGCCGCAGGGCATATAGGGTAGTGTGTTCGATTCCGTTGGATTCACAGTAGCGTGTCCAACGGTGCCGGTAGGTAGTAATGGAAGGAATGAAAAAAACGGTATCGCTGTCTGGGCAAAGTTCGCGTTGCTGGTTAAGAGTAAGGCGGGCCAGTTCGCTGATGACAAATCCCCAGACAGCGTTTTCGTTTTTGCCGCGGGTATGTTCATTTTCAGAATTGATGGCGCCCTTGATGCTGATGCGGCAGCCGTCTCTGAATATTGCAGGAAGTATTGTAACTGCGGATGCCATGAGCTGTCAAAAAGCAATTGTGCAGAAAATTTGCATGGGTAAAGCAGACTATGTGATTGGTTTAAAAGGCAATCAACCAGTGTTGTCGGAAAATGTTTCCTTATATTTCAAAGAACTCTCTCATGAATTGTCTCCCATCATTACAAGGGAAAAAGATCACGGCAGAATCGAGAAACGGGAATATCGTCTGCTGACGGATTTATCCTGGCTTCCGGAACGCCAGGAATGGGAAGGGCTGAATGCAGTCGGTTCGGTATGCTCCACGGTCATAAAAACGGTATTTCCTATACAGATACTCGCTTTTTTATCACATCCTTAACTGATACATCTCGTTTTGCCTATGCTGTACGGAAGCACTGGGCAATAGAAAATCAACTCCACTGAGCTTTGGATGTCATCTTTGAGGAAGATTCTTCCAGAGCACGAAAAGATATGTCCCCTCTTAACCTCAACATCCTGCGGAAAACGGCTTTGGCTCTGTGTAAACATGCTGACTTTGGCCGCAGGGTCAGTTTGCAGAAAAAGCGTTTTGCCGCTGCTCTTAATCCTGAC
>JAAWDH010000039.1 GCA_022793675.1 Oscillospiraceae bacterium
ATTTACCAGCCGCTGAAAAACACCGCCCTGTTTGCTAAGGCTAAGGCGGACGGCAGCTGCGTTTACTGGGATGAGGACATCGACCTTTGCCCAGATCGGACTTATACCGATTCGCGGCCAGTAAAATAAAAAATCCCGCCCTGGTGCTGGAACACCAGAGCGGGAAACGCAAGCCCTTCAACCACTACGAATAAAGCTCTTGCTCTTTTATTATACCCTCTCCGGGCCAAAAAAGCAAGGGCCTAGGGAGGTATTTTTATGACCTGCAAAAAATGCAAAAAACAAATCCCGGAAGGTAGCATCTACTGTAATCTATGCGGTGCGCCGCAAAAGAAAAATCCGAAAAAGCACCTGTATCAGCGCCCTGATGGACTGTTTGAACGATCGCTGACCGTCAACGGCAAGCGGGTCGTTTTTCGCGGGCGATCTGAAGCCGAGGTCGAACGGAAAATCCTCGAATATACCGAGCGAAAAGAAAACGGCAGGCCTTTTGCTGAAATCGCAGAAGAATGGAAAGCTGTGCACTTTCCCACCCTTTCTCCCAACACCCTACGAGGATACCGTCCTGCCCTTCAGCGGGCTGTCAATGAGTTTGGCGGGCTGCCTGTCAGCAAAATTAAACCTGCACAAATCAAGCAGCTGCTGGCTAATATGGCGCGAAAAGGATTCGCTCGGAAAACAGTTTCCACTCAACTGCTGATCTGTAATCTGATCTGTTCCTATGCTATTGAGCAGGATGAGCTGGAGGCCAATCCCTGCGCTGCCGTATCCCTTCCCAAAAACCTGTCAAAGGAATACCGGAAACCAGCCTCTCCAGAGGACGAAGCCCGTATCAAAGCATCTTACGGCATCTGGCTGCTGCCATATCTCATCTTATATACAGGCCTGCGCAAGGGGGAGGCACTAGCACTGACTTACGGAGATATTGCCGACGGCTTCATATATGTCAGCAAAAGCGTCTGCCATGTGAGCAATCGCCCCATTATTAAAACGCCTAAAACTGCGGCCGGAATCCGAAAAGTGCCAATCCTTACACCGTTGGCTGACAAACTCCCAACTGGCCCCGCAGAAAACTATGTTTTTTCAGCGGACGGCGGCAGGACTCCGCTGACCGAGACGCAGTACCAGTCCTGCTGGAAGAAATTTGCAGCGCAAACTGGTGTGACCGCCACTGCCCACCAACTCCGGCACAGCTATGCAACCATGCTGTTTGAATGCGGCATCAGCGTCAAAGACGCGCAAAATCTTCTGGGCCATGCCACTGCCGCCATGACAACAGACGTTTACACACACCTTCGGGACACCCATCAGCAAGAGATTATCGATGAACTGAACAGGCAGCTTGCCGCTGTGTAAAAACTGTGTAACCAACTGCCAAAAACAACCTGTTTTGGCCCGTTTTCTGCACCTCTCAAAAGGCCCTGGAAAACGGAAAAAACCGCTTGAGACCGGGATTTCCCGAACATCTCAAGCGGTTTCCATTTGGCGGAGAAGGAGGGATTCGAACCCTCGATGGGGTATAAGCCCATACACGAGTTCCAGTCGTGCGCCATAAACCAAGCTAGGCGACTTCTCCATCCATTGCTTTCCAGCAACATAAGATATTATAGCAGATAAACCGGTGCTTGTCAACCGTTTTTTCAAAATTTTTCAGAAAAATAATCAAAGGGCACGCCCTTGGCAGCCGCAGGGAAAATTGCAGCTGCCAAGGCGAAAATAAACGCCTCTGCGCGTTACTCCCGCACCGTTTCGATCAGCTTTTCCACCGCCGCCAGCCGCACGCAAAGGCAGAAGATGCCGGTGGCCTGCAAAAGCTCGTCAAGCGTCGGATAGGAAGGGGCAATGCGGATATTGCGGTCCTGGGGGTCCCGGCCGTAGGGGAAAGTCGCGCCGGCATCGGTCAGCTTGACGCCCGCCCCGGCGCAGAGGGACACCACCCGTTTGGCACAGCCGGGCATCGTGTCCACCGAGATGAAATAGCCGCCCTTGGGGTGGGTCCACTGGGCGATCCCCTGGCCGCCAAGCTCCTGCTCCAGCCGGTTGGTCACCCCTTCAAAGCGGGGCTGCAGCAGCGCGCGGTGCTTTTCCATATGGGCCTTGACGCCCTCGATATCCTTAAAAAAGCGGACATGGCGCAGCTGGTTCATCTTATCAAAGCTGATGACCTGCATCGCAATCACCCGTTCCAGCGCCTTCATATTGGTGCGGCTGCAGCCGATCGCAGCCACGCCTGCGCCGCTGAAGGAGATTTTAGAGGTAGAGACGAACATGATGACCATATCCTCCGACCCTTCCTTGCGGCACTCCTCCATCAGGTTAAGCAGATGGGCAGGTTCGCTGGTCAGGTGATGGACGCAGTAAGCGTTGTCCCAAAAGATCCGGAAATCGCCGGCCGCGGGCTTGAGCTTGGCAAAGCGGCGCACCGTCTCATCGGAATAGGTAATCCCTTCAGGGTTGGAGTATTGGGGGACGCACCAGATGCCCTTGACGGTCTCGTCGTTGTTGACCCAGCTCTCCACCAGCGTCATATCGGGGCCTTCCGGCGTCATCGGCACCGGGATCATCTGGATGCCGAACACCTCACAGATGGCGAAATGGCGGTCATAGCCCGGCGCAGGGCAGAGGAATTTCAGCCGTTTCTGCTTGCCCCAGGGCTTTTCGCCGCCAGGGAAGCCGAACACCATGCCGCGGGAAACGGTATCGTACATCATATTCAGGCTGGAATTGCCGCAAATAAACACCTCGTCCGGCTCGATCCCCATCAGGTCGGCAAACAGCGCCCTGGCCTCGGGGATGCCGGCCAGCTGGCCGTAATTGCGCACATCAATGCCGCTGCGGGTCACCAGGTTGTCGCTGCTTGACAGCACATCCAGCATCCCCATCGACAGATCCAGCTGTTCGGCGCTGGGCTTGCCGCGGGACATATCCAGCGAAAGGCCCAGGGCCTTTTTGGCGGCGTATTCGTTCTTCAACGATTTCAGCTCCTTTTTGAGCTGCTCCCTTGTCATCTCCTGATAAGTCATCATGACAGCCTCCCTCTGATTTCACAAAGCGGCCCCGTCCCGTCTGCCGGGTATCGTAAAGGCCCTTTCCCAAAAGTGCGTTACTTATATCATACACCATCCAAAGAAATTTTGCAAGTTATTTTTTGAAATCCTGCAAAAAATAACCTCCAAACTATCCTTTCCCGCCCCGCCAATATCTGTAGAAAATACCAAGGGCAAGCACAGCGTTTTTTCTGCCAAAAGGCAAAAAACCAGCGGCAGGGGTATCAATCCTGCCGCCGGCCAGCCTAGGTTTTAGGGGTTATTTTGTGCGGAGCTTCCTGCCCAGGGCAAGGATTCCGGCCAGCGAAAACGCTGCCAGCATTGCCCAAAGGGAGAGGCCGCTGTCGCCAGTTTTGGGGATATCGGCCAGCGGGACGTCCTCTTCGGGGACTTCCGCCTCGGGGAGTTCGGGGGCTTCAGTCAGCGGGACTTCAGGCTCCACAAATTCTACCACCGGGGTTTCAACCAGCGGAACGTCGATTTCTGGGACATCCACAACGGGCGGGGTCACAGGGCGAGGACGAGGGACATAGCCGCCGGAAGGGGGCGTAGGATCGTCAGGCTCGCCGGGGGTTGGGTCGACAGGGTCAGGCCCAGGGGTTGGGGTTACAGGCTTTTCGCTCCAGCTGCCGTTGATGGTCACATCTTCAGCAGGCATGGCAAAGCTGCCTGTCTGATCCCAGCCAGAGAAAACATAGGTTTTGCCGCCAACAATGACTTCCTGGCCTTTGACAAAGGAGGTGTCGACCGTTACGGTTTCGCCTTCCTCATACTTCCCGCCTTCGGGCAGGGTCTCATTGTGGTTTTCGGGCAGACCAGTCCATTTGTAGGTCACGTTGTACTGGTCTTTTCCGGGCTCATCCGGGCCAGGGCCGGGATTTTCTGCCTTTTCAGTCCAGGTACCAATAAGGGTCACATCTTTGTTAGGCATCGTAAACTTGCCGTTTTCGATGTCCGCATCAGAGGTGCTCCAG
>JAAWDH010000040.1 GCA_022793675.1 Oscillospiraceae bacterium
AATCGGTCGAGGGCTTGACCATAAGGTTAGGCGTGATTCAATGCATCATGAAAGCTTTGTTCAATTTTGAGGGTCCCGACATTTTGATGAGCACCATTAGCTCAGTTGGTAGAGCACCTGACTCTTAATCAGGGTGTCCAGGGTTCGAGTCCCTGATGGTGTATGACGGCCTGTTGGTCAAGCGGTTAAGACGCCGCCCTCTCACGGCGGAATCAGGGGTTCGATTCCCCTACGGGTCATTTCCCTTTATGGGAGTAACACATTGCTGGTGTCAATGGCGGCGAGGTCACACCTGTTCCCATCCCGAACACAGAAGTTAAGCTCGCCAGTGTCGACAATACTTGGCTGGAGACGGCCTGGGAAGATAGAGCGATGCCAGCACTGAATGGGCCATTAGCTCAGTTGGTCAGAGCGACCGGCTCATAACCGGTTGGTCCCGGGTTCGAGTCCCTGATGGCCCACCAGTTTTGTTACTTAGGGGTATAGTTCAGCTGGTAGAGCGACAGTCTCCAAAACTGTTTGTCGGGAGTTCGAATCTCTCTGCCCCTGTTGAAAAAGCACCGGTTTCGGTGCTTTTTTGCTGTTTTTATTGATTTTTGGCGGGCATTTTGCTGAAAAATACAGCTCCTGTTTAGTTAAATATTATGAAAAATCAATTTTTGCGTCAAGAGCTATTGACTTTTTGTTCGTCTTCTGTTATACTAAAGAAAATAGGACAGGAGGGGACGTTATGGGATTTTTCACTAGGCTGCTTGCCGCATTCTGTTTTTGTTTCTTTTTAGCAAGCTGCGCCGCCCCTGCCTTTCCAGAAAATTCTAACGGCAGCTTGCCCTCGGAGCCGGAGGTTTCCTCGACAGCCCCAGCGCCGCCTGTTGCCCCTTCAACGGAACCATCTTTGCCGGAGGTTTCGGAGCCTGCGCCGCCGGCTGAAATTGATTTGGAAGCACTGCTTTTTTTCCTGAAAGGCAATGGATTCTGTCTCAATCAGCGCGGTTATCCTGACTATTATCTCTGTTACTCGAAGCGGGAGAATTTCCCCACGCTTTTCTTTGAGGCGGATTGGCAGCCCTTTACGCCCGACGCTAAGCCGTTCCCTGCGCTTTATACTGACGATAATCTGCAGGAGTTCAATGAAGGCCAGTGGTATTTTCCGGAGGGGGTTCAGGCCTTGAACCTCTATCGCTACGAGGGGGACACCCTGCTGGAACTGCTGCCGGAAAGCGCCGCAGAGCCGCCTTGTTATTATCGCGGCCCGGTGGAAATTATCAACGCTATTGATGGAATTGTCGCGGAAGAACAGGCGGTAAGGCAAGTTTACGAAGAAGTTGACGAAGAAGTGTACTCTTTGGGCTACGATTTGGACGATTTTTACATAGCGGAGTGTTTGTCGATCTTGGATGCCTACCACGACAGCCTTGGTTTGCCCAGACAGTACCTAGATAAGTCAGTTCATGTGCTGGCTTTGGACGGGGATTCGGCACTTTGCCAAGTTTACACACAAAAAAATGAAACGGTCTATCCTGCGCCGGCCGATTTGGGGCCGGATGCAGCGATTTCGTTGGGCGAGGTGACCCTTTACGAGGAGCCTGACTCGCAATTTTTCCTTTATTCTAGGGCGGATTACTCGTTTTTGCCGCTGCGGCAGGCCTATGCGGCGGGGCTGGTTTCGGCGGAAATGGCGGCGGAAGCGCTGAATCTTTGCGCCGATGAGCGCCCCTGGCTTTACCGCGACGAGACGACCTTCCGGGTTGAGCAGATCCTCAACCGTGCCTATGCCGTTGACTGGGAAAACGGGCGGCCGATTATCCCCTACAATATGCTTACCTATTATCGTTTTCAGCAGCTGCGGGCGGCGTTTGAGGCTTCGCCGGAATGGCCGGTGTGGCAGGAAAAGCTGAGGGATTTTCTGGCAGTGACGGTGCTGGAAATGGAAAGTGGGTATAACGAAGCGCTTTCGCATTATCTTGATAATTTTGATTATGCTTTGCAGATTTTTATACCTGCCGGGCTTTTTCGTGAGGCGATGAAGGATGTTTGGGTGACAGAGGATTTTCTCTGCAACGGATTTGATCTTTGGATTTATGAAGAAGCAGATATCGTTCAGGTATTTGACGGATTTGGCATATCTTTTGCTGCTCGGCTTTATCCTGTCCAGATGGAAGAAGCGGGCGGCACGCTGACGGTTGAGGTGCTGCCGCTGATCGTTGGCGGGGACAGCGGCGGTGAACGGCCGTTGCTTTACGATGACGGATACACTTGGCTGGGGGAGAGCTGGCGCTATGAGCCGACCCTTGACGAGGTCAGGGCGCGTTATCAGGAAATAGACTTTCCGCTGGATACCGCTATTTTTAAACGTGAAGGGGGCGTGTGGAAGCTCTCTGAGTATATTTCACGCAGTTGATACTGGTACTTTCAGCTTTTTTTCGCAAAAAATCGGCAAGTCCCCTTGACAAACGGCGGTTTTTGTGGGATAATGAAGCTGTAAGCACCATTAGCTCAGCTGGTAGAGCACCTGACTCTTAATCAGGGTGTCCAGGGTTCGAGTCCCTGATGGTGTACGATGGCCTGTTGGTCAAGCGGTTAAGACGCCGCCCTCTCACGGCGGAATCAGGGGTTCGATTCCCCTACGGGTCATGCTTTCCAGGTTTTGGAAAGAGCAGCATTTTTCCGGTGCTAATGGCGGCGAGGTCACACCTGTTCCCATCCCGAACACAGAAGTTAAGCTCGCCAGTGTCGACAATACTTGGCTGGAGACGGCCTGGGAAGATAGAGCGGTGCCGGTTACAGCGGCCTTAGTGCTGTTGGGAATGCTGTTTTAGGGGTATAGTTCAGCTGGTAGAGCGGCAGTCTCCAAAACTGTTTGTCGGGAGTTCGAATCTCTCTGCCCCTGTTGAAAAGCTCGCCTGCAATGGCGGGCTTTTTTGCCGCTAATGCTATTTTGAGGGGGTTGTGAAGTTATGGGTAGTAATAATAAGTCTGAAACAGAGTTTAACAAGGAAGGCTGGGGTACGCCGGAAGCACCGCCTGCCGGCCAATTTTTTCCGGGAAACCGCTTGCGCCGCGCCTGCGAAGCGGCGGAAGAGGGTGCGCCCCGGATGGCGCTGCTGACCGATGCGATCCGGCAGGCCGACCTAGCTGGCGCTCCTTATTGGCGGCTGTTTTTCCGTTGGATGTATGTGTGGGAGGTGAGCTTCCACGATGTCCCGGCGAAGGCGCTCGGCGTCAGTGAGGACTTTTGCCGGATTTTTGAAGAATACCCGCAGGCGATGGGCCAGGACGGCTGGCAGAGCCACCTGATGGTCTGTGAAATGGGGATTGACCCGATTTGTCTGATGCCCGCCGTTCCCCATGAAGAATGGCAGCGCCGGATGGATTATTATTGGCAGCTTGTACAAAAATACAAGGCGGGATATCGCAATTGGTACTGGCAGAGCTGGCAGTATTACTTTGACCGCGATTTTGGCCGGGCGCAGGAATACTACGAAAAATATTGGGCCTCGCCGAAGGACGACATGACCGACTGCGAGGCCTGCGAGCGCAGCCGCTCGGTACGCTTTCTGCTCCGCGCTGGACGCCGGGAGGAAGCCGACCAAATGGCGGCGGATATTTTTTCTGGCAAGCTGACCTGTAATGATGTGCCGCAATCTACCTATTACGCTTATTTGGAGGATGCGCTGCGGCGCGGGCGCCCGGAAGAGGCTGCTCCTTATTTTTGATAAGCTTTGGGCAATTGGCCGCCGGGATGGCAGCGATTTAAGCTATATCGGGGCGATGATGGAGGCTGCGGCGCTGCTGGTTCCCCATAAGGGTATCCAAATGCTGGAAGATCATCTGGAGTGGGCGATGGACAGCTGGTCGAAGCGCTATCGTGATGATTTTTACCAGGGAGCGCTGACGCTTTGCGAGGCGGAAAAACGTGCTGGGCGGCAGTTGATACTGTCGTTGCCCAAGCGTTTCCCGCTGTATCAGGAAAGCGGGGTTTACGACCCTGAAGCTCTGTGCCAATGGTTTGCCCGCCGTCAAAATGACCGCCAATAGCCCAAGGTTCCAAGGAGGCGCTTATGGAAACAGTAGTGCATTACGAAGACTGGCAGATGCAATGCTGCGGTATCCCGTTTGCGGTTGGCGAGCCGATCTGCTGGCCTGTGCTCCGCTGCGAAGGGGAGCCGCTGGTCGACGTTGGGGTGGGGGCGGACTGGTATTATGAGGCCCACGGCAGCGACGGGGATGCGCTGAAAAGCCTTTCGGGTACCGTGACAGCCATCCGCGCCGTTTATTACACCTATGAGCTTGTCGAGGGCAACCCGCGGTTTTGGCGGCCGGTTTCAGGGATTTTGGTTCCGGTCGAGCGCGCCGCGGGCTGGGAGCCGGCGCGGCCGGACGGCAGCTTCGGCGCTTATTTGGTCTGGCTGAAGGACGCTGTTGTGGAAGACGACAGCGGCCTGATGGGTTACAGCATTTTTCAGTAGCTGCAATTTTCCGGCAAAAACGACAGCCCTTCTGAATTTTTCCCGCCATACCTATCCGAAACGACAAATTTTGGGTTTTCTCGCAAAAACCCCTTTACAAAAAGTATGGGTTATTATATAATTTACAGTGAGTTAACTTGATTTTTTGTCGGACCGCCGTTATGGCGAACCGGCTTTTAGAGCGGAAGACCGTGTCCTCCGCAGCAGACTGGCCTGGCCGCTTTGCTGAGCACGGCGCCGCAATGAAACATTGGAGGATTCGGATATGAACACAGATTTTTCAAGGATTTTGACCCTGCTCCGGCGGGAGAGGGGGCTAAGCCAGAAACAGGCGGCAGTGGATTTGGGGATTTCACAGGCGTTGCTTTCCCACTATGAGCGCGGCATCCGGGAGTGCGGGCTGGCTTTTGTGATACGAGCGGCGCAATATTATCATGTCTCCTGCGATTATCTGCTGGGCTGTTCGCCCGACCGCAACGGCGCTACCCTTTTGATGCAGGATCTGCCGGAGCCTGAGCAAGCTGGAAAGGGCAACGTCGCCAAAGGTGGCACTAGCATTTTGCCAATGCTTAACAAAAAACTGCTGTTTAATTCTTTAAACATCCTCTTTGACCTGCTGCAGCGGATCAACTGCAAGGAACTGACCGCCAGTATTTCAGATTTTTTGACTGTGGCGGTCTATCGGATGTTCCGCATTGTGTATAATGTTGGCAAGAAAAACGATCAGAATATGTTTAATACGCCAAAATACCTCTATGTCTCCAAGTCATTGGGCGCGATGGCGCGGGCTGAAGCAGAGGCAGGGTGTTTGGCTGACGACTTGGATGGCCGTCATCTGGTTTCAGCGGAAGGCCGTGAGGAAGCGAACATAACCACAGGATCGCTGACAGACGAATATCCGCTTTTTGCGACCTCTTTGCTTAATCTGATCCGCGCAGCGGAACAGAGCCTTTCCTAAAAAGGCGGCTTTTTTGCTGTTTTTTCCAAAAAATCCCGCTGGAACTTTGCTCTGCTGGTATGACCGCCGCCTAAGCGGAAATACTAACACTGCACCCATTGGGTGTGAAAGGAAGTGTTTTTATGCAGAAAAAAACTTTGGCAGCCTTGCTGGTGGCGCTGGCGCTGGCGGGCACCCTTTCCAGCTGCGGCCGCCGCAATAGCGCTTCGGACGGCGAAAGTTCCGGCGGTTTGGGGTCGGATATCGGCGATATGGGTTCGGATCTGGTTTCGGATATCGGCGACGCCGGTTCTGATATAGGCTCGGGCCTCGGCGATGTTGGCTCGGACCTGGGCGATATGGGTTCGGACCTGGTTTCGGATATTGGCGACGGGCTTTCTGATTTGGGCGACGGTGTTTCAAGCTTGGTTTCAGAGATTGGCGAAGGGGTTTCGGATCTGACAGACGGCAAAGACCTGACCCGCAGCAGCCAGCCTGCTGGGGCGTTAGAAGATCAGCCCGCCCTTGAGACGGCAGCGCCGGTGGGGGATTTTTCCAGCCTTGACGGAAGAAAGCAGGGCTGGGGGCAAGGCGTCCAGGTGGACGACCAGAACCGGCCGCTCTCGCCGCTGACCTTTCAGGAAAAATATGGGAAATATGACGCCTATTTTATTGGCGAAAATGAAAAAGTCCTTTATTTGACTTTTGATGAAGGCTACGAGAATGGCTATACGCCGAAAATCCTTGATACCTTGAAACAAAAAGGCGTTAAGGCGGTATTTTTTGTAACGCTCGATTATGTCAAATCGCAGCCCGAACTGATCCAGCGGATGATTGACGAGGGGCATATGGTAGGCAACCACAGCGACAAGCACCCCTGTTTCCCTGAAGTCGACGCCCAGCGCCGTGAACAGGAAATCCGTAATGTTGACCAATATATGGCGGATAATTTTGGCTATACCAGCATGAACTTATTCCGCCCGCCGGCCGGCGAATTTTCTGAACAGGTGCTGGCGCAGATGCAGGCGATGGGCTACAAGACGGTGTTTTGGAGCTATGCCTACAAGGATTGGGATCCCGACCATCAGATGGGCGCAGCCAAAGCCTTGGAAAAGGTGACGGGGGCGCTGCATAACGGAGCGATTTATCTGCTGCACGCAGTGTCGAAGGATAATGCTGATATTCTCGGCGATTTTATTGATACTGCACAGAAACAAGGCTACGAATTCAAACTGTTTTCATAAAAATACAGCTTGAATGGCGTTTCACCATATCGCTGCAGCTGCTGGGAAGCGTTTTTGCGGCTATGATACGCACCTGCGCGTTCTACGCGGGTGCGTTTTTTAAAGCTGTACATAGCTACAAAAAGTTGCACAAAAGCTTTTGCCGCAGGCGCTTGCTGCGGAAAGAAAAACTTGAAAAGGGCAGGCGGGTATGCTATAATAGGGAAAGAGGTTTGGGCTGTCCGCATTGGGACGGTATAACAGCCGGAAAATGGCCAACACTCTGGAGGAAAATCATGATTGATTATAAGCTTTACCTGATCCGCCATGGCCTTACCCAAGGCAATTTAGACGGACAGTATATTGGCGTCACCGATTTACCGCTTTGTAGAGAGGGAGAACGCCAGTTACGCAAGCTAAAAAAACTGTTTGTATATCCCGATGTGCAGGCTGCCTATGTGCCGCCTTTTCGCCGCTATCAGGGTACGGCCTCAATCCTTTACCCAGGGGCGGCGCAGCGCCCGGCTGAAGGGCTGGGGGAGTATGATTTCGGCATTTTTGAGGGCCGGCGCGCGGAAGAATTGAAGGATTTCCCAGCTTTCCGTCGTTGGATGGCGGACGCGATGCGTACGGCCCCGGAAGGCGGCGAAGCGCCGCAGGATTTTACGGCCCGCTGTGAAGCAGGGTTCCTTGCCGTGGTGGAGGATATGATGCGCAGCCGGATTACCTCGGCGGCGCTGATCCTTTCTGGCGGCGTGATGATGAACCTGCTGGCCACCCATGCCTACCCCCGGCAGGAACCCATTTATTGGAAATCCGAGCCTGGCACCGGCTATACGGCGTTGATTACGCCGCAGGTTTGGCATCGCGGGCAGGTGCTGGAAGCCTTTAACCCCGTTCCCTATAGAAAAAATGATCAAAACGATTCGGAACCTTTTGTGCGTTTCGACCTTGAGGAGGAGGAAGAATGAAACAAACTGCTTTTCTTCAGCAGGAAACCCTGCAGGGCCTTCGCGGCCGCTGGGGGATGGCGGGCGCAGTTTGCCTATTTCAGGCGGGGCTGTGGCTGCTTTTGCTGCTGATGGAGCAGGCGTTTTTGACCGGAGCTGCCTTTTTTGAACAAAAAAGAGTTGAATTTTTTGGTATATCTGTCCTTCCGATGCGGGCAGCTGTCGGCCTGTTTTTTGCATTGCTGTCATTTTTGCTGCTGACGCCGCTGAACTTGGGGGTGCAGAAATGGTTTTACCGGATGTGTGCAGAGCCGGCTCCTGATTTGAGGGTTATATTTGACTATTTACGGCCGCGGCAGTACGGCAAAGCGCTTTGGCTGCGGGTACAGATTTGGCTGCGGACGCTCCTGGCGGGGGTTTTGCTGGCGGTGCCGCCGCTGGCGCTTTGGCAGGCACAGCGGCTGATGGGTGGCCCTGCGGCGGCTTTGCCGCGGGCTGCGCTTTTGCTGTTGGCCGTGGTTTTGGCGGCGGTTGGGCTGCTGTTGACGCTGGCGTTCCGGCTGCGTTATGCCGCCGCTCCTTACCTGCTCGCCGCTGACGCCGGCCTTTCCGCGCGCGCTGCCCTCCGGCTTTCGGCGCGTTCTGTGTCAGCTGGGCGCTTGTTGGCAATGCTGTTGGGGTGGCTGCGTTTTCTACCCGCTGCGCTGCTTATTGTTCCCATTTTTTTCCTGCTTCCATATTTCCAGTTCCAGTTCGCCGCGGCCTGGGGTGTCCGCCTGGAGCGGCCAACAATGGCTTACCAGTTGGAAGGGATGGGGCTTGACCTGCCGGCGTGATCTTCTTATAGGGAAAGTATTAACGATGGGATAGAGCAGTAAATCTGTCTTTATTAAAAAGACAGATACATAGTTTGCACGTTGGGCCCAAGCAGTAACCGGCCAATATACAAGTTAATCAGCATCAGGCGGTTTATCCATATATCGCCGGAGGACGTCAGACAAAGGAGGAGACCTATGAAAAAGGTCAAGACAGCAATTTTGGGTGCGGGCAATATCGCAGGACGGATGGCGGCGACGCTGGCTGTTTCGGAGGACGCCGAGCTCTGGGCGGTGGCTTCCCGCGACGAGGGGAAGGCGCGGGCAATGGCTGAAAAATACGGCGCGACAAAATTTTTCGGGAATTATGAATCGTTATATGCCGATCCTGATACGGAATTGGTTTATGTAGCGACGCCGCACAGCTTCCATTACGAGCAGGCGCGGATGGCGCTGTTGGCCGGAAAACACGTCATTTGTGAGAAACCAATGACAGTAAATGAAGCGCAGGCAGCATCGCTTTTTGAGCTGGCGGAACAGCGGGGGCTGCTGGCGACTGAAGCCATTTGGACTCGTTACCTGCCGTCGGCAGAAACGCTGCGCCAACGCTTGGAGGAGGGGGCCATCGGCGAAGTGACAATGATGGAGGCGCGTTTTGGCAGCGATTGCCGGCACATCCCGCGGATGGCGGAGCCAGAACTAGCTGGCGGGGCGCTGCTGGATTTAGGGGTTTACTGCTTGACGCTGTTTGACATGATTTTTGGATCGGATACGCGAAATATCCAGACGACAGGCTGGCTGACCGAGAAAGGCGTCGATGCCCGCAGTGTGACGACCCTGACTTACCACGACGGACGGATGGCAGTGATGATGACGGCGATGGACACCGCTTTGGGCGATTCCCTTATGATTTACGGCAGCCGCGGACGGATTAGGCTGCGGCCTTTGTACAACTGGCAGGAAATTGTTGTGTATACATCTGACGGACAAATTTCCGAATGTATTCCCCGTCCGCAGCAGCTGACAGGTTTTGAATATGAGGTTTCCGCAGCGGCCAAAGCCATCCGGGCGGGTGCTTTGGAAACAGAAAAGGCCCCGCGTGCGGCGACCTTGCGGATTATGCGGCAGATGGACCAGCTGCGCGCGGCCTGGCAGCCAGCTGTGCCAACCGTTTAATTTGGGCATTATGGACAGACAAAAAGGAGGCAGCATTTTGAGCGAAAAAAAGACAGTAAAAGTTTCCAAATCTTCCCAGCCTTCCCAGGTTGGCATGGTTATTTTTGGGGCAGTGGTCCTGCTTTTTGCCCTTATCGGCTTGGTTTCAACAGTTACGGCGGCAGTCCGGGGCGTTACCGGCCTTATGGATAATTCTCGCCAAAAGGAAGAATTGGAATGGTTCATTACACCAGTGGTAATGCAGGATCCGCCTACCTTTGACAGCCCTGAGCGCCTTACAGACCGGACTTTGATTACTGCTGGAGTGTGGCGGCTAATTATGAATCAGGACACGTCGCGCTACTTGGCGGACGAGTACAATTTTATCACAGTGCCGGCCAGCGACATTGAGGTCATGATCAGGGAGCTGTTCGGCGATGTGACTTACACTCACCAGACTGTCGGCGACGCTGAGCTGATGATTACCTACGACTCTGAAGCAGCCAGCTATATTTTCCCCGCCGTTCCCCACGTTATGCCCTATACGCCGGAAATTGAGGAAATTATTTCCAATGATGACGGCAGCTTGACGCTGACAGTGGGTTATATTCCGCCAGGGTTAGTCTGGGAGGGGGACACAGATGGCAGAAAATACCAGCCGGAACCTGATAAGGTAATGCTTTATACTGTCACAAAAGGCGACAGTAAAGGCAGCTATCGTTTTTATTCGGTGACAAACCCAGGGGAAGCTGGACAGTCGGCAGGCGGCTGACAAGTGCGTAGGAGGGATTATACACAATGTATTATCTGGGGATCGATATTGGCACTTCTGGTACTAAAACGGTGCTTTTTGACTCAAAGGGGCAGGCGCTTGCAGCTGCTTCGGCAGAATATCCGCTTTCACAGCCAGCCAGCAGTTATGCTGAACAGGCCCCTGAGGATTGGTGGCGGGCTGTCCGGGAAACGCTTTCAGAGGTGGTGGCTGCGGCAGCTAAACAGGGGATCGCCGCCAGCAAAATAGGCGGCATCGGCCTTTCAGGGCAGATGCACGGGTTGGTGATGCTGGACAAAAAGGGTGAGGTGATCCGCCCGGCTATTATTTGGTGCGATCAGCGCACAGCGGCGGAATGCGGTGAAATTACCGAAAAGGTTGGGGAAAAGCGGTTGATTGAGATTACCGCCAACCCTGCGTTGACCGGTTTTACAGCTTCGAAAATACTCTGGGTAAAAAATCATGAACCGGAAAATTATCAGCGTTGTCGGCAGATTCTGCTGCCCAAAGATTACATCCGGTATAAATTGACTGGCGCTTTTGCGGCGGAAATGTCCGACGCATCAGGGATGCAGCTGTTGGATGTGCCGCGGCGGTGCTGGTCGGACGAGGTGCTGGAACGGCTGGGCATTGACGGGGCGCTGTTGGCGCCGGTCTATGAATCGACGGAAATCACCGGCCGGGTCAGCGCTGAAGCGGCGGCCGCGACGGGGCTTTCGGCGGGAACGCCGGTAGTCGGTGGCGCGGGGGACAATGCGGCGGCGGCGGTTGGCACCGGCGTGGTTGAAGACGGACGGGCCTTCACGACCATCGGCACCAGCGGTGTCGTTTATGCCCACAGTTCCCGCGTGGCTATCGACCCAAAAGGGCGGGTGCACACTTTTTGCTGCGCGGTGCCTGGCCAGTGGCTGATTATGGGGGTAACACAGGGGGCAGGGCTGTCGCTGAAATGGTTTCGCGACCAATTTTGCAGCGCTGAAAAGGAAACGGCGGCGCTGTTGGGGCGGGATCCGTATTCGCTGCTGGATCAGGTGGCGGCGTCGGTACCGTTGGGGTCAAGGCAGCTGTTATACTTACCGTATATGATGGGCGAGCGTACCCCGCATCTTGATCCAGCGGCCCGCGGGGTGTTTTTTGGGCTGTCGGCGCTGCACGGCAAAAAGGAGATGCTGCGCGCTGTCATGGAAGGCGTCGCTTTTTCGCTGAAAGATTGCCAGCAAATTATCGCCGGTATGGACATTCCGGTTACAGATATGATGGCTTGCGGCGGCGGCGGGACCTCGGCCCTTTGGCGGGAGATGCTAGCCGACCTTTATGGCTGTCCGGTGAAAACGCCGGCTGCCCGCGAAGGCCCGGCTTTAGGCGCTGCCATTCTTGCGATGGTCGGCGTCGGCGAATATGCGAGCGTCCCGGAAGCTTGCCGGGCAATTATCCATGTTGACAGGGTGCAGCTTCCCGATCCAGACGCTTCCAAAGCTTACCAGCCTTATTATAAGCTGTATACCGAATTGTATCCTGCGTTAAAAGCGAGTTTTAAAGTACTGGACGAAATCCGATAAAAGCATATGGACTATTTTGATAGGTGTTTTATCCATATTGGCCCCTAAATACAGGAGGTTCAGCCATGATCTATTTCCGGTTAGTTGTCATCAATTTAAAAAGTGCGATGGAGCATCGGATTTCCTTCTTTATGACGATAATAGGACAGTTTATAACGGCGTTTACCTTCCTTTTCGGCCTTTCTTTCCTGTTGGATCAGGTCGATGCCATTGACGGGTTTACGCGCGGCCAAGTCTTTCTTTGCTTTGCAGTGGTCATGATGGCCTTTTCGCTTGGGGAGATGTTTGGCGGCGGTTTGGCGGTCTTTTCTAGGATGCTGGCCACCGGCAGTTTTGACCGTGTGCTGCTTCGTCCGCGGAACGCCTTGCTGCAGGTGCTGGCGTCGGGGATGGATTCCAGCCGCCTGGGGCTGACGGCGCAGGCGGCGTTGGTGCTGATGGTTGCTTTGCCTCAAAGCGGGATCTGTTGGGGCTGGCAGAAAATCTTGACGCTTACCCTGATGGTCCTTTGCGGTGCAGCGCTCTTTTTCTCCATATTTATGATTCAAGCTGCGTTGAGCTTTTTCGCGCTTGCAAGCCTGAATTTTATGAATGTGTTCACCTATGGCGCACGGAGTTTTGGAAAATATCCCTTTTCGGTGTACGGGAAAGGGGTGCTGTGCATCTTAACTTTTGTGCTTCCGATGGCCTGGTTCCAATATTATCCATTTCTTTTTCTGCTTGACCGCACAGTCAATCCGCTTTGGATGCTGTCGCCATTAGCGGCCCTTCTTTTCCTGGTTCCTGCTGCTTTCTTGTTCCGGTTTGGTCTCCGTCATCATCAATCTGTCGGATAAAAAATCTCCCCGCAGGCCGTCGATTGTGCTGCGGGGGATTTTTGTTTCCAGTTTAGCATATGGATAAAACGTTTAATTGTATCCTGGCAGTTTAGCCACCCTGCACCACTAAGCGATTCAATAGGCGTTTCATCCAGAATTTTCCAAGAAGCACCAACACAACCAGCCAAAAGAGCTGAAGGCCCATCGCTGCGAGTGATTGGCTGAACGTATAACTACCGGTATAAATTGCCAGTGGGGTATCTCGCATTGCCGCAAAGGGGCTGAGCTGTACTAGACGGCGGATAGAACTGGGAAAAAATACCAGAGGAATTACGCCGCCGGATAGGAAATCCGTGACAGCTGTGAAAATAATTTTGATGCCGCGGTGGGAAATTGTAATAAAAAGTGTGTTGAACATCAGCAAAGCGACTGCGGCCGTCGCCCCTAGCCCTAACGCCGCCGAAACGAACGAAAGCCCTAGCACGCTTAGTGTGGCAGGTTTTGCTAACCCCCACCCCGGGGGGAGGAGCAGCCCGACTGCGATGACGGGCAAGGCGTTGACGAGGGTGTAACTGAGGCGGTTGGCGGCGGCGGAATAGAACCAGCGCTCGTAAAGCCCCATTGGCCGTACCAGTTCGTAGGCGATGCCGCCGGAATTGATAGAATCGTAAATTTCGTTGTCGGAAAAGACAATTTTAAAGAGTACAAATGTTGTTTGCTGTAGCCAAACGTAGCTCACAGTCTGTTCAAGCCCCAAAGGAAACCCGTTTGGAGCGGCACGGAATAGGGCATGGTAGGCAAGAATTTCCATAAATATCCAGATAAACCGGCAGATTACCTCGCCAAAGACGCTGGAACGATAGTGCAAGCCTGCTGCCATCCGTAGCCGAAATAATGCGCCATAGGCGCGCAGCTCGCCATTCATAATATAAATCCTCCTTATTTAAGACAATAGCTTGCGAAATTATTTATATTTTGTCGTAAATTGATAGGCCATAACCGTATACAGTCCATCCAGACTTTTTCGCCAGTTGTTGGGAGGAATTATTTTCTATCAACGCACTGTATAATGGGACGGTTTTTTCTTGTAGCAGGGCGGTGGTCCAGGCGGCAAGTGCTTTGCTTGCACAGCCTTTCCGGCGGAAAGGCGGCAAAGTATGGTTTGGCATCAATATAGACAAATCGCTTATTCTTCAGGCTGTTGAACCCCTCTAAAACGCTTTCCTTAGTGCTGAATTATACGGTTGTTAACAGAAAAGTCCCTTTTCCTTCAACAGTATACGCTGCCGCATTTGCGGGGACAAAGGCAGTTTCGCCTTTTTGGAGGGGAAGGCGCTGGCCTTCGGAGCAGATGGCGAGGCCATCAGTGACGGCGAGGATTGCGCGGAAGGAATCCCCGGCGGGAGAGTCGGGGTAAGCGCTTTGGGTTTCGATGCGGCGCACGGTGAAATAAGGGCAGCCCGCGAGTAGCGTTTCCCGCCAGCCGCCGCGGTCTTCGGGGTCTCCCTGCGGCCCGGCGGGCCGGGTGGGCGGCGCAAGAACGGTTACGGCAATTGCCTCTTCGGTATGGAGCGCGCGGGGCCGGCCGTCGGGGCCAAGGCGGCCGTAGTCGTAAACCCGGTAGGTTATGTTGGAATTTTGTTGGATTTCGGCCAGCAGGATGCCGCCGCCGATGGCGTGCAGGGTGCCGGCTTCAATAAAAAAGACGTCGCCGGGGCGGACTGGCTCTTCGTTGACCGCTTCAAGCAGCGTATTTTCGCAAATACGTGTAGAAAATTCTTCCTGTGTCAGCGGCTGTTTAAAGCCGTAAATCAGTTTCGCGCCGGGCTCGGCATCAAGCACCACCCACATTTCAGTTTTGCTGTCTGTGCCAGTGCGGCGGGCGTATTCTTCGGTAGGGTGGACTTGGATAGAAAGCGGCTCTTTTGCATCAATCAGCTTAATCATAATTGGGAACTTTGTAAATTTTTCACAATTTTTTCCCAGGCTTGCTGGTCCAGATTTTTCCAGATATTCGCTGAAGGCCAGCCCGGCAAAGGGGCCGTCAGCCACCCTTGATTCGCCGTCGGGGTGGCAGGAAAGCTCCCAGCTTTCGGCAAGCGGGGTCAGCGCCGAGTCCTTGCGGAATTCGTCCCGAAGCCGGGTACCGCCCCATAGGTAGTCCTTAAAAGATGGTAAAAGTTTAAAAGGCGTCATAATAGATCCTTTCTGTTATTTGGCGATATTTTCAGTGAACCGCCATTGCCGTTCCATGTAATATTTCAACGGGGCAGCGGTGTGGCTGTAGGCGGCAATCGCCAACTCTGGCCGCTCGAAATGCTCGAGCACCGCGTCAGCCGCAGCTGCGCCGCTCTCCAGCGCCGACGAAATCCCCTCGCCCATCGGGTTCAAAAACCCGGCGGCCTCCCCGGCGAACAGCACCCGGCCCTGGCCCCAGTCGACTGGGCAGCCTGGCAGGATTCGCGGCATCAGCCAGCGTTCGGCGCGAAGCGTCTCGTTTAGGCGCAAGCCGTGGGATTCTTCCATGTACTGGACAAATCGCCTGTGGAAGAGGGGGGCGGCGGCAGGTTCCCGGACTGCTGTGCCCAACACCAATAGCCCGTCCTTCACGTTGAACCAGGCATCGTACTGGGAAAGGTCGGGCTGTAAAAAGGCGTAAAAATAGTGCGGGTCAAGGCTGGTTTCCCCGCGGTTAAAAGTTTGGAAGGTGGTAATGAAGTCGCCGGGCTGGTGGGTGATTTTGTGCTTCAAGCCGCCGGTTACGCCCTCGCAGTCGATCAGGTAGCGGGCCGTCAGCTGTACCGGCTTGCCGTCCCGGCGAAGCTCCAGCGTGACGCTGTTTTCGGTTTGGGTGCAGTTGATAGCCGCCGCGCCGTCGCAGATTTCTGCGCCAGCCTCCGCCGCTTTCTCGGCCAGCCAGCCGTCAAAAGCGCTGCGCCAGACGTTCAAGCCTGGCTGCTCGAAGCGGTAGAGCTTGCCGGAACGGCTGTAGAACACCATGCCGCGGTTATCGGTTGGCGTGCATAAGGCGAACGGCGGGACATCTTCACCAAAAATGCGGCGTACTAATCGGATGCTTTTCCCAATCAGCACGCCAGAGCAGGATTTGTTACGGGGGAGCTTTTTTCGCTCGGCCAGCGTTACCGAAAGGCCGTGGCCCGCCAGCCGCCTGGCAGCGGCAGCGCCTGCCGGCCCTGCCCCCACCACAATTACGTCGGCCATGGCTCAGCCCACGTCAAACAGCAGCGCGTTGATAGCCTCGACGATGTCGGCCGTTGTGAAGCGGGCGACGCCCAAGCCGTCCAGCATCCGGTCGGTGTCGGTTTTGGTGGCGTCGAGGTAACGGTATTCGGCGCGGGCCAGCGCACGGGTGAACAGCTCGGTATCGGCGGCGGAATTTTCAGGGCTTTGGCGCTCCTGTTCCAGCAGCTGCAAGGTGGCGGCGACGGCTTGCTGTTTTGTGAAAACGGCGTTGGCGGCCTCGTTTTTGAATTCGTTTACATGGGTCAAGATGCGCATAAAAAATCATCCTCGCTTTCATACTTTTCCTTATTATACTCCCTCTATCCAAAAAATACAAGCCCTTTTTCGGAAGTACAGATCGCTTTTGAAGAAGGTTTTTCGGATTGAAGAGAAAGCGCCCCGCAGCGTTTGGCCGTAGGGCATTTTGTACAGTTTTTAGACTTTTGGCGACAGAAAAAAGTCCGGCGGCACAGGCGCAAAAAGCGTCGTCTCCGCCCGCCCCAGGCACTCCGGCAGCCAAAGTTTCCAGCAATGCAGCGCCTGGCGGCCAATCGCATCGGTATGTCCGCCATAAAGGGTGTCTCCTGCTAGCGGACATCCTAAATAAGCCAGATGTACCCGAATTTGATGGGTGCGTCCGGTTTCCAGTGAAAGCTCCGCCAACGTATGGCTGGCCGTCCGTGCCAGTACCCGGTAATGGGTAACGGCGCGCTGCCCGCCGGCTGCCACCTGTCTGGAAATGATGGAGCCGGGCAGGCGGACGAGGGGGGCGTTGATGGTGCCGGCGTCTTGGGGGAGCTGGCCTTCGGCGATTGCAAGATAGCGTTTTTCTAGTTTCCCCATCAGCAGTCCCGCCGCCAATGTGTTTTTGGCTGACACACAGATTCCGGTGGTGTCCCGGTCCAGCCGGTAAAGCGGCCGGAACGCCAGCCCCTCCGTTTGGTAGCGCGCCGCGAAAAAATTGCCCAGGCTGTCGTCGTAATGCAGCGCGCAGGGATGCACCGTCATGCCGGCGGGTTTGTCAAAAGCTACAAGGTCTTCGTCCTCATAAAGCACCGCTGCCTGCAAGGCCGGGTTCGGCGTCAGGTTCAGCCCTTCATCCTCCCCTAATCGCACCTCGACCTGGTCGCCGGCCTGCACCGGGTCGACCATCCGCCGGTGGCTGCCATTGACAGTGAGCCCGCCCCGTTTTAGTTCGATGATCAGCCGCCTGGAGTAGCCATGGCGGCGTTTGAGGAAATCCTGGAGCAGCATCCCGTCATCAGAAGGTTTGACTTTGTAGTAAAAAATTCTCATTAGTTTTTTCTCTGTATTACTTGGAGGATTTCGGAAATATACATATCGTGATAGTCTTTTTCTGGATAACAGGAAGTAATAGATTTTTCTTCAGGGCTGAACCCTTCCGGGCGGATTCGGTCGCGGTAAAGCACCTGGCAGCAAAGCACCAGCTCGGCCGCGTCGTACCAGCAGAAGCCGTCTTTTTTTATCAGTGTTAGTCCAGCTTCAGCGGCTTTATCCATATCCCGCCCAGATTTTACGCCGCATAGCTGCAAAGCTGGACGGAATTCTTCAGGATAGAAGCTTAGCGTAAAGCGGTTTTCCTTTTCCAGCAGCCCGTGGGTGTAGCGCTGCGGGCGGATGTAGATGGTCGCCGTTGGCTTGTTCCAAAGGATCCCCACGCCGCCCCAGCTCACCGTCATCGGGTTGGCGCGCTCGCCGTCGGCTGCCGTCACCAAGCCCCACTGCTTCCCCAGCAGCACAAACGGGTTCTGGACGATCTCTTCAGGCTTTATAGAAATCATTGACATGGAAAAAACTCCTTTCTGGGGGAGAAATGTTTCGTCGCCCTCCAAATAGCGTATGCGGTTTTATACAGTTTCAGCACAAAATAGGGGAGTGGAAATACCTTGCAAAAATCATGATGTCAGCGCAGCTGGAAATGCTCGCCCATCTGGTATTGCAGCCCGAGCATTTTCGCGCCGGACAGGTCGGCGTTTTTCCGGGATTTTTCCATTTGCCTGATGGCGTTATAGGTGGCGCTGCAGCCCACCAGGATGCGGTGGATCTCCTCGCCGCGGCTGCCGAAGGCGTTTTTCTGGAACAGCTCGAAGATAGCCCGCGCGATCAGGCCATAGTCCATCAGCTGGCTTTTGGTGCACTCGATTGTCCATTTTTTCGCAGCTGACAGGCTGATTAGCTCGCTGAACTGTACCTCTGAAAAGGCGTTTTCGGCGCAAATTTCCGGCAGGAAGGAGAAGCATTCGGCCGCTAGGATCGGGTCGCCGAGTTTATCCTCTAAAATCTTTGGCAGGTCATCGTATAGGTTGTTGCTGCAACATTCTGCAAAAGTTCTTGCCGCTTCTTTGACAGCGGCTTTTACCTGCCTATAGCCTGCTTCGCCCCAGTAGGGATAAGGCGTGATGGTTTCTTCTTCCTGGCGGATGAAGAAGAAGACTTTATGGGAGGCGAACTGTTCGATTTTCCAGCCTGACGCCACCTCGGCCACCATGGCCCCCAGCTCCTGGCTGGGTACGTCGTCTATCCGGCATTCCCCGGTGATTTGTCCATATGAATTGGCGGCATAAACTTTGACGTAGCAGAGTTTCTGGTTGCCAAGCCGCTTTAGGACCCCCTCCCGGAGTAGTTCCCAGTAGACTTTTATATCTTCCAGCTGCGGGCTTTCGCCCATGCCCACCACGTTGCTGATGTAGAGCCGCCAGCGGTGGGTCTGGCCGCCGAACTGCGTTTCAAAGCGTTCAACAGGCTCGCTTCCGCCCTCCATCTCTCCGATCCCCTGCATGAAAGAGAACAGGAAACCGCCCGACGCCATGCCCATGGCGGCCATTGGGTCGTTCCCCATGCCCACGGAGCATTCAAACAGGCTTTTCCCCCATTGCGGCGCATCCAAATAGAAGTTGAGGATGGCGCCGCGCGTTGTTATCTGCTCGATTTCCGGCCGCAGCTGAATCTGCCAATTTGGGAAATAGAGGGAATCCCCTTCAATCCGGTCTGGTGACGGCATCTGCCGGTGCAGCACGGCCTTTTGAAGGTATTCGCGCGAAATATCCATATCCATCGGCGCGTCTTCATAACGTTCGCGAAGGGAAGCCTCTAGCTCTGATGCCCGGATATCCGCCAAAAGCTCGCGGGCCATCCTGCTGATCTGGCCTAGGCCATCAGCAACCTGTTCCAGCAAAGGTTTCGCCTCGTCATTTTTCCCTTTGGCTGCCAGCAAGCAGCCGCTCCAGAACTGCCCTTCTGGGCTATTCCGCCATTCCGGCACATCATTCAGCAAAACCCCTTCCAGCTGCTGCCAAAATTCCGGCTCCTCATCGGAGCAGGCCCACAGCGAGGAAAGGCGGACGCCGCCCCAGACCTCATCATAAAAAATCTCGCACAGCGCTTCAGAGATTTTTGCAAACTGGCCGTCTGCCGCCCATTGTTCTATCCGTTCAATTTCGTTTGTCATATCGTCCCTCCGGCAGTTTGAGTTTCTATCCAAAAGCAGCAGCCGTTTCCAACTGCCGCTGTATATTGGCGGATATTTGCTGTTTAGATTGAATAATTATCGAAATAGCCCTGGATTAGGATGATAGGCGTGCCCTTGTCGCCGCTGCCGCTGGTAAGGTCGCAAAGGCTGCCGATCAGGTCGGTCAGCCGGCGGGGCGTCGTGCCCTGGCTGGCCATATTGCCCTTGAGGTCGCTGGATTTTTTGGCGATGCTCTGGCGGATGGCTTCGGTGAGGGCCTCGCCGGAGAGGTTGGCGAAGTCGTTGTCGGCCAGGTACTTCAGCTTCAGCTCGTTGGGCTGGCCCTCCAGGCCCGGCGTATAGGCCGGCGAGACTACCGGATCGGCCAGTTCCCAGATTTTTCCAACCGGATCCTTGAAAGCGCCGTCGCCATAGACCATCACCTCGATTTTGCGGCCGGTAGCCTCGATCAGGCTGGCCTGGAGCTGGGCCACGAAGTCGCCGCAGGCCCGCGGGAACAGCTTGACGGTTTCCTCGGTTGCTTTGTTGCTGCCCAGAAGGCCGAACTGTTCGTTGAAGCCGCTGCCGCCGACGCTTTCAGTCATCAGGTCGGCCAGCGTCAGCACCTTCTCCGCGCCGGCTTTCAGCAGACGGCGGCGGCTGCGCTCGCGGGTGTGGATGTCACAGCAGAGGACGTTTTTAGCATAGGGCAGGATGGCGGTGACGTTGTTGGCGAAGACAAACTCCACCTGGCAGCCCTGCTCCTCAAAAAGTTTTTGGTAGTATTCAACATAATCGACGCCGGTAAACGGGTGCTTTTCATAGCCAAATGCTGCCCGGTACTGTTCCAGGGTCAGCACATCGCTCCAGGGGTTGATGCCTTTTTCGTCGAGCAGCTCTTCGTCAAAAAGATGGTTGCCGACCTCATCGGCGGGGTAGCTCATCAGCAGCGTGACTTTCTTAAAGGCTTTGGCGATGCCTTTAAGGCAGATGGCGATGCGGTTACGGCTGAGGATTGGGAAGCACAGGCCGATTTCGCTGACGCCGAACTTGGCGCGGCAGTCGGCGGCGATGGCGTCGATAGAAGCGTAATTGCCCTGGGCACGGGCGACGACGGCTTCGGTAACGGCGACGATATCCCGGTCGGCCAGGGTAAGGCCCTGCTCGTCCCGGCAGGCGAGGATGCTTTCAGTAACAATGCGGACAAGGTCGTCGCCCTCGCGGATGACGGGGCAGCGGACACCGCGGGAAATGGTACCAACAGTTCTCATGTTCAGGTCTCCTGACTTTTGAAATTCCTGCCCGCTTTCCGGGCATTCCTTTCTTATTATAGTACAGTTTTTCCGCAAATGCAACTGTTTTTTGAGTATGAAGGGTATGGGGGAACGGTCGCTTTTGAAGAAAGCCAAGCTTATCAGAGCTAAGCTCGCAAAACCTTTAATCGCCCGGATCCCCATCAGCACAGCTTTGCACGCCTACTGTATCGAAACCTGTTACCAGCCGCGACATAAATGCTAAGAATTTTTTATGCCAGAAATCCGGCTTGCTGGATTTCCGACGCGAATTGTCCGCGGGCACAGCCCGCCCGACGCGAATTGTCCGCGGGCACAGCCCGCCCGACACGAATTGTCCGCGGGCACAGCCCGCCCGACGCGAATAGTCTGCCGGCACAGCCGGCCGCGTAAACGAGGAGTAGAAAAGGGGGGAATATTTATCCAAAAATAAATATTGTGATTTTTTGAGCTGGAAGATTTAAAGGAGTTTGTTCGTTAAATGATTGGATTTGTACGCGGCAAGCGTACAGTATTTTGTTCCTATTATCACGGATACTGTCTCTTTTCAATCCGCAATTTTACTAAACAAAAGCCGAACATATTTTGATTTTATGGTGTATATCATGATACAGCATGGATTCGGCTGTCGCCCGCCTGCCCCTTGACAAGCTCTGAAAAAAGCTATATAATAGATATTGCTACGGCAGCATACACTATATTTTGTGTTGACAGTGCGCCGGGATACTATTCCTGCCCTTTCGGGCATCTGATTTCTACAACGCGAAAGGAGCAGATCCGTGTGATTACCAAAATCAGGAAACGCGACGGCCGGGAAGCGCCCTTCAATATCGAAAAGATTGCCGGCGCTATTTTTAAGGCGGCCCAGGCCGTCGGAGGGCGCGATTACGAAACGGCTTTCACGCTGGCCCAGGAGGTGGCGGAGCAGCTGGAAAAGAACTGCCCCGACGAAATCCCGACGGTGGAGTATGTGCAGGATACGGTCGAACGGGTTTTGGTCGACCGCGGCCATGCCCGCACGGCGAAGAATTTCATTCTCTATCGGGCGGAGCGCAGCCGCATCCGTGAAATGAACACGCAGCTGATGAAAACTTACATGGATTTGACCTTCCAATCCTCGGCTGATAGCGATGTCAAGCGCGAAAATGCCAACATCAACGGCGATACGGCGATGGGTTCGATGCTGAAGTATGGCTCGGAAGGCGCCAAGCGCTTTTATGAAATGTTTGTCCTTAACCCCATCCACGCCCGCGCCCATCGGGAGGGCGATATCCATATCCACGACTTGGATTTTTTGACGCTGACGACGACCTGCTGCCAGATTGATTTGGGGAAGCTGTTCCACGACGGGTTTTCTACTGGCCATGGTTTTCTGCGGGAGCCGAAGGACATTGCCAGCTATTCGGCGTTGGCCTGTATTGCGATCCAGGCCAACCAGAATGACCAGCACGGCGGCCAGAGCATTCCCTGTTTTGACTACTACCTCGCCGACGGTATCCGCAAGACCTACCGTAAACGCTACGAGATGAACGCCGCCAAGGCGCTGGAGCTGATCGCCGGGCGGGAAGACGGTGCGGAAATCGCGGCCCGGGTGCTGGCAGAAGTTGCAGCTGAACGCGGCCTGTGGCCGGTGCTGGCTGGCAATAATGGTTATGATGAGGCTGAGGCGGAGAAGTTCGCGGCGCTGGGGATCCCGGCAGAGCAGATCGCCCGCATCCAGCAGTTTACGGTTCGGGAATCGGTCCGTGAGACCGACCGTGCCGCTTATCAGGCAATGGAGGCGCTGGTGCATAACCTGAATACGATGAATTCCCGGGCCGGGTCGCAGGTGCCCTTTTCCTCGATCAACTATGGCACGGATACCTCGCCGGAAGGGCGGATGGTCACCCGCAATGTGCTGCTGGCGACCCAGGCAGGGCTTGGCAACGGCGAAACGCCGATTTTCCCAATCCATATCTTCAAGGTCAAGGAAGGGGTCAACTATAACCCCGGCGAGCCGAACTACGACCTGTTCCAGCTGGCAATGGAAGTGTCCGCAAAGCGGCTGTTCCCGAATTTTTCGTTTATCGACGCGCCGTTTAATCTTCAGTATTACAAGCCTGGCCAGCCCGACACCGAATGCGCCTATATGGGCTGCCGCACGCGGGTAATCGCCAACCATTTCGACCCCAGCCACGAGATTGTCACCGGCCGCGGCAACCTAAGCTTTACTTCGGTCAACCTCCCGCGGCTGGCCATCAAGGCGCACGGCGATATCGACCTGTTTTTCGAGTCGTTGGATAAGGTGATTTCGTTGGTGGTCGAGCAGCTGCTGGACCGCTTCAAGATCCAGTGCAGCAAAAAGGTGCGCAACTACCCCTTCCTGATGGGGCAGGGGGTCTGGCTCGGGTCGGACAACCTAAGCCTTGACGACAGCGTCGAAGAGGTGCTGAAGCAGGGCACGCTGACGATGGGCTTTATCGGCCTTGCTGAATGCCTGAAGAGCTTGACTGGCAAGCACCAGGGCGAGTCGGAACCTTCCCAGAACCTGGGTTTGGAGATTGTCGGTTTTATGCGCCGCCGGATGGATGAGGCTACCGAACAGACTGGCCTCAACTTCTCATTGATTGCAACGCCGGCAGAAGGGCTTTCTGGGCGTTTTGTACGGATTGATAAGAAGATTTTTGGCGAAATCCCCGGTGTCACCGACCGCGACTATTATACCAATTCATTCCATGTCCCCGTTTATTATGAGATCAGCGCGTTTGAGAAGCTGCGGCTGGAGGCCCCTTACCATGCGCTGACCAATGGCGGCCATATTTCCTATATTGAGCTTGACGGCGACCCCACCCAGAACCTTGAGGCTTTCGAGCAGGTTGTCCGTTATATGAAGGAAATCGGTATCGGCTATGGTTCGATCAACCATCCTGTCGACCGCGACCCCATCTGCGGCTATACCGGCATTATCGCCAACGAGTGCCCGCACTGCCACCGGCGCGAAGACCAGCCGGAGGTTGGTTTCGAGCGGATTAAGAGGATACGCTGACTTTCGACAAGCCGAAAGCTGGCAGAGCCCTCGGTCATCCTCCGCAGAGGGCGAAAAATCTTCTCCTAAAAAAGGGCAGGAGAGCTCGAGGATCCTTCCGATGGGGTAAGCATTATATTCATCCGAAAAGGGGTATAAGGTTCTAATAAATAGGGGAACAGCAGTTATGACGAGCGAACGTGTTTATGAAAAGCTTGTGCGCGACAAAATCCCAGAGATCATCCGCAAAAGCGGCGAAGAACCGGTTACCCGGCGGCTTGCCGACGAGGAATATCTGCCAGCGCTGCATAAAAAGCTCCAGGAAGAACTAGACGAATACCTGAAGGCGGAAACGCCGGAGGAGGCGCTGGCCGAGCTGGGCGACCTTTGGGAGGTGCTGCGCGCAGCGGCTGCGGCGCGCGGATTTACCGAGGAGAAGCTGTTGCAGGCTGCTAGCGCAAAACGGCAGGCCCGCGGCGGTTTCGACGGGCGGGTTTATTTGGTCAAAGTGCTGGAAAGCGGAAGCTGAAACAGCTGTGCAATGGAGGAGGAGAATATGGGGACGATTAGGGTTTCCGGCTTGGTTGCCGAATCAATTGTCGATGGGAAAGGGATGCGTTTTGTGGTGTTCTGCCAAGGGTGCCCGCACCATTGTCCAGGCTGCCACAACCCGGATACCCACGATTTCGACGGCGGCAGGGAGGTGCAGCTTGAGGAAATCGTCGGCAGCATTGCCCAAAACCCGATGCTGCAAGGGGTGACGTTCAGCGGCGGCGAACCTTTCTGCCAGGCGGCGGCGTTCGCAGAGCTGGCAAGGATGCTGCGCGCGCTGCCGGGGCGGCGGCTGGACCTGATGGTCTATTCGGGCTGGACTTACGAGCAGCTGACAGAAAAGGCCGAGCCGGCGGTCGGCGAGCTTCTGCGGCTTTGCGATACGCTGATGGACGGGCCGTTTTTAATGGCCCAGCGCGACCTGACGCTGCGTTACCGCGGGAGCCGCAACCAGCGCCATATCGACCTTATGCGCACCCGGATGAGCGGCCGGGTGGTGCTGGTTGAGGAATCGTCAGGCTATAGCCGCGTCCGATACCTGCGCGGCGGTGCGCGGAGCTGGAACGTCCGCAGCGGGCTGCATTTTTAACGAAGCAAGGAGCCGTCCCCTTTGTGGAGGACGGCTCCTTTTTTATACTTTTAGGCTGGTCAGGAAATGGCGGCAATCATTTCTGCAGCCTGTTCCCGGGTGAGGGGGTCCTGGGGGCCAAGGATGTTGGTTTCGGTGTCGATGACCTTATTCTGATAGGCCCAGGCCAGGGCCTGGCGCGCGAAAGAGGAGATTTCGCGGGAGTCGCTGTATTGGGACAGCTTGCGGTAGGCGGTCTGCGCGGGGCTGCCGGCCTTCCGCCACATGATAAGGGCGGCCAGCTCGCGGGTAACCGGGCTTTCAGCAGTGAGGGAGCCTTTCCCATTTTTGCCGGCCTGCGCGGCGGGCGTATAGGCGCTCTTGCCCTGGGTCAGGCGCTGGTAAAAGGCGTCGCCCTCGGCGTCAGGGCGTTTTTCATCGCCGTAGAGCATCCCGACAAATTCGCTGCAAGTGAGCGCGGCGGTTTGTCCGGTGCTTTCGGCTTCGCCGGGAAGGACCATGATATGGTCGGCACGGGGGGACTTGCTGCTTTCATCGTACCAGACCATAATCCGGGAGCCTTTTTTCAGGTTGTCCAGGGTGACGATGTTCCGGGTGAGGTAGGGGGAGAAGGTGGTGTCCCCATCAACAGCAAAAGTTTCCGTCTTGTTGTTTGCAGTCACAGAAGCGCTGCCTTTCGCGCCCTGGAGCTTGATTTCGTCGACTTCCAGGTATTGGGCACAGCGAGCGTCCTGCGGGATATTCCGCACGACGGCGAAGGCTGCGGACTGCGGCGGCAGGGAGAGGGTCGCTATAGGGCTGTGGAAGATATAGATCTGCTCGCCTTCCGCGAGGGAGGAGGGGTTGGAGGCGGAACGGTTGCCGCTGTCAATCCAGACGGTTTTTTCGGAAATATGCATGACATAGTCGCCGCGCTGCTCTGAAGAGAGGTACAGTGACTGGATGTTTCCGCTTTCCTTATCGCGGATCACCTCCTTGACGGCGCCGTAGTATAAGGCACTGGCGGGAAGCTGCGCGATAGGCTCGTCGGCCTTTTTGTCAGCAGCAGCGCCCTTTCCGGCGACCGTTGCGCTTTTTCCGGCGGCGGATGCCGGCAGGGCGGCCGCACAGCCAAGGCTCAGCGCTAAAAACAGGCAGAGGCTTTGTCTGAGGAGATGTTTTTTCATGTGGGTACTCCTTTCAGCCAGGTTATAAAACGGCACGCACCTGCGTCGGGACACAGGTGCGTGCTTGACGTTATGAAACGTCAGTCTGTGCATTATTTGGACAGGCGGTCCTTCAGTGCGTCAAGCTGCTTACGCATCTCTGCGGGGAGCTTGTCGCCGAATTTGGCATAGAAAGCTTCGATGCCAGTACCTTCGCGGGTAATATCTTCCAGCCAGGATTCCTTGTCCACGCTCAAGAGGCCGCGGATGGTATCGATGGTGACATCGTCCAGGCCTTCGATGTTGATGTCTTCAGGCTTAGGCTCGTAGCCGATAGCGGTTTCGACGGCGTCGGCTTTGCCTTCGCAGCGGTCGAGGATCCACATCAGTACGCGCATATTGTCGCCGAAGCCCGGCCAGATGAAGTGGCCTTCATCGTCGGTGCGGAACCAGTTGACATGGAAGATTTTGGGGGCTTTGTCGCCCAGCTTCTCGCCCATGTTCAGCCAGTGCTGCCAGTAGTCGCCCATGTTGTAGCCGCAGAAGGGCAGCATGGCCATTGGGTCGCGGCGGACTACGCCGACAGCGCCCGCAGCGGCTGCGGTGGTTTCGGAAGCCATGATGGAGCCGACAAAGGTACCATGGCGCCAGTCAAAGGACTGGTAGACCAGCGGGGCAGTCTTAGCGCGGCGGCCGCCGAAGACAATGGCAGAGATCGGCACGCCGTTGGGGTTGTTGAACTCGGGGCTGACGCAGGGGCAGTTCTCAGCCGGCGCGGTAAAGCGGGAGTTGGGATGGGCCAGCTTGTTGCCTTCGGCGATAAACTCGGGGCCGTTGACCTCGGAACCCTTCCATTCGATGGCGTCGACAGGGGGGTTCTTGTCCAGGCTCTCCCACCACACGGTCATATTGGCCTTGTTGATGGCGACGTTGGTGAAGATAGTGCCCTTCATTGTGGTGTGGAGGGCGTTGGGGTTGGACTTCTCGTTGGTGCCGGGGGCAACGCCGAAGAAGCCGTTTTCGGGGTTGATGGCGTAGAGACGGCCATCGGGGCCGGGACGCAGCCAAGCGATATCGTCGCCGACCGTCCAGACCTTATAACCTTTTTCACGGTAGATGGCGGGTGGGATCAGCATAGCCAGGTTGGTCTTGCCGCAGGCAGAGGGGAAAGCTGCGCAGATATATTTGGTTTCGCCCTGGGGATTTTCGATGCCCAGGATCAGCATATGCTCGGCCATCCAGCCTTCGTTCTTGCCCTGGTAGGAAGCGATGCGCAGGGCAAAGCACTTCTTGCCCAGCAGCACGTTGCCGCCGTAAGCGGAGTTGATGGAGCAGATGGTGTTTTCCTCGGGGAAGTGGACGATATAGCGGTTTTCGGGGTCGACGTTTGCCTTGGAGTGCAGGCCGCGGACGAAGTCGTTGGAGGTTTCGCCCAGGTTTTCAAAGGCCTGTTTGCCCATACGGGTCATGATGTCCATGTTCAGCACGACGTAGATGGAGTCGGTGACTTCAACGCCGACCTTAGCCAGAGGCGAGCCGATCGGGCCCATCGAATAGGGGATTACGTACATAGTGCGGCCCTTCATGACGCCGTCGTACATGGGGTCGAGCTTGGCGTGCATTTCAGCGGGGGCCATCCAGTTATTGGTGGGGCCTGCGTCTTCTTTTTTGGAAGAGCAGATGAAGGTGCGGTCTTCCACGCGGGCCACGTCGTTGACGGCAGTACGGTGGTAGAGGCAGCCAGGCAGCTTTTCCTGGTTAAGGAGGATCATTTCGCCGGTTTTGACAGCCTCGTCGCGCAGCGACTGGAGCTGTTCGTCGCTGCCGTCGATCCAGACGACCTCTGCGGGTTTGCAGAGCGCGACCATTTCGTCCACCCAGGTGAGGACGTTCTTGTTGTTGGTAAGCATTTTAAGAGTTCCCCTTTCAATGGTATTCTTTTGAATCTCAGCAAGGGATTCAAACTTTCCACATCTACTATTATAGAGCGCCCTTGTCAAAAAATCAATGGCTAAATTGTTAACTTTCTGTCAGGCGGATGATTGGCTGCGCGGCTGTTCCCTTATTTAATATATGGGGAAACCGCCCTATTTCCCTTTAGGGCGGTTTCCGGCGGTTACGGCGTATCGAGTTCGTAGCGTTCGCAGACGGCTTGGTAGAATGGTTCTGAGGAATAGAAGGTTGCGTAGGGTTCCATGGTAAAGGCTAGTTCGTCAAATGAATCGTCAAAATAAAAGGTTGCTATCGCTGCGGAATTTACCCATGGGACATAGACATAGGCCGTTGAAAAATGAGGGTCAATCCGTTTAAACATATGGCCATTGTATTTGGCGCGGAAGTATTCCTCGTTATTTTCGTTTAGATAAATCGTGATATTTCCGTTAATTGCCTGCCGAATTATCCGATGGAAATTGTTGCTTTTCAGCACAAGTTGTGCTTCGACTGGCTCTTTGCCTTGCTGAATGAGTATTCCTTTATAAGAAAGGCGTTGAGAACAGCAAAAAAACACAAAAACTCCGCAAAATAAGAGGACAAGCGCCGTAATACCAAGTCGTTTGAGCGGGATTTTCTTTTGCATTTTCGTCAGCACCTTTCCGCGGCAGTTTTAGGATGTTCTAATTAATATTATAAGATAATTTGTCAAAAAATCAATGTCTAAATTGTTAATTTTCCGCCATATCCATCTAGAGGATGGTTTTTTGTTTATTTATTTGGAATTTATAAGGATGGAGCGGCTGCGGCCGCTCCTTCATTAAAATCGGGTTTCGCCCCGATATGACGACCTACTCTGTTGTCACGCGACAACAGAGTAGGCAGAAAAACGCGCCCGAGGGAAGTGTCCCTCAGGGCTCCCTCAGACGAACGGGGCGTTTATGCGGCCTGTTTTGTGATACCCCGCTGCCGTTTTGCTGCGGAAGCTGATGGCGCTTACCTCCCCGCTAGGGGATTGTACGGATTTTAGCAGGCGGGCGGCCGCGCCTTACTTGGCTCCGGAAGTACGGATGCGTCCTTAGGGGAGGTTGGCGGGGAATCGGGAAAGGCCGTGCGCACGGCCTTCGCGCTGCTTACGCAGCGCGTCATAGCGGGGCGCTTCGCGCCCCGCCCGCGTAAAGGTGAAGCTGGGTATAAAAACGGAAATTAGAAACGTGAAGGGGGAAATCCGATGCGCACGGACGTTGTGCCATGGGGAAGCGACGGCGTAATTTGCCTAATGCGGCGAATAAAGCGGAACGGAGCATTCTGCCCGACGGTAGGACGTATCTGTGGGAACTCGCATTTCCCCTTTGGGCAAATGCGAGTCGCAAAAAAAGGGTTGACAAATGGGAAATGATGGTGTATAATGAGTTCATAAATTGAACGTTCATAAAATGAGCGGTTTTTATGGCCGCTGCAAACCATTCCTGATGAGGTGATTACATGGAACAGCTATTCCATCTGCTGAAAGCGGCCGGGGAGGCCCAGACCATCAACCAGCGCGGCTTGGCGGCGGCCTGCGGCATCTCTGTCGGCAAGGTCAACGCGCTGCTCCGCCGGGCGGAGGGGGAAGGGTACCTGACGATAACCCGTGAAGGCAAGCGTTCCCGCTATGCCTTGACCCGGAGGGGCGTTGATTTCCTTGAGCATACGCTGCGGCGGAGGCAGGGCCAAAAGCTGCCGCTGAAGGCTGCGCCCCGGCCCAAGACGGCGGTGGTGCTGGCGGCGGGGCGGATGTTCGACCAGAAACGCCCGGCGGCGCTGCAGCCGCTCGACGATGTAACCATTCTTGACCGCACAGTGGAGGTGCTGAAGGCCAGCGGCATTGAGCGGGTCATTATTACGGCGGGCAGCTGCGCGGATGAGTTTAAGCAGAAATTCGCTGGGCGCACCGACATCCGGCTGGTTGAAAACAGCCGCTACAAATGGACGGGCAGCATGGCGAGCTTGGCGCTGGCGGCGGGTACGCTGACCCCCGGGGAGGCCGGGGGCGGGCTGCTGATTGTCAAAGGCAGCACCGTTTTCGAGCGGCGGGCGGTGTCGGCGCTGCTGGAAAGCGACGCCCCCTTTTCGGTGCTGCTGACGCCGCTTTCCGGCACTGGCGTGGAAATCCTGGTGGAGCTGGACGAGTTGGGAGAGGTGTTCCGTTTTACCCAGGACCTGCGGCAGGTCAACCGGGTGGAAGGCGAGTTCGCCGGCTTGGCTAGGGTCTCGGGCGAAGTGCTGGAGATGATGCAGGAGTATTACCAGAAAAATAGCAACCCGATGCTCAATTTTGAGTATGTGCTGGAAAATATTGGCAGACTTTATCCGCTGATGGGGATCAAGGTTGACGATTTGATCTGGGGGCAGGTCTGGGACGGGCAGAGCTATCAGCGAATGCTGAATACGGTTTATCCCCGGATTCTGCGTCAGGAGCGGGAGCTGCGGCAGAAAATGGCAGCCGAGGCTGCGGTGCGGATTTTGGAGCTGGAAGAGGATGAACTGGAAGAAATTTCTTTTGCCGGCGGCATTACCAACACCAATTTCCTGGTCTGCGCTCGTGGGAAAAAGTACATCCTGCGGCTGCCGGGGCTGATGACCGAGACGCTGATCAATCGTATCAACGAGAAGTTCAACGCTCAGGTCGCTTCCGACCATGGCTTCAACTGCCGGATTATCTACTGCAACGCTGAAACAGGCATCAAGCTAAGCGAGTACATCGAGGGGGCCGAGACGATGACGCCGCGTACCATCCGGTTGGATGAGAATATGAAGAAGGCGGCGGATATCTTTAGGCGGCTGCACCGTTCGGATTTTAAAATGAACAATACGTTTGATATTTTTGAACAGGGCGAGGAATACGAGCGGATGATGGAAGACCCTGCCGCCCAAATGTACGAAGGCTATATGGAAATGCGCCCGAAGGTCATGGGCGAGGTCCGGGGGCGGCTGCGGGAGTTGGGGTATGACCTGACCCGTCCCTGCCACTGCGACGGCGTTGCGGCTAATTGGGTCAAGGATAAGGACGGGCGGCTATATCTGATCGACTGGGAGTACTCCGCCCAGAGCGAGCCGCTGCTGGATTTGGCCTATTTCCTGATGGAGAACGAGTACACGCCAGAAGAGGAAGAGCTGTTTGTCCAGTATTATTTAGATGGCGAGCCGGAACCCCCTGAGTTCCAGGAAAAGCTGCTGCTGATGAAAATCGCCACCGATTTCGTCTGGAGTATGTGGGCGCTGCTGCGCGACCTGGGCGGCGACCGCCTTGGCAGCTACGGCCCCGACCGCCTCGCCCGTGCGGCAAGGAATTATGAGGTTTGGAGCGCGGGCCGGAAATCCGGAAATTTTGTGTGAGAAGCAAACATCTGCGCAGCGGGGGTTCCTGCTGCATCTGATAAGTCATAATAAGAAAGGGGCTTTCCCATGACATCTCCAAAATCCCAGAAGCAGAAAATCAGCGTCGATTGGGGGATTACGATTATCCCGCTGCTGGCAGTGCTGGCGCTTGCGGTGTTCCTCATCTTTTTCCCCGACCGTGCTACGGCCAGCATCGAGCTGCTGCGCGGGTTCGTCATCAACAATACAGGGTTTACCTTCTCGCTTGTCGCAATTGGTATGTTTATCCTGTCGTTTTACCTCTCTTTTTCCAAATTCGGCAATATCAAGCTGGGGAAGCTGGAAAAACCCCGCTATTCCAACCTAAGCTGGATGGCAATGATCCTTACATCCTGTATGGCGGTCGATTTCATCTTCTGGGGGACGCTGGAATGGGCCTATTATTTCGTCGAAAGCCCGTTGGGGATGGAAAATATGACCCTTGCACAGCGGGCGGACTGGGCGGCAGCTTATCCGCTGTTCCACTGGGGGCCGATGCCCTGGATGATGTACACGGTGCCGGCGGCGGCGCTGGGATATATGATGTTCGTCAAAAAGCGCCCCAAACAGCGCGCCAGCGAGGCCTGCCGCAGCGTTTTGGGCAGCCGGGTTGACGGCGTGCTGGGCAAGGCCATCGACATTTTCGTCATTGTCGCGCTGCTTGCCTCTACCTCCATCAGCTTCGCGCTGGGGACGCCGGTACTGACCGAGGTTATCTCCGAGGTTACGGGGATCCCTTCGTCGCAGGGGATGTCGGTGGTGATGCTGCTGATGATCGGCGTGCTGTTTACGCTGGCAGTGCTGTTCGGCATCAAAGGCATTTCCAAGCTTTCCAATGTGGCGTTCACCTTCTATGGGCTGCTGCTGGCAATTTTCCTTGTACTGGGGCCGACCCGCTATATCATCGAAACCGGCATTACGGCTTTTGGCCACAGCTTGCAGAACCTGGTCTCCATGTCGACTTGGCTTGACCCGCTCCGGGTCACCAGCGCCGACGGCACGATGGGCTTCCCCCAGACTTGGACAGTCTTCTATTACGCCTGGTGGGTCGCTTGGTCGATTGCCGCCCCCTTCTTCATCGCCAAAATCAGCGAAGGCCGCACCATCCGCCAGACCATTATGGGCGGCTGTTTGGCCGGTACGGCGTCGACGCTGGTCAGCTTTATCATCTTCGGCAACTTCGGCCTCCATATCCAAACCAGCGGTAAAATCGACCTGGCGGGGATGCTGGCAAGCGGCAGCGCTACCCCCGGCGAGCTGTTCGTGATGATTTACAACGAGCTGCCGATGAGCAAAATTATGATGGTCGTGGCCATTATCACAATGGTTACCCTCTGCGCTTCCACTTTCGACGCGATGAGCCTGACAATTTCTTCCTATTCGCTGAAAAACCCCAAGGAAGGCGAGGAGTCCGACTGGAAGCTGCGCGTCTTCTGGAGCCTTGTGCTGATTCTGCTGCCAATGGCACTGATTTTTACCGAAGCGCCGTTAAGCACACTGCAGGCGCTGACGATCCTGGGTGCGGTGCCGATTATGGTCATCCTGATTATCGTCATCGTTGGGTTTGTGCGCGACCTCAAGCGGGATACCTTGCAGGCTGTGCCGGCTGAAACGCCGGCAGAGGAGGCAGCGCCCGTCTCTGAAGAAACAGAGTGATACAGGGGGAGCTCCCGCAAAAATTTGCGCCGGCAGTCGAAAGGCTGCCGGCGTTTTAGGCTCGCTTATTAGAATCGGAAAGTAGTTCCTCCATCATCTGGTCAACATCTGTATAAGTTTTTCCAAGGGATGGGTCGGCTTTCATGCGTTCCACTTCCTGAATGGCTCAGCCGTTCCGGAGTCGCGGCTGGTTAGTGGTATCGACGCAGTAGGCGGCTATAGCAGAGCAGACGACTACCCTGGCGATTAAAAGTTTTTGCAGCTTAGCTTTGTTAAGCTACAGCTTGTCGAAAAAACTCCATGTTTTCCTAAGATTGACAAGGATTGGGATTCTCAAGGGGCGCGCCCCTTGAGCGGGTCCAGGGCAGCGCCCTGGTCGCCCTCCTCAGAGGGCGAAATCCCTTCAAAAAGCGCGTACTCTCCGTACTCCCGTCCCCCCGCGCTGCGGTTGACAAAAATAGAGGCTGTGCTATAATTAGACAAGGATGACATAGAAAAGGAGCTTTGCCATGCGCTTTGGTTTGCTGCGCCCCTTTGACGGGGTTATTTTTGATTTAGATGGGACGCTGCTGGATTCGCTGGGGATGTGGAGCCAGGTCGACCAGGACTTCCTGTCCAAGCGGGGCATTCCGGTGCCTGACGACTACATGGAAGCGTTAAATCCGCTGGGGCTTCAGGAGGCCGCCGTTTACACCATCCGGCGCTTTGGGCTTCCTGAAACGCCGGAAGCGGTGCTGGCCGAATGGCGGGGGATGGTCAAGGCACATTACCTGGAGGATATCCGCCCCAAGCCGGGTGCTAGGCAGCTGCTGGCGCAGCTTGAACTGATGGGTGCGCCGATGGCTGTGGCGACGGCGCTTTCCGAGGAAATGGCGCTGCCTTGCCTGGAACGCTGCGGGCTGCGGCAGTTTTTCGGCGCAGTGGTTACCGCCAATGCGCCGGGCATGGCCAAGCACCTGCCGGCTATCTGGCAGAAGGCGGCGGCAGCGGTTTCGCTGCCGGCGGAGCGCTGCGTAGCCCTTGACGACACCGCCCCATCCATTTTGGGGGCCAAGGCCGCCGGGATGCAGGTAGTCGGGATATTCGACCCCCTTTCCAGTTCCCGCGAGGCGTTGGAAAAAGCCGCCGACGCGGTTGTCGACGGCTTTGGCAGGCTGATGGCCGGTATCCATTAGCAGGCGGTCAGACCACGGTCAGGCGCATAACCGCCGTGGTGATGTCGTCCCCAGGCAGCCCGTTCTGCCGCCTTGCGCCGCTGGCGAGCCGTTTGGCGGCGGCTTCGGCGGTCATACCGCTGCAGGCAGCGACTTCTTCCCGCATCCAGCTTTCATCGACAGCCATTGCGCCGTCGGTGACCATGACCACCATGTCCCCGGCCTTCAGATGCACCATCTGCCGGTCGTAGCGCACCCCTTGGAGGATGCCCATCGGCAGCGAGCGCCCGCCGACGACAGTTACTTTTCCTTCACGGCAGAGGAAGGAGCTGACGGCCCCCGCCTTTAAAAATTCCATCCGCCCAGTGTAAAGGTCGATGCAGCCGATGTCCAGCGTCGCCAGCGTTTCGTCGCCGGCCTTGCAGAGCAGGGCGCTGTTGATCAGCTTTAAAGCTGCTTCAAAGCCAAAGCCCGCCTTTAAAAGCTTCATCACGAAACTGCAGGTCATGATGGAATCGACGGCGGCCCGCCCGCCGCTGCCCATGCCGTCGCTGAGGACAAGGTGGAAGTAGCCGCGGCTGTCGGTAAAGGTGTCGCAGCAGTCGCCGGAAATACGGCCGTCGCCGGCGTTTAGCTGGGCGGTCCCCATTTCGATGGCAAACCGCGCCCGTTCGCAGAAGGTAATCCGCGTTTCTTCGCCGGCGGTAACCGCGCTGGGCAGGGCAAAGGGCCGTTCCAGCAGCACCGACAGCAGCTTTGCAATGCCTGCGCCGTCCCCTTTGAGAGGTGTTTTCTGTACGACTTCCACCCGCATCCGGTCATATTGGTCGACTAGGCACCAGACTTCCTCTGGGCGTTCGCCTTCTTCCAGCAGCAGCGCCATCGCTTCCCCAGCCTTTTCGCTGTCTAAGCGGCGGATGCCTGCCATTTCCTCGCCCAGCTCCAAGAGCAGCTCCGCCACCCCTTCCAGCTGCTCGGAGGCGACTTGTTTGGCTTCCATCACCTTGCGGCTGGCCGCCTCGCGGGAGGTGTACTCCTGGTAATAGCTGTTGACAGTGCGCAGGATTTCGTCCGACTTGGGACATTTGCCGGAAAAATAAGCCGGCAAATCGTCCTTGGCAGCGTAACCTTTTTGCTTCAGCACCGGCGTAAAGCGCCCAAAGGCATCCATTGTCTGGCTGTAGGCAGTCTCCCAGCAGAACAGCTTCAGCCCGCATTTGCGGCAGACCCGGTCGGCTGTACGGTCGTAGACGTTCTCCATGCTGCACACGCCTGTTGCGTAAAGTTTTTGCGACACGGCGTCCACCGCCCCGCGGATATCCTCCAAGGTTTCGGCCGAGAACCGCAGCCTGGCAGCCATCCGTGCAGCGTCGGCAGGGTCCTTTTTTATTTTCTCCTCAGATTTTTGAGGGATCAGCGTCAGCGCCCCCTCGGGCAGCAGCAGAAAGATTGCCGTCCCGAATAGCTGCCCCAGCGCGCCCTGCAAGGCTGCGCCGCCGGTGAGCATCGCGCCGGCCAGCCCAATCAGCAGGCAGAGGATGCCTTGGCGCACCCGGCCCGCTTTGGCAAACTGCCCTGACCAGAAGGCGGATGCGCCGTATATCCCGGCGCTGACGGTCAGGCTGGGGTCGGAAAGGGTCATCGCTGCGCCGCAGCAGGCGGCGGCCGACAAGGCGCTTTGCGGCCCGCGGCGGGCCGCAATAGCGGGCAGCAGCAGGCAGACCAGCACCTGGCCAAGGTTTACCGCCGAAAGCTCCAATTGGCAAAGCCCTGTGAGAAAAGTCAGCGAGAGCAAAATAAGGCTCATCCGCTGGACAGCGCCAGTGCTGCCGCTGCTGAAGCTCCGCCGCGTCCCGGAATAGGGGCTGCCCAGTAAAAAATTCCCGGCATGGAAGGCAAAATAGCAAAGCGCCCCCCCAAGCGCGGCCTCGGCTAGGCAGAACACTAGGTCAACTGTACCAAAGCCGCCCAAAATGCTGCGGGCCGATAGGCAAGCCCCCAGCACCAGCGCCGCCGATGCCGAAAGGAAGGTCGTGCTGCTGCGGAACCGCGGCAGGTCGCTGACCAGCAGCTTGACCCCCAGCGCGCAGATCAGCGCCACCATCCGCGCCAGGTTCTCTTCAAACCCGCCTAGCAGGCAGTACCCTGCAAGGCTGCCGCCGAACGCCGCCAGCGAAAAGTTCCCCGGCAGCGCCAGCGTCAGCGCCGTGCCAAAGGGCGAAAGCCCCCCCGGCAGCCGGATGCCGCAGGCCAGCATGGCCGCTGCAAAGGCGGTCCCCAGCCGCAGCCCTGCCGCGATGCTCTGCCTGGGCAGCTGCCGTTCGATTGCTTGTCCGATCCGAGCAAATATTGGTCCTCGCATTTTTCTCCGTCCTTTTTGTCCCGATTATCCTGATTGTATAGAAAAGCTTTTGTTTCAGTATAATCCAGGTCAAATGCGGATACTGTCGCCTTCTGACTATACGCTCTGTTTTTTAAATGGATAGGAAAAGACAAAAGATACGGAAGATATGACAATTTTTGACTGGCTGCCGACTGAAAAAGCCGTATCATTTTGCCTCGTCAAAAGGACCTAATCCGTCAAAATAAAAGATAACCTGCTAAGCCTGCCCAGGCCCAGTCAGGTTATCTTTTCCTATTTGTGCAGCGTTCGTCTATTTACGACGCCCTATTTTTATTGTACCTGCCCGCGTCGATTTGTCAAGCTATTTTCAGTGTTTTGTCGGGGCAGCAGCATTTAAAAAATCTGGAAGAGTACGGGTCGCTTTTGAAAAAGCTCCGCAAAACTTTTAATCGCCAGGGTAGCTGTCAGCACAGATTGGCACGCCTACTGCGTCGATAGCTATTACTGACCAGCCGCGACAGAAACGCTGTGGGTTTTTATGTCAGAAATCCGGCTTGCTGGATTTCCGGCGCGAATTGTCTGCCGGCACAACCGGCCGCTTTTGAAAAAGCTCCGCAAAACTTTTAATCGCCAGGGTAGCTGTCAGCACAGATTGGCACACCTACTGCGTCGATAAATTCTACCATTTTTATATGCTGTTGCCCTGAGCGTTTTGTTATCGCAGGAAATCTGTTTTCTTCGGAAAGCTAGCCCTCAAAAGGAAGCGTTGCGATGTTGCCATCATCCTCACAGAATTTCTCGTGGCAACCAATAAAAAATGATGACCCGCTGAACCGACCAAAGTGACGCGGGCCATCATTTCCAAATCACGGAGGCGACATTGGTACGCCTTATATTTTTATTATAACCTGAAAATGTCAATTTGTCAAGCTATTTTCAACATTTTGTTTGACAAAATTCAGGAAATCTGCTATAATAAAGGCGGACAGGACGTACCTTTATATGAATCAGGATTTCGAGGATGGGCATTACAATCGACGAGGCTAAACGGATAAGCCAAAAAATATCTTTGGCAAATGGCGTACCGGATGATACCCTAAGCGAAGATATCGCTGAAATCGCCTACCGTACCGATGTATTTGAATGCGGCGATACACCGGTAATTGACCGGCATATCGATATTGATTATTCTTTCGGCGACCACTACGAAGTCCATGAAGACGATCCCTTGTTCCAATTTATTTGTACATTGTGCAGCCTATCATCCGCACAGGCAGAGGAAGAAGAAATAATCCTTTATCAAAATGAAGGGACAATAGGGGAATAAAAATGATGACCCGCTAAACCGACCAAAGTGACGCGGGCCATCATTTCCAAGTCACGGAGGCGGCCGTCTGTTGGCGCGCCTTATGCTTTTATATAGCCTAAAGGCACCGATTTGTCAAGGTTTTTTGCGCAAGGGAGGCGGTTGTGCTGGCGGCCTTAACGAACTATCCGGCAATAGCAGGGAAGACGGCTGCCGGCGGCAACCAGAACCTGTTTTCCCAAAAAAGCTTGCAGTTATGCGGCTGCGGCATTGTGGCGGCGCTGGAGGGCGGCAGGCTGCAAATACAAAAACAGCCATGATATGCGTTGGCTGCGCCAGAGGGTCAGGGCTGCCCGGCGGTTAAAAGGGTAATGTCCACCCGCTTGACTTGGACGCCCTTGACGGGGTGGGCGTCCAGATAATCCCGCACAAGCTGCAACAGCTCGCCGTCGTCGTAGTCGGCGACAGCGCGGGTGGCGGCGTCGCAGAGGTGGACGTGCTCATAGGTATTGATGTCGTAAATCACCGGTTCGCCGGCGGCGCTGACCCGGCTGACGATGCCGCAGCGCTCGAAAAGATTCAAGGTATTATAAATGCTGGCGGAGGTCATGCTTACCTGCCGTGCGGCGAGTTCGGCCCCGAGCTCTTCGGCGGTAAGGTGGGTATTCAGCTCCATCAGCAGCCGCAGGATTTCCAGCCGCGGCTTGGTAACGCGAAGGTTGTTTTTGACAAGGATCGAGGCGGTCTGATCCATGGCTGTCCACGCTCCTTTTATCCTTTTTAAAATAATTCTGAATTTATTATACCGTAAAAACCGCTTCCTGTCAAGTAAAAGTTCAACCCCTCTTTTATTTTTGGCATGGGCGGGAAAAATACCAGATAATAACAGTTCCACAAACTGGGATTTGGAGGAAAAAATGGATAGGCCAATTACAACGCTATTTATGCTTATGTCGGTTGACGGGAAAATCAGCACCGGCGCGACGGACGATTTGGACGTCGATAAAGACTTCCCTCAAATCGCAGGCGTGAGGGAGGGCCTGCACCAATATTATGAGATAGAGCAGACAACGGACCTGTGGTCGCTCAACTCTGGCAGGGTACAGGAGAAGATGGGCGTCAATGCCAAGGGAATGCCGGATAAAACCCCTGTTTCCTTTGTGCTAGTTGACAACAGCCATTTGACCGAACAGGGTATCCGCTATTTCTGCGCGCTGTCAAAGGAATTCGTGCTGCTCACATCCAATGCACGCCATCCGGCGTTTCAGGTGGATGAAGGCAACCTTCACATTCTCTATCAAAGCGAGCTGTCTTTGGCGGACGCCCTTGCAAAGCTCAAGTCGGAGTTTGGATGCCAAAGGCTCACCATACAAAGCGGCGGCACGTTAAACGGGCTGTTCCTTCGGGAAAAACTGTTCGACTATGTTGATATTGTCGTTGCCCCCGTTTTAATTGGCGGCAAGGATACGGCCACCCTGATTGACGGGAAACCCTTGCTGTCAAACAGCGAGTTATCACAGTTAGGGGTGCTGGAATTACAAGAATGTACGGTTTTAGAGGAATCGTATATCAGGTTACGCTACAAGGTAGTCCATTAAGTATATGTTGCGGAGGGATGGCGATGCACAATCAACAGGGGCAGGACGGGGCGCGGCAGCTGTTCCAGTTTGAAAAGATACTGGCTGAAAGCTGCGGTTTCTCCAAAACCCGTTTCCATCGGGTCGGGAGCGGGCGCTGGCAGGGCATCTATTGCCAGATCACCGAAAAATTCGCCGACAAGACCCGTACCTGGAAAAACGGCTTGCACTGGGCCAACACAAACGGCTACAGCCCAAAAGCGATGGAAGAATTGCAGGGCTGCTTTTCAGCCGACCCTGAAAACTGGTTCCGTCTGCTGCCGGAGATGCTGCCGGAAAGCGGCGACGGGATGGTCTATTTCCTGCTGGATCTAGGCGGCGATTGGTACAGCGGTGAAAATTTCTGGCTTTTTGAGGTTGGCGTGCCAGAGCTTGTCAAAGCGCTGGATGTGCTGAACAAAAACCATTTCCTGGGCCTAGGCTGGCCAGATTATTATATTGCGTCCAAGAAATTTGACTGGATAATCGGCTATAACCACCACGACATAGCATCCATCATCGGCAAGGGCGTCGCTGTTCCGGAAGATCCGGCGGCTTTCCTTAGCAAAACGGCCCAAAGCTGCCAGCGCGAGGGCTTTTCACAACTGGTGACAGAGGGGGATTTCGCAACCTGCGGGCCGTGACCAGAGCCGCTTTCCATAGGAAAGCTTCGATCTGTTGAGAAACGCAAGTTTAAGCAAAAGCGAAACTTGCATTTTTTCGTATTCTCGTGAAAAGGAAATAAAACCCCGAAAACATAAAAATTCGTTCGGCATTCTTGCAGGGTTTGGCACTTTTTGGGTAAGAACTTTTATTCAATATAGAGAAAGCCCTCCATTTACTATGGAATAATACTCAAACAATGTTGACAAAGGAATTATTTTCGTGTATATTATAGGCATAAGCAAAACAAAAGAGCGAATCGGGTGAGCTAAAGGGCAGCTTTACATAACAAGCGATAAGCAAAAACGTCTCATTACAAAGAATAAACATTCGTTTATATGTAGCGCACTTCCGTTTGCCAGAGGATGCTTTTTGATTTGCGAATGCCCCGGGAAACTGTTTCCTTGAAAAGAAAAAATATTTGGTCGAAATGTGAAAGGATAGTGGAATGTTGTATCGGGTAGAACTCTGGCAGGATGGCCGGCGTATCCAAAGTAAAGATTTTGATTCGCTGGCGGAAACAAGGCGTTATTACCGATGCTTTTTCCAGGACGATAGCCTTGGGGTAGAGCTTTATGAAAATGACTGCCGGTTACGGTACGTCGAGGCTTGGCGGCTGATGGGAGTCGGGCTGCGGCCTATGCGGTTCGGAAAGGGGAGAGGGTATGTCACGGAAAAAACTGACCCGCAAGCGGGTGGTGGATGCGATTGCCGATATCGCGTTTGACGACATCGGCCGCTATCTTGGTTATGAAACCGACGAGGAAGGCAAGGTGGTACTACGGGTGCGGGACAGCGCGGAGGTCGATACCCGCAACATCCAGGAAGTCAGCGTGGGCCGGGATGGCCGCCTGAGCTTTAAGCTCTACAGTCGGGAACGCGCCCTATATAAACTCCTAGACCTGGTGGAGCCAGACCGCGCGCCGGCAAAAAATGGGCTGTTGGCGGCGCTGCGGCAGTCAATGGAAGCCGATGCCGACAGCGGGGAGGATGAGCTTGAATTTCCTTTGTTTCAGTAAAAAGCAGCTGCGGGTGATGAACTGGTGGCTGGACGGCCGGTACGAGGCGCTGATCTGCGACGGCGCGGTGCGTTCGGGCAAAACAACCGTGATGGCCCTTTCCTTCGCCCTTTGGGCAATGGAACGCTTTGACGGCAAGGATTTCGCCCTTTGCGGACGCACAATCGGCGCGGTGCGGCGCAATATCGTCGAGCCAATGAAAGGCCTCTTAGGTTCCCTCTATGCCTTTAAGGAAAAACGCGGCGAAAATTGTTTCTTCCTCAGCGACGGCGGACGCCAAAACCGCTTTTATTTATTCGGCGGCCGCGATGAGAACAGCGCAGGGCTGATCCAGGGGATGACCCTTGGCGGGGTGCTGATGGACGAAACCGTGCTGATGCCCCGTTCCTTCGTCGAGCAGGCGCTGGCGCGATGTTCTGAACCAGACGCGAAGTTCTGGTTCAACTGCAACCCCCAAGGGCCTGGGCACTGGTTTTACCAAGAATGGATCAAAAAGGCCGGCGAGAAAGGGGCGCTGCGGCTCCATTTTACGATGGCGGACAACCCCTCGCTGACGCCGGCGGTGCGTGCCCGTTACGAAAAGCTCTACAGCGGCATTTTCTATGACCGTTATATCAAAGGCGAATGGGCGGCCGCGGAAGGGCTAGTCTATCCCATGTTCGACCCAGCAAAACACGTCCTCCAGGCCCTGCCCCCGTGCAGCCGGTACTGGATCAGCTGTGATTACGGTACCCTCAACCCAATGTCTATGGGCCTTTGGGGCGAGGCAGCCGGAAAGTGGGTGCGCCTTCGCGAGTATTATCACGACGGGCGTGTCCAGGGCCAGAAAACCGATGAAGAGTACTACGCGGCGCTTTCTGCGCTGGCGGACGGGCTGCCGGTCAAAAGCGTGGTGGTCGACCCGTCGGCCGCCAGCTTTATCCAATGTATCCGCCGGCATGGCCAGTTTTTAGTAAAGCCGGCAAAAAATGCGGTGCTGCCTGGGATTAGGCAGGTGGCCGGGCTGCTGGGGGAAGGGAAACTGCTGTTCAGCGCCGAATGCGTCAACACGCTGCGTGAATTTTCAGAGTATGTCTGGGAGGACGGCGGGCTGCGTGAGCAGCCTAAAAAGGAACACGACCACGCGATGGATGAGATCCGTTACTTTGCGGCAACCATCGTTTACGGAAGCGAAAGTTTCTTTTGAGGATTTGATAGAAGTTAGGAACTGATTCTTCTTATGCCCGGACAATTCACTGGATTGTCCGGAGAAATGAAAAGTTCTGTTCTGTCGTATTATGGAGCTACGCTCCATACGAGGACCCCTCGGGAGGGTCCTCGAGCTCTCCTGCCCTTTTTTTGGAAGGAGAATTTCGCCCTCGGCGGAGGGCGACCAGGGGGCTCTGCCCCCGGCCCCCGCGATTTTTTGAAAAAAATCGAGTAAAACTTTTTTCGCCCGGGCCACTATGTGCAAAGCCATAAATTCCTACTGCGTCGATAAATGTTTCTGGTTCTGCGCATCGACGCAGTAGGCGGCCGGCTGTGCCGGCAGACAATTCGCGTTTGCCGCCTAGCTCTGCTCGGCGGCTTGTGAGCGAAAAACATCGCGTGAGATGTCGCGGCTGGTCAGTGGTACCGACGCAGTAGGCGGCTATAGTGAGGTAGGCGAGTACCCTGGCGATTAAAAGTTTTTGCTAAGCTTTTTTCAAAAAGCGCGTACTCCCGTACTCCTCGTAACTCCCGTACCCTTCGTACCCCCGTACTCCATCTGAAGAAAGGGAATGAGAAATGACGGAAACACAACGAATCGTGAAACGCATCGAACAAGCTGCGCGCACCGCCCCTTCCGAAGAAGAAGTGCTGGCGGCCCATATCACCGAATGGCTGCGCGGCCCGAAACGGCAGGAAATGCTCACTGGCGCCCGCTACTATGCCAACGATAACGACATCAACTACCGCCAACGGCTGACGGTCGGCGAGGGCGGGCGGCTCTTGGAGGATACCGCTTTGCCTAACCGCAAGGTCAGCCACGGCTTTGTCCGCAAACTGGTCGACCAGAAAACCCAGTACCTCTTCGGCCGGCCTTTTACAGTCAGTACCGATAACGCGGCTTTCGGCCGGATTTTGCAGCAGACCTTCGACGGGGCGCTGCGGGAACGGGTCAAAAACCTCTGCCGCGAGGCCGTTAACAAGGGCATTGCCTGGCTGCAGGTCTGGCCGGAGGATGGCAGGCTCTGTTTCCGTAAACTCCCTTCGGAGGAGGTCTGCCCCGTCTGGGCCGACGGCGAGCATACCAGCCTTAACGGGCTGGCGCGGGTCTGGCAGATGGAGTGCTGGGAAGGCAGCGGCCGCCGCATGGTTACCCAGGTGGAGTATTGGGACAGGGAAAGGGTGCGCTTTTATGAGCTGAAGGACGGGCGGCTGGTACCCGACCCCTTCTGCCCCGAACGCCCCCACTTGACGGTTGACGGCCTGCCGCAGACCTTAAAAACGCTGCCGTTTGCCGCCTTCAAATACAACGAAGAGGAGCTGCCGCTGATCCGCTTTATCAAACCGCTGGTAGATGATTACGACCTGCTTAAATCGGAGGATTCTTCTAACCTCTCGGATACGTCCGGGGCGATTATGGTGCTGCAAAATTATGACGGCACCGATCTGGGCGAGTTCCGGCAAAACCTCCAGCGCTACCGCGCGGTTAAGGTTTCCGATAACGGCGGGCTGGCGGTCAGGGAAGTGCCGGTACACACCGCCGACATCACCGCCCATCTGGCGCAGGATCGCCGCGACCTTTACGAAATCGGCCGCGGCGTGGATACCCAGAACGAACGCCTGGGGCAGGCGTCCGGCGTGGCGATGCGCTTCCTTTACGCCGACCTCGACCTTGATTGCAGCGGCATCGAGACCCAGTTTGCGGCCGGTTTTGCCCAGCTTGTCCGGCTGGCGGCGGAGCTTCTGCTGCTGATGGGGCAGGGCGACTTTACCGGCGAAAATGTCCGGTTTATCATCAACCGGGACATGATTATCAACGAGTCTGACGCGATTGACGGCTGTGTCCGTTCGGCGGGGATCCTGTCCCAGCAGACAATACTCGAAAACCACCCTTGGGTGGTGGACGCGGCGGCGGAAACAGCGCGGCTTGAAGCGGAGGCTGGACATAAAAAGGAGGATTCTGAATGATTGATTTTTTGCGGGCGCATCTGGACGAGGGGCTTTTTGGGGAGGTCGCGGCGGCGCTTTCCGGCCTGCAGCTGCCTTCCCTTCAGGAGGCGGCGGACGAAATCGCGGCGCTGCGGGCGGCGCTTGAGGCGGAAAAGCATGGCCGCGCCCTCTCGGAGCTGTTTTTGGCAGCGGGGGCGGCCGACGAGGCTTATTTCTGCGACAAGTTCGCCGGCAAGGCCCGGTGGGGTGAGGACGGGGAGCTGCTTAACGGCGGCGAGCTTGTCGAGATGGCTAAAGGGCAGCATCCGGCGCTGTTCCCGCTGCCAAAGGTAGAAGGGGTTAAGCCTGCGGACGCGCAGCCGTCAGCCCCGTTTGCAGCGGAAACCCCGCTCGCGGCGCTGACGCTGACCGAACGGCTGAAGCTGTTCCAGTGCGACCCAGCGGCGTATGGCCGGCGCAGGCGCTGAACCGTTTTCCCGCCCGGCGGGAGGCTGGGCATAAGCATAAATAGATGTCTTATATCGAAAGGAGAACAATATGGCTGAAACTTCTACGCTAACAAAACTCGCTTCCCTTTTGAACCCCCAGGTGATGGGTGACTGGGTGACCGACCATCTGACGGCCCAGATGCGTTTTTCGCCGCTGTGCATGGTCGATACCTCGCTGCAGGGCCGCGCCGGCGATACCGTTTCGGTGCCGCGGTGCAGCTATATCGGCGACGCGGCGGTGGTTGCGGAAGGCGCGGCGCTGCCGATTGCCGTGCTGAACGCCTCCGCCCAGGAAGTGCAGGTCAAGAAGGCCGGCAATGGCGTCGAGCTGACCGACGAGGCCCTATACGGCGGCTATGGCAGCCCGCTTGAACAGGCGGTAGAGCAGCTGACGCTGTCTATTGCGGGCAAGGTCGACAGCGACGTGTTGGCGGCGCTGTCGGATATCGGCGCTGAGATGACGGTTACGTCGGAATTGCCGCTCTCCGCCGACGCAGTCGCCGACGCGCTGGTCAAATTCGGTGAAAAAGCCGGGGAGGAAAAAGTGCTGTTTATCGCACCGGCCCAGCTGGCGGCGCTGCGCAAGTCGGAGGGGTGGCTGAAAAACACCGAAACCGGGGCCCAGATGCTGGTGACCGGCGCAGTGGGGATGATCCACGGCTGCCAGGTGGTGCTGTCGGACAAAATTGCCAAGACCGACGCCGGCTATACCAACTATATCGTCATGCCAGGGGCGGTCGGCCTTTATCTGAAACGTGACACGGCGGTTGAAACCAGCCGCGACATTGTGCGCAAAGTGACGGTGTTGACGGCGGACAAGCATTATGCGGTGTCGCTGCGGGATACCGCCCGCGCGGTCAAGCTGGTCTGTCCGGAAGCTGCCAAAGCTTAACGGATTGCGGGAGGGATGTAAAATGGATAGCATCAAAAAGGCCGCCGGCCCCAACGCCCCGGATTTTGATCCGGAGGCACTGATGGACGATTGTATGGACGCGGCGACTGAAGAGGCCCTTGCCTGGTGCAACCTGCCTGACGACAGCTTCGTCACAATGGGCCTGCAGCAGGTCATCAGCCGCCGGGCCGAGACGCTGTATGAGCGCGCTTTCAGCGGCGCCGCCGCCGCCGTAAAGCGCGGCGACTTTTCGGTGACTTACCGGCCGGAGGGCGACGCCGACGACGCCTTCCATAAGGCGCTGCTGCCCTACCGGAGGATGCGGTTTTGAGCGGGCGGCGGGAAGCGGCCGTGTTTTTGCGGCACTGCGACGGCCGGATGGATCTTTTTAGGCGGGAACGCCGGGAGATAGACGGCGTTTCGGAGGAAATCCTCCTGCCGGCGGGGGAGAACCTGCCCTGCGCCTATATCCCCGGCGGGCAGGCCCTGCCGGAGGGCGACGCTGCGGCGCTGCGGTTTGCGGGGCGGGTGTTCGCCCCGCCGGAGCCGCCGCTGGAGCCGGGGATGGCGGTTATTCTGCGCCAGCGGGGCCAGGAGCTGCGCTTTATCACCTGCGGGCTGCCGGCGGCCTATCCCTGCCACCAGGAAATTCCGGTGCAGATGGACGAACGGCTTTGAGCCTGGGCGGAAAGCGAGGTGAAAGGATGCGGACGATCCTGACGGAAATGCTGCTGGAGTCGCTGAAACCGGCGTTGCCAGGCGTGATGCTGGCGGTGGGGGAAATCAAGAAAGGGCTTTCCCGCCCCTGTTTGCAGCTGCTGCCGGAGGCGCTGTCGCTGAAGCAGGAGCTTTCCCGGCGGTGGCGCTGGGGGGAGGAGATGACGCTGAACTGGTACCCGCCTGCCGGCGAGCCGCCGGAGGAGGCTGGCGGGCGGCTGATGCTGCTGGCCAAAAAGGCTGCGCCGTCGGCGGCGGTTACAGCGGAAACAGAAGGGGATCATTTGAAGCTGCATATCGAATGGGAACAGCTCTATTTCCTGGACGGGCAGGAAGCAGAGCGGATGAAGCGGATGGTGCTTGGCTTTAACCAGCCTGGCGGATAATTGGGCAAAGGGAGGAATGCAAGATATGGCAGGAGGAACTTTTACGGTGCAGAACAAGGTGCGGCCGGGGGCCTATATCAACTTTACGTCGGCTGCGGCGGCGCTGGGGACGGCGGGCGAGCGCGGGACGGCGCTGCTGCCGCTGATGCTGCCGTTCGGGCCGTCCGGCAGGGCGGTAAAGGTGGATAAGGACACCGATGTGCTGCCGCTTTTCGGGGCGAGGGAAAACGACCCTTGCCTGCTGATGCTGCGGGAGTGCGCCAAGCGGGCGCAGACGGTGCTGGTCTGGCGGCTGGACGGCGGCGCTAAGGCCAGCTGCACCGACAAGGGGCTGACGGTGACGGCCCGCTACGGCGGCGAGGGCGGCAACAAGCTGGCGGTCAAAATTGCGGCGGAGGGGGAAAAATTCCGCGTCGAGACCTGGCTTGACGGCCTGCTGTACGACAGCCAGACAGCCGGCGACATCGCCGGGCTACAGGATAACGCGCTGGTAGAGTTTTCCGGGGAAGGCCCCCTTTCTATCCACGCGGGGCTGGCGCTCTCGGGCGGCGACAGCGGCGGCGAGGCCGATTACGACGGCTTTTTTGCAGCGGCGGCGCTGCTGGACTTCAACACGATGGCGGTCCCGTCGGAAGACGAGGCGGTCAAAGGGAAGGCCGTCGCGCTGGTGAAGCGGCTGCGCGAGGAGGAGGGCCGCAAAATCCAAGCGGTTTTGGCGGATAGCGAGGCCGATTACGAAGGCGTCATTTCGGTGAAAAACGGCGTGACCCTTGCCGACGGCACGGAAGTGGGCAAGGTTGCCGCGACGGCCTATGCGGCGGGCATGACCGCCGGCGCGGCGGTCAACAAGTCCTGCACCTACGACACCTACGACGGCGCGGTCGACGCCAGCCCGCGGTTTACCGAAAGCGGGATCGTCGCGGCGCTGAAGGCGGGGCATATGGTCTTTACGCCGCGCGCGGGCAGAGTGATCATCGAGCAGGACCAGAACACCCTCGTCTCGTTCACGCCGGATAAGGGCCGCGCCTTCCATAAGAACCGCACGGTCCGGGTGCTGGACCAGCTGGCGGAGGATGTCAGGCGGATTTTTGAGGACTATTACCTCGGGAAAGCGTCCAACAATGCCGACGGGCGGCGGCTGTTCCAGGCAGAGCTTTTAAGCTATCTGCGCACGCTGGCGGATATTTCGGCGATTGAGCCGCCGGAAAACGGGGACGTAACGGTAGCGGCCGGCGCGGAGCCGGATACGGTAGTCGTGACGCTGGGGGTCAAGCCCGTGGACAGCATGGAAAAACTCTACATGACCGTTACCGTAGGATAAAGGAGGAAAATATGGAAGCAGGGAATCTGATCAGCGGGCAGGAAGGAAGGGCCTACTGCAAGGTCGGCGGCCGGAACCAGGAGCTGATGTACCTGAAGGATGTGACGGCGTCCATCCAAAAGCGCAAAACGGCGGTGCGGACGCTGGGCAAGCGCGGCGAACAGTACAAATCGGCGGGCTTTTCCGGCAGCGGTACGATGCGCGTTTACTATGTCAGCAGCTTTTTCCGCGAACAGGCAATCGCCTATATGAAAAGCGGCATCGATACCTACTTCGACTTGGTCGTTATCAACGACGACCCCCAGAGCGGGCTGGGGAGCCAGACAGTGGTGCTGAAAAACTGCAACCTCAACAAGGTGACGTTGGCAAAGCTGGACGTTGGGGCCGATTTCCTCGACGAGGAGCTGTCCTTTACCTTTGAGGACGCGGAACTGCTGGACAAATTTACGATTTAGGAGGGGCTATGGATCTTCAAGGGTTTCTGATGGAGGATGTGCTGCCGCCGAGGGAGGAAACGCTCATCCTTTCCGAGCGCTTCGGCGGGCCGTTTAAGGTGGCGGGCGTCAGCGAAGAGGAGAACGCGGCGCTGCGGGCGGCCTGCCGCCGGCGGAGCGAAAATGGGGTAGCGTTCGACCGCGAGCGTTACCTGAAAAAACTGGCTGCGGCGGCAGTGCGGGAACCGGACCTGAAAGATGCGGCGCTGCAGCAGTCCTGGGGCGTGCTGGGGGAGGAGGCGCTGCTCTCGAAAATGCTCACGGCGGGGGAGTTTGCCAAGCTCCTTGCGGCGGTGGAACGGGTCTGCGGCTTTGGCGCCCCCGATGGGAGGAAAAACGCCTTAAAAAAAGTATCCGCCGGGGAGACGGCGAGCTGAACCTGGCGTTTTGGCTTTTTTGCCGCCATGGGATTCTCCCGTCCCAGGCGGCGGCGATGTCCCGCAATGAAAAGGCACTGGTGGCGGCGATGATTGAATTGCAGGCAGAGGAGGAGAGACGGCATGAGGGCGGCTGACGCATTGGCGTATTGGCTGGGCGGCCCGGCGGAGCTGGCGGCGGATGCGCTGGCGCTCTGGGAAGAAGGGGAAGGGCTGACGTTAGCATTGCCGCTGCGGCCTTTCGGCGCCGCCGCCCAAGGGGCGGCGGCTGGCCGGCTGCGCCCTGCGGCGCAGCCGGGGACGGCCTTGGCTGTAACGGGGCCTGCTGCAGCAGATCCGGCTGCGGCGGGTGGCTGGGCTGGTTTACACGGCGAAACTGCCCAGCAAAGCGCGGCTGCTCCGGCTTTGACTGGTATGGTTTTTGACAGCGCTGCTGCGGATGCTGCCGAAGCACTGCTGGGGGCTATGGCGCTGGCAGGCCCTGGCGAAGCGGCTGGCGTTTTAGCAGACGGTTTTCCAGCTGGGGCGGCGGATATGCCGGCGCTGCACTGGGCGGGCGGGCAGGCTGCGGAAAATGGGCTGCCTATTGCCGGCAAGGAAGCTGCGGCGGAGGATGATTTTGCTTTTGATGGGTTTGACGGGGCGTTTGCAGAGCCGCCTTTTGCGGATGCGGGACGGGCGGCAGTGTCCTGGCGGGCGGCGTTGGCGGGCGGGCCTATAGCTGCCCAGCCTGCGGTTGGTCAGCCTGCGGTTGGTCAGCCCGCGGTTGGTCAGCCCGCGGCTGGTCAGCCTGCGGCTGGTCAGCCTGCGGCTGCGTCGGAAGTCGGCGCTTTCCCGAAAGCTGGTTACGCAGCGGATTTTTGGCCGGCTGCCGGGAAAGAGAGCGGCAGCGCTGTGGAAAAAGGCAGGACGGGGCAAATTTCAATCGATGCTTTGATAGACGCGCTTGAACAGCGGCTTTTGCAGGAGATGCAGGGCGAGACCGAGGGGGTGTATGGATGACGGCGATTTATTTGGGGACGCTGCAGTTCCCGGTGCCGCCGGAACAGCTGACGCTGCGGGGGGAGGCCGGGCACCGGCGGGTGACGCTTTGGGAAACGGGCGAGGTCACCCAGCTGCGGTCGGCAAAACAGCGGGTAATTGAATTTTCCAGCTTTTTCCCGCCGGAAGGCTCGCGGCTGCTTCCCCAGGGCGGCGCGCCGGCGGCTGCGGGCGGCAAGGCGCTGCTGGGGATGCTCCAGGACAAAAAGCCGCAGCTTTTTGTGGCGGCGGGGGTCGCAAACCCAATTTCGATGCAGGTGACAGTGGAGGGGCTGCGGCTCTGGGAGGATGCCGGCGATCCCGGCAGCGTTGGCTTTTGGCTGCGGCTGCAGGAGTACCGGCAGGCCGCGGCGTCGGTGCAGCCTGCCGCGTCGGGCAGCGCTTTGCAGGGCACGCCCCGCGAGATTGCCCGCGAGACGCCGGAAGCCTATACCGTTGTGAAGGGCGATACCCTTTGGGGGATTGCCAAGCGGTTCCTCGGCAGCGGCGGCAGGTACAAGGAGCTGGCGGCAAAAAATAAGCTGGCGAACCCGAACCTGATTTTCCCAGGGCAGAAGATTATCCTATAAATTGCCGTTTCCAAAGGAGGGTTTATGATAGAATTAACGGTGAATGGGCAAAAGCTGCCGCTGGGGGAGCTGCGGATGAAGACGCGGCGGACGGGCGGGGCGGGGATGGTGACGGCATTTACGCCGGATCTGGGCGTCCCGCTTGCGTTGGGGAGCAGGGTTAGGCTGTCCCGCGGCGGCGAGGGGGTTTTTGCGGGGTACCTCTTTTGCCTGGAAGAGAACGGGGACGGGCGGGTGCTGACCGCTTATGACCAGCTGCGCTATCTGCTCTACCGCGACACCAAGGTCTTTTCCGGCAAAACTGCCGGCGAAATCGTCCGAGAAATCTGCGGTGAGCGGGGGCTTGCGCTGGGGGAGGCGGCCGGGAGCTACCGCATCCCTTCGCTGATTGCCGACAACCGGCCGCTTTTGGATATTATCCGCACGGCTATCGAACGGACCGCCGCCGCGACGGGCGAGCGGCTTTGTTTTTACGACGGCTGCGGGACGCTGCAATTAAAGCCCGAAAGCGCGATGGCGCTGCCCCTTAAAATCGACGGCGGCGGGCTTTTATGCAGCTACAGCCTAACGGCCGATATCGGCCGCGACAGTTACAACCGCGTCCAGATTGTGCGCAAAAATCGCAAAAGCGGGCGGCGCGACATCTTCGTCCGCGAGGACCGCGAATCCATCGCCCGATGGGGGACGCTGCAATACTGCGCGCAGGCGGCCGCAAACGCCACCGACGGCGAAATCGCGGCCCGAATGGAGGCGCTGCTGCAGCAGAAAAACCGCGCGCTGGAAGCTTTGACGCTCCAATGCGCCGGCGATCTGCGGTTCCAGGCCGGACGCATTGCCGGCGTCAGCCTTCCCGGCCGGGAAGGCAGGTGGCGCATCGAGGAAGCCGAGCACTTGCTGAGCGACGGCGCGGCGGAAATGAAGCTGAAGCTGACCCATCTTTGACAAGGGAGTGATAGGATGTTGACCGATATGATCCGCCAGCTGGCGGCGGGCGCTTATGCTGCGCCTGAGTTCCTTTTCGGCACGGTAAAGACGGCGTCGCCCCTTTCGGTGGCGGTTGATCAGCGCTTCACCCTTCCGGAAGAGGCGCTGCTGCTGCCGGAACATTTGGAAACGCTGACTTTACGGGTGGAACACCGGCTGGCCGGGGAGCCAAGCCTTGACGAAACGTTTACCCTGCAGCCTGGCCTTGCCGCCGGCGACCGGGTCATGCTGCTGGCGGCGGGCGGGGTATACCTGATTCTCGACCGCGTGGGTACGCCAGGGCGCGTGCGCGCTGCAATAGGGGGTGAAGACAATGCCGGCTGAAGGCTTGCTGCCGCAGGGCGGCGGCGTTTCCGCTGTCAAGATGGGCGGCAGAACCTGGCGGCTGGACCTTGGGCGCGGCAGGCTGGGCGGGATGATCGACGGCGACGAAGCCGCCAAACAGGCTGTTTTGGTTGCCCTTTCAGTGCCGCGGTACCAGCACCTGATTTTTTCCGATGATTTTGGCGAGGAGGTCACAGCGCTGCTGGGGCGGGATTATGATTATTTCTGCGCAGCTGCGCCAGCGATGATCCGCGATGCGCTGAGCCTGGATAACCGCGTCAAGTCGTTGGAGGGCTTCCGCTTTGCAAAGTTCGGCGACGGCGCGGAAGTATTTTTCACGGTGACGCTGGACAGCGGCGCTTCTTACCAGGACAGCGTGAGGCTGTCGCAGCACAAGAGGGAGTGAGGCAAATGGATATTCCGGATTATCAGGATCTGATGGACGCCTGCCTGGCGGCGCTGCCGGAGGAGGTGGACAAGCGGGAAGGGAGCCTGATCCAGATGGCGCTGGGGCCTGTCTGCCTGCGGCTGGCAGAGGCTTACGCGATGCTGGAGGGGTTTTACGACCTGGTTTTTTCCGACACGGCGGCCGGCGGGTACCTTGACCGGCTAGCGGGGCAGTACGGGGTAACGCGCAAGGCAGCCAGCAGGGCGCTGCGGCTGGGGAAGTTTACCAACCAGGCTGGGGGAGCGGCCGTGCCGCCGCTTGGCAGCCGCTTTTACCAGGACCAGCTGTTTTTTGTGGCGGAGGAGCTGTTGGCGGACGGCCAGTGCGCGCTGCGCTGCGAGACGGCGGGAAGCGTTGGCAACCGCGGCGGCGGGGAACTGCTGCCGGCGGAGTATCTGGCGGATTTTGGCACGGCGGAGCTTTTGGGCGTGCTGATCCCCGGCGAGGATGAGGAAAGCGACGCTTCGCTGCGGGAGCGGCTGGGCGAGCGGCTGTCTGCGCCGGCCTTCGGCGGCAATGTCGCCGACTATCGTGAAAAGGTGCGGGCAATCCCCGGCGTTGGCGCGGTCAGGGTGGTGCCGGCGGCTTCGGGCGGCGGTACGGTCAAGCTTATCCTGCTGGACGGCAGGCTGCTGCCGCCGGAGGAAACGCTCCTTGCGGTGGTAGAGGAGAAAATCTGCGGCGGCGGCAACGGCCTAGGGCTGGCTCCAATCGGCCATACGGTGGAGATCAGCGGGGCCGAGGCGGTCCCGGTTAAGCTTACGGCGTCGGTGACCCGCCGCAAAGAAAGCACGGCGGAGGCGGCGGAGGCGGCGGTCTGGGCGGCAGCGGAACGGCAGCTCGAACTGCTGCGCCGCCAGTTCGAGGAAGAACCCGCCGTGGTGCGGCTGAGTGCGATGGTGTCCGGGGTCCTCGCGGCTGAAGGGATTGCGGATGTGCAGGATCTGCGCATCAACGGCGAGGCGGCCAACTTAACGCTGGAGGCGGGGCAAGCGCCGGTGCTGGACAAGGACGGTTCCCGGCTTAGCTGGGGCGTGATCTAGGGGGGAAATGATGGCATATTTGGATGACCTGCCTTTATTGGTGCGGGGGATTGCGGAGTACAAAGCGCTTGGTGCGGCGGTTGACCCGCTGCTTGGCGGTTTGCAGCAGAAAATCCGCCAGTTCCCGTTAGAGACCCTCCCGGGCGAGTCCCAAGGCGAGCTTTTGGCGCGGTGGGAGAAAATGACCGGCCTGCCTTCCGACGGCAGCCTCGCCCAGCGCCGTTTCCGGCTGATGTCGCGGCTGGGCTGCCTGCGGCCCTACACCCTTTCCCAGCTTAAACGCCAGCTGGCGGCGGCATTCGGCCGCGAGGACAGTTTCCTTGTCCAGTTAGACCCGGCGGCGTTCTCGCTGTCGGTCGAGGTCGACGCCGCCGGCCAGGCGGTGCTTGCCGACCTGACGGCGGAGCTGCGCCGGATGATCCCGGCCAACCTTACGCTCTATACTGGCGTCAGCCAGGCCGAGGAAACCTGCGTCTTCGCCGGCGTCGCGCTGCAAGTGACAGTAAAGCACGTTTTTTGAGTACGAGGGGTACGAGGAGTACGAGGGGTACGGGAGTACGGTCGCTTTTGAAAAAGCTCCGCAAAACTTTTAATCGCCTGGGTACACGTCAGCATAGATTTGCACGCCTACTGCGTCGATACGCAGAACCAGAAGACTTGTCGATGCAGTAGAATTTAATGATAAGATACGCGCGTGTCCTGGCGAAAAAAGTTTTACTCGATTTTTTCAAAAAATCGCGGGGGCGAGCTTTCCACAGCAAGCGAAATCCCTCTTCAAAACATTCCGCGTAGGTGAAGGCAATGCCTTCACAAAAACGAACCCACCTCTCCCGCCCCAAGAAACAGCAGATGTAGACCTGGATATAAAAATAATAATTAATGAAAGAAGGAATATTGTGGCAGGATTTCAGATAACCATCACAGAAGCCGGCCTGGGCCTTCTCGCTGAGGGCCTTTCGGGCGGCAGTATCACTTTTACCGGCATCCATCTGGGCGATGGCGTCCATAGCGGCAGCCTTCAGAACGTTCCGGCACTGCACGCGCTGCGGGCTTCGCTGCCGATCAGCCGGCTGTTCCGCAGGGGGAACCAAGTCACCCTGAAGGGGACGCTGCGGTTCGGCCAGGTCGAGGACGGGTTCTATTGGCGGGAGCTGGGGCTTACGGCCAAAGGGGAAAACGGCGCCGAGGTGCTTTATGCTTACGGCATAAGCGGCAGCAATGCGGATTACATCCCCGGCGCTTCGGAGGCGACGCTTGACGAACGCGTCATTCAGCTGACGGTAGCGGTGGCCGGGACTGGGCAGGTAACGGCGGTACTGGATCCGAGCGCCCTCTATGTGGAAAAAGAAGAGCTGGAGGAAACGCTTGCACCAGTCTGGACAGGGCTTACGCGAACCCTTTCCTGCGTCAAAAATGGCGGTAGGTTTGCCCTTAGCGGGCTTTCCGGCGCGGAAGGGCTTGTCAGCTGCCAGTTCGCGGCGGACGCGGCGTTTGAAGAGGGCGACAGCTTTACGGTGGACGGTGCAGTTTACACAGCCCGCACCCAGAACGGCGAGCCGCCCGGGAAGGGGCTGTTTGCAGCGGGGGCGGCTGTAGCGGTTTTGGTCGACACAGCCGGCAAAACGGTAAATTTTAAGGCGGCCGGGGGCGGGAAATCCCCGTTCCCGGCGGGCACGACGGCGCTGTGCAGGGCGTTCCGCCAGTCGGGAAGCTGGACGGCCCCCTTTGCGGGGAAGTACCGTTTTATCTGTGTTGGGCGCGGCGGCGTCGGCTCGCTTTGCCAGTACAGCGCCAGCAGGCCGGCGGTCAGCGGCGGGGGCGGCGGCAGCGGCTCCTGGTGCGAAAAGGTCGTGGAACTGCAGGGCGGCGAACAGTTTACGATCCAGCTTGGGGCCTCCGACACCAAGCTGCTGCGCGGCAGCGAGGAAATCATGGTCGCCGGAAAAGGCCAGAACGGCAGCGGCGGTTTTAACGGCGTTGTCGGCAAAGGCGGAGCCGGCGGCATCGCTTCCGGCGGCGATATCAACCATAACGGGCTGGACGGCGGCAACGGCGTAACGGCTGCCAACGGCGCAAACGGCCCTGGCGGCGACGGCGGGCAGGCCCCTGATTGGCAGCAGCTGCGGCTTTATTTAAGCGGCATCTACGGCTTGGGCGGCTTTTCAAACGGAAACCCTTCTGAAAACGGCCTTACTGCCAGCGAATCGTCGCTGTTTGGCCAGACGCTTTGCTGCGGCGGTGGGGGCGGCGGCTTGTCGGCGGACCGCGCCAAGGCCGGGAAAGGCGGCTCTGGGGGACAGGGGGCGGTACTGATTGAATATGTGTTAGCATGACCGGCTGTGCCGGCAGACAGTTCGCGGCGGCGTGTCGCCGCAGACAATTCGCGTTTGCCGCCTGGCGCTGCTCGGCGGCTTGTAAGCGAAAAACATGACGTTTGGTGTCGCGGTTGGTAACAGCTTTCGACGCAGTAGGCGGGTAAAGCTGTGCTGCCAAGTACCCTAGCGATTAAAAGTTTTTGCTAAGCTTTTTTCAAAAAGCGCGTACTCTCGTACCCCCGTACTTCCGTACTCCTGCTTGACGTTTTGCGGCGGGAGGAGTATAATAGAGGCAGCAAAACGAAAGCGAGGATTTTGCGATGAAAATTGTCAGTTACAACATCAAGTGCGACCTGCCGGAAGGGGCGCTGGAACAGCATCCGGAACATTTTCCGGAACCGATGCGGCGCAACACTTTTGCGGCGCGGTCGGCGCTGATCCGCGAGGTTCTGGAACGCGAAAAGCCTGATATCGTCGGGTTCCAGGAGCTTCAGCCGCATATGGTCCGCTGGATGAAGGAGAACCTTCCAGAATACGCCTTTGTCGGGCACGGCCGCGAAAAGGCGCTTGACGGCGAGCATATGCTTTTAGGCTACCGTCGGGACAAGCTTGACTTATGGGGGCTTGAGACCTTCTGGCTCTCGCCGGACCCTTACGTCCCGGGGAGCCGCTACGAGGACCAGAGCATCTGCCCGCGCGTCTGCACGACGGCGCTGCTGCACGGCGGCGAGTTCCCATTCCCGTTCCGGGTCTACCTGACCCATCTTGACCATGAAAGCGTTTCGGCGCGGATGAAGGGGCTTTCGCAGATCCTGCGCAAGATGGAGGACGACACCGACCGGCTGCTGACGCCTTGTTTCCTGATGGGGGACTTCAACGCCCAGCCTGGGGATGTGGAGCTGTCGCCTATCAAGGATTTCCCGTCCTTGGGGCTTCGCGACCTGACCGAGAACGTCGGGCCTACCTTCCATAATTTCGGCCAGATGGATCCCATCAAAATCGACTATATTTTTGCAACCGCGCCTTTTGAGCTGAAGGGGGCGGGCCGCTGGCATGAAGACAGGGAAGGCATCTATCTTTCTGATCACGATCCGGTGTACGCTGAGGTGACCGTTTCGCAGCGCTGAGGCTGAATAAAAATAAATAGAACGCGCATTTTCGGAATTGTACGGGGGAATGGCTGTCTATGGATGTCAAAAAGACACAGGATTACTATGAAAAGTTAAGCTATGATGAATTGTGCAGCTGTGCTTATTGTCAAAATTACATTAGGCAAGTCAAGTATGAATATCCGGAAATTGCAGAATATCTGCAAAAATTTGGCGTTGATATTGAGAAGCCTTTTGAAGCGATGCCTTTGGAGCCGGATGAAGACGGATATATCGAATATATAGCTGTTCAGTATATCGTTTGCGGAGAATCTTTAGGATTTGAAAAGGCAGCGGTAAATTCTGTGAATATCGATATTGCTGACTCGCATCCGGCAGCAAGGATTAAAGAAGAATACTTTGTGATAGAAATCTATCCAATTCGTTTAAAATGGGTAATGCCGCCAATTTCCGGCTAGTTCGGCATTCTATTTTAAACTTTGCGCTGCGAAAACAAATTTATAAAAAAGTAAAACGCCGCTCTGATTTTTCATCAAGGCGGCGTTTTTGTGCTGTTATAAAAGTTTAATCATAGTCAATATGCAGCAGGTGTTTTCCGCAGTGCAGGCAGCGGAACAGATAGCCCTGGACATCCCCATCCTTAACTAAGTCGCGGATATTTTCCCGCTGCCAGTCGTCCAGTTCCTCTGATACCTCGTCCAGCACGCCCAGCCTTTCCAGCTCCTTAAACCCTACACAGCCTAAAAATGCGCAGAAATCGTCGCAGTGCGCCCGCCAATATTCCTGCTGCCAGCCGTTGTAGCCAGGGGTACGGTGGACTAGTTCGTCAAGCTTTGCGGGGTCGGATACCCCATCCACCGAAAAGCTGTCCTGGAATTCCCCGTCATATTTTTGGGCGGCTGCACCGCTCGCGATGCAGTCAGGGCAAAGCCCGTGTACCGTGTCTACAGCATAAAAAGGGCCTTCGTAAACCACATGGGTATCCTTTCCGCAGCAAGGGCAGCGCTTTGGGTTGGCCAGCTTTTGGAATATCCCCGTCCCCAAAGGGTCCGGGTGGTAACGGAAATAGGGCAGCATAGCCGGGCTTCCTTACTGGCGTAAAGTGACGTTGATTGCCGCTAACGCCTTCATCACCTTGGCGACAGCCTCATCGCATTCCTCAACGGTCAGGGTGCGGTCGGGCGCGCGCAGCGTAATCGAATAGGCAACGCTCTTTTTGCCGTCGGGCACCTGTTTGCCCTGGTAGACGTCGAACAGCTCGATCTTCTCCAACAGCTTGGGGATTGCGCCGGCAATCGCTTTTTCCATCTCCGCCGCCGGCAGGCCAGCGTCGGCAAGCAGCGCCAGATCCCGCACGGAAGCCGGGTGACGGGGCAGAGGCTGGTAAATGGTCTGCTGTTCGGAAAGCGCTTTATAAAGCGGCAAAGCCTCTAACTCGGCCAGGTAGGCCCGGCCCTCAATGCCGAACCTTTCGGCAGCCAGCGGGTGCACCTCGCCCAGCGTCCCTAAAAGCCCGCCGTCCGCCGTGCGGATCTCGGCCTGGCGTCCAGGATGCAGGTACGGCTCCGCCGAACGGGCAAACTCAGCTTTCAAGCCGCAGCGGCCAAGCAGCTGCTCAATAACGCCCTTCAGTGTGAAAAAGTCCTCGTCCGGGCCGTAAACCCCCAGCGCCAGCACTGGGATTTCGTCGGGCTGTTCGGCCAGCGGCAGCGCCTTCGGCACAAACCGCTTGCTCAGCTCGAAGAACCGCCCCGCCGGGATCTTGCGGGAAATGTTGGTGGCCATCACCGTCAGCATACTCGACGCCAGCTGGGTGCGCATGACGGCGTATTCCTCGCCAAGGGGGTTGATCAGCGGCACTGCGGCGCGGCGGCCGTCGTCTTCGGTAAGCCCCAATAGCTCCGCCGCCTTGGCGCTGATGAAGGAATAGGTAGAAATTTCCCGCATCCCATGCGCGCAGAGCTGCCGCTTCAAAAGGTCGCCGTAAACGCGCTCGGGCAGCTTGCGCCCGCGGACGACCTCGCCTTCCATCGGCGTCGAGACGACGTGCTCATAGCCGTAAATACGCATGACTTCCTCGGCCAGGTCGGCGCGGCTCTCCAAATCCTCGCGGAAGGTGGGGGCGACGCTGCGCAGCGTGCGGCCCTCCAGCGTTGTCCGAATCTCCAACCGGTTCAGAATATCAACAATCGCTTCATCAGGCACTGCTACCCCCAAAAGGGCGCAGATTGCCTCCGGCGTCGTCTCGATCACCCGGCCGGTTGGCAGGCCGCCGTTGCAGTCGATAACCCCATCAATGATATCGCCAGCGTCCAGCTCCTCAATCAGCTGCAGCGCGCGGTCCATTGCAAAGGCGCAGCCAGCCGCGTCGACGCCTTTTTCAAAGCGGGCGCTGGATTCGGTGCGCATCCCCAGTGTACGGGCGGTGCGGCGGACGTTGTCGCGGCGGAACTTGGCGCATTCCAGGAATAAGTCCTCCGTCGTGTCTTCAATCTCGCTTTCCAGGCCCCCCATAATCCCCGCCAGACAGGAAGGCTTTTCGGCATCGGCAATGACCAACATTTCCGGCGTCAGCGTGTGTTCCTTACTGTCTAAGGTCGTCATCTTCTCGCCGTCCTTGGCATGACGGACGATAATCTGGCGTCCAGCGACCTGGTTCAGGTCGAAAGCGTGCATGGGCTGGCCGGTTTCCAGCATAACAAAATTGGTAATATCAACAATATTATTAATGCTGCGCACGCCGGCGCTTTTCAAGCATTGGCGCATCCACTCCGGCGAAGGGCCAATGCGCAGGTTTTTGACTACCCGGCCCAGATAGCGCGGGCAAAGCTCAAAATCCTCAACGGTAACGGCGATATGCTCGCGGACATCGCCGCCCTTGGGGGCGTAGGCGGGGACGGGCGGGCAGAACTTTTTGCCCAGCACCACGGCGGCTTCCCTCGCCAAACCCAATACGCTGTTGCAGTCGGGGCGGTTGGAAAGGATAGAAAAATCGATAATCACATCGTTAAGCCCCAACAGCTCCCGCATATCGGTACCCGGCGCGGGTTCGCCTTCCAAAATCAGGATGCCGTGGACTTCCGCGCCAGGGTAATCGCCTTCTTTCAGCCCCAGTTCCATGCCGGAACACATCATGCCGTCAGAGGGCAGGCCGCGCAGCTTGCCGCGTTTGATATGGGTGCCATCGGGCAGGCGGGAATCGTGGAGGGCGACGGGGACAAAGGCCCCCTCAAAGATATTGTCGGCCCCAGTGATAATCTGGATAGGCGCGCCGCTGCCGACGTCCAGCTGGCAGACGGTCAGCTTGTCGGCATCGGGATGCTTTTCAGTTTTAAGGATTTTGGCGGCAACGACATTGCTCATCGATTCGGAAAGGTCTTCCACCCCGTCGACCTCGAAGCCGCTCATGGTCATTTTGTCGCAGAAGGCCTGGAGCGGCAGGTCTATTTCGACGTATCGCTTCAGCCAGTTTAATGAAACTTTCACAATATATCACACCTTTTTTATGTTTACTTTGTTGTAGATTGCGGCGGGGCGCGAAGCGCCCCGCTATGACGCGCTGCGTAAGCAGCGCGAAGGCCGTGTGCACGGCCTTTCCCGGTTCCGCGCCAACCTTCCCTAAGGGCACATCCGTACTTCCGGAGCCAAGTAAGGCGCGGCCGCCCGCCTGCTAAAGTCCGTACAATTTCCTAGCGGGGAGGTAAGCGTCGCGGGCTTCCGCAGCAAAACGACAGCGGGGTACTGTGGGACAGGCCGCATAAACGCCCCGTTCGTCTGAGGGAGCCCTGAGGGATACTTCCCTCGGGCGCGTTTTTTTGCCTACTTTGTTGTCGCGTGACAACAAAGTAGGTCGTCATATCGGGGCGAAACCCGATTTTGATGGGGGAGCGCCCGCAGGCGCTCCTTCCTTATTATTCCAATCAAAAAACCAAACAATAAGGAAACCAGAAACAATTATTTAAACTGCGTCAAAAACCGCATATCATTTTCAAACAAAAGCCGGATATCACTGATCTTATAACGGGTGGTCGTCAACCGGTCAAGCCCAATGCCGAAGGCAAACCCAGAATACACCTCAGGATCAATGCCGCATAGCCGCAGCACGTTGGGATGCACCATCCCCGCCCCCAAAATCTCAATCCAGCCCGCGCCCTTGCATACCCGGCAGCCCTTGCCGCCGCAGGCTGTGCAGCTTACGTCAACCTCAACGCTCGGTTCAGTGAAGGGGAAGAAGGAGGGGCGGAAACGGATTTTTGTCTCTGGGCCGTAGATTTCGTGGGCAAACTGCTCCAAACAGCCCTTTAAATCGCAAAGGGTAATATTTTTATCGACCACCAGCCCTTCAACCTGATGGAATACCGGCGAATGGGTGGCGTCAACCTCGTCCGCGCGATAAACCCGACCGGGGCAGATGATGCGGATAGGCGGCTTGCGGTTCTCCATCACCCGGATCTGCGCCGCGGAAGTCTGGGTGCGCAGCACCAAATTTTCCCCTAAATAGAAGGTATCCTGCATATCGCGGGCAGGGTGGTCTTTGGGGACGTTCAGCGCTTCAAAGCAGTAATAGTCCGTCTCAACCTCGGGGCCGTCCAATATGTCAAAGCCCATCGACTGGAAAATGTCAATCATGTCGTCCAGCACAATGCTCAGCGGGTGCAGCCCGCCTTCCGTCACAGTTTTGCCCGGCATCGTCACATCCAGCGCTTCCTCCTGCAAGCGGCTTGCCAGTGCGCTGCCCTTCAAAGCTTCCTGCCGCGCAGCCAGCGCCGCTTCCAGCGCCTCGCGCACCTCGTTGGCCTTTTGGCCGATAACCGGCCGTTCCTCCGGCGAAAGCTTGCCCATCTGCTTTAAGATAGCGGTAAGCTCCCCTTTTTTGCCCAGGTAACGCACCCGCAGCGCGTCCAGCGCCTTGGCGTCGCCGCAGCCTTCCAGCGCGTCCAGCGCCTGGGCTTTGATTTGTTCCAGTTGTTCTCGCATAAAGCCAAATCCTTTCTAGTTGTTTCTGGGGCGAGGACACAAAAAGGCCTCCGTCCCCAATTGGGACGAAGGCCAGAAACGGCATCCGTGGTACCACCCAAATTTTCCCTGTACAAAAAGCGCACAGAAAACACTCGCTGCCCCATAACGGAGGCGATCCGTCGCCCCCTACTCCTATCGTTCAGGGACGCCGCTCACAAGGGAAATTTCACCGTTTCCGGTCAGCGGGACGGGCTTTCAGCCGGTGGCCTGTCTTCTCTGACGCCCCGGAAGGGCTACTGTACTTGGTCGTCGCGTTTTATTACCCCATAGTATAGCATAGGATACGCTGTTTGGCAATCCTCTTTTTTGCCAAATTTTCCGCCGTATCCTTCCTATACTTTATCAATTTTACAGATTTTGCGGCAAACTTCCGCCGGCCCCAAGCCGTGAAAGATAGACCTGCAGCTCGCCGCTGCCTTCCGGCGCAGCGTCAACAGCGCGCTGCTGCTCCAACGGCGAAAGTTTTGCGAAAACGTCGGCGGCGTGGGCGTCCTGCGCCAAAGCTGCCGCAAAAGGCAGCGGGAGCACCGGCCCGTTTGTTAAGTGTTTGAGCATAATCAACCCTCCTTTTATGGGTAGTATGCCCCATTTTCATCGACGGAGGTACGAGGGGTACGGGGAGTATGGTCGCTTTTGAAGAAAGCCAAGCTTAGCTTTGCTAAGCTCGCTTTGCTAAGCTCGCAAAACTTTTAATCGCAAGGGTACTAGCTGGCACAGATTTGCACGCCTGCTGCGTCGATAGGGTTTAACCCTCAGGCGCTGCGTCGACAGCGTTTTCGAAAAAAAAGGGGAGGCGGCTCCGCAGAGCCAGAGGGGTTCAAAGGATGAATATAATGCCACATACATTCAGCGCCTTCATGCTGAATGCTAGGATAACTCCAATGAATTGTCCGGGCCTAAGAGGTAAATTTTACGCTAGACCACCTTCCGACAAATCTGCGCACTCGCCAGGAAAAAGGGGTTGCAAAAAAGGGGAAAGTATGGTATGATAAGAAAAAAGCCGGCTGTTCCTAGTATAGGAAAATGTGCGGCGCTTACATAGGCAAATTGACCATTTTATTATTACAACGCAGGAGATCTTTATGAAAACAACTTTTTCTCCCCAACAAACTGCCGATTTTTGCCTTTCCCTTTCTATGCTCCTCCACGCTGGCATCGGCACCGGCGACGCCGTCGCGCTGATGGCGGAAGAGGATTCTTCCCTCCATAGCATGACCGCCCTACTTGACGAGGGCGTGACCCTGTCGGACGCCATGCGCCAAAGCGGCCTTCCCAATTACGCTTGGAGCTTGACCGAGGTGGGCGAGCGTACCGGGCGCACCGAGGAAGCGCTGGCAGCCCTTTCCACCTATTACGAGAACCGCGTTCGCCTGCAAAAGCGCGTCCGCAGCGCAGTGCTCTACCCAGCGGTAATGCTGGCGGTAATGCTGGTGGTCATCGGCGTGCTGCTGGTGCGGGTATTGCCAATTTTTGACAGTGTCTACGCTTCGTTGGGCGGGCGGCTGACGGGCGCTGCCGGCGGCCTTTTGGTGGTCGGCAAATGGCTGGACGGCGCAATGCCGGTGCTGTGGGTAATTTTGGCGTTGGCGGTGGCTGCGGCAGCGGTGTTTTCGCTCGCCGAACCGCTGCGGGCAAAAGTGACCCTTTTTTGGCGGACGAAGTTCGGCGACAAAGGCATTAACAAAAAGCTTGGCGCGGCGCGGCTTGCCCAGGCGTTGGCCATGGGCCTGAGCAGCGGCCTGCCGGTGGAAGAGGCGGTCGAGCTGGCAGCGAAGCTGTCGGAAGGGGCGGCGAAGGAACGCTGTGTCGACTGTCAGAAGCGGCTGGGCGACGGCGCAGGCATCAGCCTTGCGTTTAAAGAAAGCGGCGTGCTGCCTGCGGCGGCCTGCCGGCTGCTGGAGCTGGGGCAGCGCAGCGGCTCGGTCGATGTATCGATGGAAAAAATTGCCAACGACCTCACGGAGGAAGGCGAAACAGCGCTGGATGAGCTGGTCAGCCGGGTGGAACCGACACTGGTGTTGGTCTGTTCGGTGCTGGTGGGCCTGATTCTGCTGTCGGTGATGCTGCCGCTGATGAATATCATGGCGGCAATCGGGTGACCGGCGATGAAGGGGCGGATTTTTGGGTTTGCCCGGGCGCTCTGCTTCATCGGGGCGGCGGCGCTGGCGGTGGCAGCCTTTCAATACGCGCTGGACAGCCTGGAAAATGGGCAGTCTGAGGAAAATCTCCGCCAGCTGGAGGAGACGCTGCGGCGCGCCGCTGTGGCCTGCTATGCGGCCGAGGGGGCTTACCCTGCGACGCTGGAGGATCTGGTCGGGCGCTACGGCATCCAGATCAGCGACGACTACACGGTCCATTACACCAGTTTCGCCGAGAACCTGGTGCCGGATATTACTGTTTTGGAGAACACGCCATGAAAAAACGCGCACAACATCATATTGACGGCTTGCTGGCGCTGCTCCTGTTTGGGGTGTTCGCCTCCTGCCTGCTGGCGGTGCTGCTGGGCGGGGCGGGGGCTTACCGCCGCCTGACTGACCGCGACAACACCGCTTTTACCCGCCGGACGGCGATACAGTATATCTCTGCCCGTGTGCGGCAGGCGGACAGCGACGGCGCAGTTTCCGTAGAGCCTTTTGGGGACTGCACGGCGTTGGCGCTGACCGATTCTGCGGGCTATGTTACCCGTGTTTACTGCCTTGACGGGCACTTGATGGAGCTTTACACATCGGCCGAGACCGAGCTTCAGCCGGAGGACGGCGAAAAGATCCTGGCGGCGGAAGCGCTTGAGCTGTCCCTCGTGGACGGACTGCTGACGATGGTGCTGACCGGCGACGACGGCGTCCAGAGCCGCCTTAGCCTGTCTCTTCGCAGCGGAGAGGGGGCGGCGGCATGAGAAGCAAGGCCCCTTTGGTGCTGATTGAACAGATGGTGATGCTGCTGGTGTTTGCGCTGGCGGCAGCCCTTTGCCTGCAGGCTTTTGTCCTTTCCGACCAACGCTCCCATCGGAGCGAAGCGAGGGATTTTGCGGCGTCGGCGGCCCAATCGGCGGCGGAGACGGTCCGCAGCTGCGGCGGGGGAGTGCAGGATGCTTTTGCGGCGGCAGCGGGTTTGCTGGACGGCAGCGTTGAAGATGGCGTCCTTGTTGTAGAATATGACGAAGATTGGCAGCCGGCAGCCGACGGCGTTTATTTGCTGACGGCCACGGACGCCCCGAGCGGCCAGCCCGGCCTGGCGTCGGCGGAGGTCTTGGTGAGCGAAAAAAATGGCGGCGAGCCGTTGTTTGCGGTTACGGTGGCATGGCAGGAGGTGGGCGGCAATGGCTGAACCTAAGGCCAAAAAGGAGCGGTTTTCGCCGCCGGCGGTGGGGGGCATCTCGCTGCTGGCTGTGTTTGCAGTGCTTTGCCTGACGATTTTTGCGCTGCTGAGCTTAGCGACGGTCGGCGCGGACGTGCGGCTGGCCGACGCGTCGGTCAAAGCGGTGACAGATTATTACAAAGCGGATTATGAGGCCCAGGAAATCCTTGCAAAGCTCCGGGCGGGCGAGTTCCCGTCCGGCGTAACCCAATCGGGGGATATTTACCGCTACAGCTGCCCTGTTTCGGAGATCCAGAACCTGGAAGTTTCGGTGCAGGTAGCGTCGGATGGCAGCTATCATGTCCTTGAATGGAAGACAGTTCCTGCCCAGCTTTGGGAGCTGGACGAGGAGATGGAGCTGTGGGACGGGACATTTTAGGAGGACAGCTATGGCTGGAATTTTGGAATATCTGACAAAGGCATACGAGCATCAGGCTTCTGACTTATTTATTGTGGCAGGCGCGCCGGTCTGCGCCAAAGAGGATAACCAGCTGCGGCCGCTGGAGGAGCAGAAGGTGCTCCCGGACGACACAGCGCGGCTGGTGCAGGAGCTTTACGAGCTGGCGGGGCGGCCGATGGACGAGTTTTTCGAGCGTGGGGACGATGATTTTTCCTTCTCGGTCAAAGGCTTGGCGCGTTTTAGGGTCAACACCTATCGGCAGCGCGGCTCCCAGGCGGCGGTCATCCGGGTGGTGTCGTTTAGTATCCCTGACTGGCGGACACTTTCGATCCCAGAATCGGTTATCCGGCTCTCGGAGGAGACCCACGGCATGGTGCTGGTGACCGGTACGGCGGGCAGCGGCAAATCGACGACGCTGGCCTGCATCATCAATGAAATCAATTGCAGCAGGGCCTGCCATATTATTACGTTGGAGGATCCCATCGAGTACCTGCACCGCAACCAGAAGAGCATCGTCAGCCAGCGTGAGATTGCCATTGATACCGAGGATTATCTGGCGGCGCTGCGGGCTTGCCTGCGCCAGGCTCCTGATGTTATCCTGCTTGGCGAGATGCGCGACGCCGAGACCATCCACACGGCGATGACCGCTGCAGAAACCGGGCATTTGGTGCTGGCGACGCTGCACACCCGCGGCGCGGTCAATACCATCGACCGTATTGTCGACACCTTCCCGGGGAGCCAGCAGGACCAGATTCGCACCCAGCTGAGCATGGTGCTGCGCACCGTCGTTTCCCAGCAGCTGCTGCCTGGCACGAACGGCGAGCTGCTCCCGGCCTTTGAGGTCATGAAGGTCAACAACGCCATCCGCAGCATGATCCGCGATAAGAGCAAGACGATGCAGATTGACAATGCGATTACCTCCGGCGGCAGCGAGGGCATGGTCAGCATGGACCAGTCGATCGTCGCCCTTTATCAGAAGGGCCTGATTGCCAAGCAGACGGCGCTTGACTACGCCTCCAGCGAGGAAAACATGAAACGCAAAATTGGCGGCTGACAGCAATAACAAGACGGCGGGCCTAGGAAGCAGGCGTCCGCCGTTTTTGATTTATCTTATTGCGGCAGCAGGATTTCGGTTGTGAAAGCGCCTGCTTCGCTGTTGCGGGACAGGTAGCCGCCGTATTTTTCCACAATATGGTCAATGCGCACCAGCCCAAAGCCATGGCCAGCGCCTTTTGTGCTTTTGAAAAGGCCCTGTTCTTTGGGCTTTTTGCCGTCAGAGGTGAAGTTTGTAAAGGAAATATACAACTGCCGGGAGTCCTTGACTTCCATGTAAATGCGGATCAGCCGCTGGTCTTCGGGCAGTTTAAGGCTCGCTTCAATAGCATTGTCAAAAAGGTTGCCCAAAATTGCACAGAGGTCAAGGGGCGGCGTTGTCAGCGCCACTGGGATATTGGCGTCGCTGCGGACGTTGATGTGTTTGGCGCGGGCGAGGGAAATTTTGCTGTTGAGGATGGCGTCGGTCATTGGATTGCCGGTTTTGACCACCATATCCACCGCCGACAGCTCAGTATCCAGCGCATCGAGGTATCCGTCGATGGCAGCCAGGTCGCCGCTGGCAGCGAAAGCCTTCATGGCTTGGATGTGGTTCTTGTAATCGTGCCGCCAGGCCCGCATCTGGCGGTACATATTTTCCACCTCGACGAAGTGGGTTTCGATCAGTTCCTGCTGGTAGGCGGCGATCCGGCTGTCAATGAGTTTTGTCAAAAATGACATATTTCCTCCTACAGCTGGATCCAGTAGCGCTGGATTAGGCCCGTCCCGTCCGGCCCGAGCAGCTTTTCTTCGTCAGGCACTTCATTTTCCAGGATGCCGCCGTTTTTGAGGATCACGCGGCGGGAAGCTTCGTTTTCCTTGTCGCAGGTCAGCAGCACCCGGTCGTTCCCGGCAGCCTTGCATTTGGGGAGCAGCAGCCGCAGCATCTCCGAGCCGTAGCCCTTTTTCCGCTCCGAGGGGCGGACGCTGTAGCCGATGCTGCCGCCGTATTTGAGCAAAAATTCCGACAGCTGGGGGCGGAAATCCATAATCCCGATCAGCCGGCCGTCCTTTTCCCGGATAGCCAGCCAGACGTCCGCCGGCATCGCGCCGTTTTTCGGGTGCTGGTAGTTATAGGCCCATTGGCTGAAGCTTTCAGCTTTCCTCAGCCCAGCGCAGCCGTCGAAGTCGTCGCCGTTTTCGAGCATTTCCTCCCGGCAGTCCATGACCTGTTCGGCGTAGCGGGCCTCTGGGCGCACCAGGGTCAGGATGTCGACGGTAATGTCCAGCTCTTTCCAGAAAAAGAACTGGCTGTAGGGGCCAAGGCAGGGGGAGACCTGGAAAAGCTGGCGGTAGCCCTGGGCCTGGTAGAAGTCGGGGGCTTGGAAGCTGTAGGTGTTCAGCAGCACATAGCGAATGCCGTCCTTTGCAGCCCGGCTTTCAGCTTCCCGCAGCAGCTTTGCGCCAAGGCCCCGTCCGCGGAACTCTTCCTCAACGAATAAGTACTCGACTTCCAGCGTCGAAAAGGTTGAAGCGGCCACAATCCCCGCCGCCATCATGCCGTCAATCTCGATATGGAGGCTATAGTCCCGGTGGCTGCCGAAAAAGGCTTGGTTGAACTGCTTTAAACGGCGGTGCAGCTCCTCGCTCTGGGCGGCGGTGTTGGGCTTTATTAAATAGTTTTCCATGATATTCCCTCCTACTTTTAGTGATAGTTGATAATGGCCCGGTTCAAAGGTTCGTACATCCCCCGCGGCAGCGGCAAAGATGTGCCGTCGGAAAGGGTGACGTCCCGCCTTCCGACCTGGCGGACGGCGGCCAGGTTGAGGATGAAGGAGCGCCCGGTGCGGAAAAAGCGCTCGTCCAGTTCTTTCTCCAGCTCCGACAGCGGGCGTCGGACGGTGTAGTCCTTCTCGGCGTGGATGATAACGTAATTTTGCTGCGCCTCCAAAAAGCGGATTTCCCGCAGCGGCAGCCGGCACAGGTTCCCGCCGTTTTCGGCGGTCAGGATGGCTAGGAAACGGTCGGCGCGCTGCAGCCGGTCCTTGGCCCGGCTCAGCACCTCGAAAAGCTTTTCCTGCGAAGCTGGCTTCAGCAGGTAGTGCAGCGCGGAAACGTCGTAACCATCGGCTATGTAGTCGGCGAACCCGGTGACAAAAATAATTTGCAGCAGGTCGTTTTTCTGCCGCAGCGTTTTGGCCAGTGCCACGCCGTCCATCTCTCCCATTTCGATGTCCAGCAGCAGCATATCCAGCGGGGGCGCATCGCCGCAGCGGAATAGGAAAGCCTCCGCAGAGGGAAAGGCTTCCAACGAAACGGCGACATGGGACGCTGCGGCCCATTCCTCCACCAGCCCGGTCAGATAAGCCGCGTCGGCTGGGTTGTCGTCGCAGATGGCGATTTGGTATAGCATTTCTCTCCCCCAAACTAAAGTTTAGCTATATTATATCATAGTTCAATTTTTTTTGCAAGGCACGGAGGTACGGGGGTACGGAGAGTACGAGAGTACGCGCTTTTTGAAAGAAAGCCTAGCTTAGCAGAGCTAAGCTGCAAAAACTTTTAATCGCCCGGGTAGTCGTCTGCTCCGCTATAGCTACCTACTGCGTCGATACGCAGAACCAGAAACACTTATCGACGCAGTAGGATTTAATGGTGAGATACGCACGTCCCCTGGCGAAAAAAGTTTTACTCGATTTTTTTCAAAAAATCGCGAGTCCTAGCTTTCGTCAAGCCGAAAGCTGGCAGAGCCCTCGGTCGCTTGCCGCAGCAAGCGAAACCTCCTTCCAAAAAAAGGGCAGGAGAGCTCGAGGACCCTCCCGAGGGGTCCTCGTATGGGCTCACAAACGTTATGGAGGAGCAACCACGCAAAAGAATGCGAAGCATTCTTTCAGCATTCAGCACCTTAGTGCTGAATGCTAGGACAACTCCGGTGAATTGTCCGGACATAAAGAGTAAAAACGCATTGTTTTTATTTGGAACCACCTACCCGTAACCGCGAGAGAACCGGCCATGTCTATCCGAAGCAGAAATCGGGCTTGCTCGATTTCCGGCGCGGACAGTCTGCGGGCACAGCCCGTCGCGAATAGTCTGCGGCGACACGCCGTGTAAATTAACGAATTCTTCTTACCTTTTTGGGAGGGTTGTGGTATAATAAAATGAGAAGGCGGGCTGCGCCTGTTTTTGCAAAGTGAAAGGTTGTATTAATATGTCGGAAATTCCTGTGCGTATGCCAATAGGCGACGGCGTACATTTTTCCCATCTGAAGATGGGGCGTTTTAAAGTCAATTACCTTGCGGCTAACCTGGTGCTGCCGCTGACAAGGGAAACCATTACAGAAACGGTGCTGGTGGCGATGATGCTGGAAAAAAGCACCAAGGACTATCCTACCTACCAGCTTTTTTCCAAAAAGCTGGGGCGGATGTATGGCGCAAGCGCTGGCAGTACCGTCCAGAAAATCGGCGACAGGCTAATCGTGACGCTGAACATCTCGGCGCTGGACGACAGCTTTGCGCTGGCGGGGGAAGCGCTCCTTGACCAGTCGGCCGAGGTGCTCTGTTCGATGCTTTTGAACCCTATGGTGGAAGGCGGCGCTTTTGACGCTACGACTCTCGCGCTGCAGCGGCTGGCGCTGCAAGACGCCATTGAAGCGGAAATCAACGAAAAGCGGCGCTATGCCATCGGCAAAACCGTGCAGCTGATGCTTGCGGGGGAGCCGGGCGGGCTGTCCCGGCTGGGGTACCTGGAAGACCTGGAAACCCTGACGCCGGAACGGGCCGCAAAAGCCTGGGAGCGGATGCTGCGCACGGCCCAGATCGAAATTTTCCAGGTTGGGATGGGGGAAAAGGACGCCGCCGTCCGCCGTTTTGAGCGGGCATTTGCGGGCATCCAGCGGCAGCCGCTGCCGCCGGCGGAAACCGTCATCCGCCGCAGGGGCGGGGAGCTGCGCCGCCCGGTCGAGCACTTCGAGGTGGCCCAGTCCAAGCTCTGCCTGGGGCTGCGCACCGATATCCGCCCGGAAGAGCCTGCCGTCAACGCTATGCGTATGCTGAACGCGGTCTTAGGCGGGCCGCCGACTTCCAAGCTGTTCCAAAAAGTGCGGGAGGAGATGGGGCTTTGCTACTACAGCGCCTCGCAGTATAACCGCACCAAGGGCATTTTGCTGATTGACTGCGGGGTGGCCCACGAGGATATCGCCGCCGCCGAAAAAGCGATTTTGCAGCAGGTCGACGATTTGCGGGCGGGGGCGTTTACGGACGAGGAAATGGAGTATGCAAGGCTTAGCCTGCAAAACGACTTCCATTCGCTGGGCGAGTCGCCCTATAGCTTAGCCGGCTACTATCTGGGACAGGCCCTGCAGGGGACTGCGCGCACCCCCGAGGAGGAATGCGCCGCCATTTCGGCGGTCGGCAGGGAAGATATTGCGGCGGCTGCGGCGCGGCTGGAGCTGGACACAATCTATCTGCTTACCGCCAAAGAGGCATAGCCGTCCCGCTCGCCAGATATAATAAGGAAGGGATTTCATGGAAAAACAGATTTTAGAAAGCAAGCGCTTGGGGGAACGCTATATCCGGGTGGCGCACCCTTCCGGCTTGACCATCCTCCTTTATCCAATGCCGGAATTTTCCACCGTCCAGGCGATGTTTGCTGCCAATTACGGTTCGGTGGATAATTGTTTTAAAACGCCTGATGACCCAGATTTTGTCCAGGTGCCCGATGGCATCGCCCATTTTTTGGAGCACAAGCTTTTCGAGAGCGAAGACGGCGACGCCTTTACCCTTTTTGCGGCCACCGGCGCGGACGCCAACGCTTACACATCGTTTGACAAGACTTGTTATTATTTTTCTTGCAGCGATAAATTTGAGGAGTCGCTCTCGGCGCTGCTGGGGTTTGTCCAAACGCCCTATTTTACCCAGGAAACCGTTGAAAAGGAACAAGGTATCATCGGCCAGGAAATCCGGATGTACGACGACTCGCCCAGCTGGCAGGTCATGGTCGGCCTGTTACAGTGCCTTTACCATCGAAACCCGGTGCGGGTGGACATTGCTGGCACAGCCGAAAGCATCGCGCAGATTGACGCGGCGCTGCTCCACCGCTGCTACCGTGCCTTCTATAACCTTTCCAATATGACGTTGGCCATCGCCGGAAATTTTGACCCCGACCGGACGCTGGAGCTGATTGAAAGCAGCCTCAAGCCCGGCAAGCCGGCAAAGGTTGCCTGCGCGCCGTATGACGAGCCGGACAGCCTAGCAAGCAAACGGGCCGAACGCAGGATGGAGGTGTCGCTGCCGTTGTTCTACTTTGGCTGCAAGCTCCGTCCAGAGGAAAACGCGGCCGGTTTTCTGCGCCAACAGTACGAGCTGGAGATTTTGCTTGACCTGCTGGGCGGCAGCACCAGCGATTTTTACGAGGAAATGGTGCGGGAAGGGCTGCTCAACAACGGTTTCAGCAGCGAGGTTTTCGCCGGGCGCGGGTTCCTCTCGCTGATCTGCGGCGGCGAGTCCCGCGACCCCGATCGGGTGATGAACCGGTTCCTGGAGGTGCTCGCCGCCGCCCAGCAAAACGGCCTTTCCGAGGAAGATTTCCTAAGCTGCAAGAACGCCTTTTACGGCCGGATGGTGCGCGCCTTGAATAATGTCGACAACACAGCCTCGGCGCTGCTCGGGTCGGAAATGTCCGGCCTGGGCCTGTTCGACAGCGTCGAGCTTCTCGCCGACGTCACCCTCGAAGGCGTAACCGCCCGCCTGGCCGGCCTGTCAACAGACAGCTTCGCCCTTTCCTTGGTCCTGTCCCAGGGGTGACGAGAGGTTACGGGAGTACGGTCGCTTTTGAAGAAAGCCAAGCTTAGCAGGGCTAAGCTCGCAAAACTTTTAATCGCCAGGGTAGTCGTCAGCACCAATTTACACGTCTACTGCGTCGGACACGTTTTCTATGGAGGTGTCAAATGGATAGGAAAGCAATGGCCAGGGAAACGCTGGCGATTATGGAACAGGGATATTACGAGCTTGGCAGCTCCGGCCAACGGATTGCCGTCAAAGAGGATATGGAGCGGTCGCTTAAAGGCAGCCGGCTGATTTCCCCAACAGAAGGGGAGGAGCTCCTTGGAAAGTACCGCGTATGCGCAGGCTGCCGCCAGCCAGAGTCGCGGGTCGGGAACCTGCCCACTGTCGAGGCTGTTCGGACGCTTGCGGCAGAAGGGAAGGAGGGCATCGGCGTGCTGAACTTTGCCAGCGCGAAAAACCCGGGCGGCGGGTTCCTGAACGGGGCGATGGCCCAGGAGGAAAGCCTTGCCGTTTCCAGCACCCTTTACCCCACCTTGACGGCGCACGAGGAATATTACCGCGAAAATCGCGCCCACAGCTCGATGATGTATCTGGACTATGCGATTTATTCGCCGGAGGTCGTGTTTTTCCGCGACGGGGCTTTCCAGCTGACAGAAAAGCCCGTAAAAGCGTCTGTGCTAACGCTTCCGGCGGTTAATATGGGCCAGGTAATCCTGAAAAAGGAAAATGCTGCGGAGGCCAAAAAGGTTATGCGCCGCCGGATGAAGCTGGCGTTGGGGATTTTTGCCGAACAGCAGGCCAAACATCTGGTGCTTGGGGCGTATGGCTGCGGCGTTTTCGGAAACGACCCCCAAGAGATTGCGGCCTGGTGGAAAGGGCTTCTTACAGAGGGGATGGGGCAGTATTTCGATTCCGTCTTTTACGCCGTTTTAGACCATTCCAGAAGCCAGAGCTGTATAAAAGCTTTCCAGAAGGCCGGCTATGCCGGCAGATAATTCGCGGCGGCGTGTCGCCTCAGACAATTCGCGGCGGCGTGTCGCCTCAGACAATTCGCGGCGGCGTGTCGCCGCTGACAATTCGCGTCGGAAATCCAGCAGGCCGGATTTCTGGCATAAAAACCACAACGTTTCTGTCGCGGCTGGCAGCGTTTTCGACGCAGTAGGCGGGCTAATTTGTGCTGGCAGGTACCTTGGCGATTAAAAGTTTTGCGAGCTTAGCTCTGCTAAGCTTGGCTTTCTTCAAAAGCGACCGTACTCCCGTACCCCCGTACCCCTCTTGACAAGTTGGGCATAAAGGGATATAATCGATAAGCAGTCATTTTTTGGGCAATGGTGAGTTTAAAAAAGAGGTAGTTGAATATGCATACTGTAAGCTTCCCCAATCTGGGGCTGGAGTTTCATTTAAACGCGGTGGCGTTCCAGATTGGGAATTTCCGCCTAAACTGGTACAGCCTGATTATCGGCGTTGGGCTTTTGCTGGCGATGTGGATGGCATTCAAAAACTGCGCCCGTTTTGGCGTGATCGGCGATAAGCTGGTGGACGTGGTTTTGGGCGGCGTGGTCGGCGGCATTATCGGCGCGCGGATTTACTACGTCATTTTTAGCTGGGACGACTACAAAGACAATTTGTCGCTGATTTTTAAGACCTGGGAGGGCGGGCTTGCCATCTATGGCGGCATTATCGGCGCTTTCCTTGTGGGCGGCTTGGTGGCGAAGCTCCGTAAAGTCAAGGTTCTGGCGGTGATGGATCTGGCGGCGATGGGCTTCCTGATTGGCCAGGGGATCGGCCGCTGGGGGAATTTCGTCAACGGCGAGGCTTTCGGCAGCAACACGACGCTGCCTTGGGGGATGACAGGCGACCGCATTGTCGGCTACTTGCTTAGTTCGCCGCACGTCACGGGGGCCAATATCGACCCGTATGGGCTGGTACATCCCTGTTTCCTTTACGAGTCTATCTGGTGCCTTGTCGGGTTTGGGCTTTTATTCTGGTACAGCTTTCACCGGCGGTTCGACGGCGAGGTGTTCATCATGTACCTGGGTTGGTACGGCCTGGGGCGGGTGATGATCGAAGGGCTGCGCACCGACAGCCTGATGCTGGGCAACCTGCGGGTGTCGCAGCTGCTGGCCGGGCTTTTGACGGTGGCATCGGTGATTGTGTGGCTGCTGCTGCGTTCGCGCATCAAGGCCAGCAACGATCCCGAATACCTGAAATGTTACGGCTATACCAGCGCTTTCCAGGAAGAGGCGGCGGCCTATGCGGCGGAGCTGAAACGGAAAGCGAAGAAAATCGGCGCATCCGAAATCGGCGCATCCGAAATCGGCTCAGCCGCGCCGGAGGCGGTTGAAGAGACGGCGGAGGCTGGGACAGCAGAGGTTGCGCTGGCAGAGGCCGAAACGGCAGCTGTTGAGGCTGAGGAAGATGAAATTGATAAAATTTTAGCGGAGCAAGCAGCTGGGGAGGCTGAAGGAAATGGCGGTGCTGATTGACGGCAAGGCCCTGGCGGCCAAGGTAAAAGCCGAGGTTAGGCTGGAGGTTGACGCGCTGCGGGCGCAGGGGGTCGAGCCTGGGTTGGCGGTGGTGATTGTGGGGGACGACCCGGCGTCCCGCATCTATGTCAATGCCAAGAAAAAGGCCTGCGAGGCCTGCAATATCCGTTCGTTCGAGTATGCGCTGCCGGCAGGGACGGCCGAAGGCGACCTGCTTGCGCTGGTGGCGAAGCTCAACGCCGACCCGCAGGTAAGCGGGATTTTGGTGCAGCTGCCGCTGCCGCCCCAGATTGACGAGGGAAAGGTGATTGCAGCGGTTGCGCCGGAAAAGGATGTCGATGCGTTCCACCCTGTCAATGTTGGCAGAATTATGGTCGGCAATTACGGTTTCCTGCCTTGTACGCCGGCGGGCTGTCTCGAACTGATTGATTCGGCCGGCGTAGAAATTGCCGGCAAGCGCTGCGTAGTCATTGGCCGCAGCAACATCGTCGGCAAGCCAATGGCAATGCTGCTGCTGCACCGCCACGGCACGGTTACGGTCTGCCATTCCCGCACCCAAAACCTCGCGGAAATCGCCCGTGGGGCGGATATCTTGGTGGCGGCGGTCGGCAAGGCCCGTTTCGTTACAGCGGAGATGGTCAAAGAGGGCGCGGCGGTCATCGACGTGGGCATGAACCGGGAAGACGGCAAGCTCTGCGGCGACGTCGATTTTGAGGCTGTCGCTTTAAAAGCGGGGTATATCACGCCGGTGCCGGGCGGTGTCGGGCCGATGACGATTGCGATGCTGATGAAAAATACCCTTCGGGCTGCGAAGGGCTGCGTTAGATAAAACCGGCTGTGCCGGCCAGTGGGAGGCGAGGGAATGTTTGAAAACCTTTGTATGGGCTGCATGGAAGACAAGGGGACGGAGGAAATCTGCCCTTTTTGCGGCTATGCCGAGTCCGCCCCCCGCATCCATACCTGCCTGCCGCCGCGGACGATGGTCGGGGAGCGCTACCTGGTGGGGCGGGTGCTTTCCTATAACGGCGAGGGCGTCAGCTACCTGGGCTACGACAGTATTTCCCGCCAAAAGGTCGAGGTGAGGGAATATTTCCCCGACACGCTGGCTGTCCGCGGCGAGGACGGCCAGAAGGTAACCGCCAAGCCGGGCTGCCAGATCCCTTTCAAGGCCAATATGAGCGATTTTGTTGAGTTGATGCAGCGCCTTTCGCGGCTGCGGTCGCTGAGCTGCCTTTGCCATGTACTGGGCCTTGAAGAGCAGAACGACACCTTTTACGCTATTTTGGAGCATCCGGAGGGCGGCACGCTGCAGGAATACCTTGACCGCTGGGGGATGATGATGACCTGGGGCGAGGCGGCCCAGATGCTGATGCCGGTGATGAAGACGCTGGAGCTTCTCCACGAAGCTGGGATTATCCACCGCGGCATTTCCGCCAGCACCATCTACCGCACCAAAGACGGGCTTTTGAAGCTGGGCGGGTTTGGCATCAGTGCTGTCCGCGCTTCTCGGACCGAGCTGGCGGCGGAGCTGTTCCCGGGGTTTTCCGCGCCGGAACAGTATTCTGCGGTCAGCCCGCACGGCCCTTGGACGGATGTCTATGGGATGTCCGCCCTCCTTTACACCTGCGTCACCGGCGGGTGCCCGCCCGAGGCGCTGATCCGTTCCGCCGCCAGGGAGCTGCCGCCCCCCAGGGAGCTGAACGAAACCGTCCCGCCGCGGGTTTCGCTGGCCATTTTGCAGGGCCTTTCCTTGCAGCCCGAAAACCGTATCCAGTCGCTGCGCGACCTTGCGGCCCGGGTCGGCGGTTCGGAATCCGGGGCCGGCGGCGATTCGCCGACCATCTCAATGCCGGCTGCCAAACAGCCTGTACCGGAAAAACAAACTGCCGTTCGGCCGCAGCCGCCTAAAAGGACCGTCCGCGCCGAACCGGTCCGCGAGGAACGCCGCCCTAGGCTGGTGCAGGGCACCAGCGACCGCCGGCTGCTGTTTACCAGTATGCTGGTGACGCTGCCGATTTTGCTGCTGATCCTGATTTTCACCTTCTGGTATTTGTTTGGCAATAAGCAGCGCGGCAATGGGGGTTCCTCCGACCCGTTTGATACCCCCAGCCTTCCTGTCGCCGCCAGCTCCAGCAGCAGCAGCGACCCCTGGGACGATTGGGGCAGCAGCGGGAGCCTGCCGGAATCCTCCCTGCCGGAAGAATCTTCCGAGCCTTTGGAGGAGTCTTCCGAGCCGCTCGACGAGGAATCCTCCGAGCTGGACGACGGCTTGGTGCCGATGGTTAATCTGGTGGGGCAGCAATACGACGCCGTTGTGAAAAACCCGGCGTTCCTTGTCGTCTGTACCCTTGAGGAGCCGGAGTATATCTACAGCGAGGTGAGCGCCGCCGGCATCATCCTTTGGCAGAGCGTCGCCGCCGATACCCCGGTCGAGCCGGGCAGCCCGGTGCGGATCAAGGTGAGCAAAGGCTCGCAGTATGTCCGTATCCCTTCCTATGAAAAGCGGCTGCAAGAGGATTATCTGGCCGAGTTGGAAAAGCTGGGGATCCTCTATGCTGTCGAGCAGCGTTCGGATTCCCCGTATCCTGCGGGGTATGTAGTGGGGCTTAGCCAGATGGAAGGCAGCAAGTACGATCTGGAGAACAAGTCTGTGCTGACGGTTTACGTGTCAGATAAATAGGAAAAGAAGCGCAGCACGTCTTTATAGGGCGTGCTGCGCTTTTGTAATTTGAACCCAGAGAGAAGTTTGTGAAAGCTGCTAAAAAGTATACTTTTCGGTAAGGCTTCGCCACTCTTCTCTACGACTATGATTTTACCATAAAACGTAAAATTTTGCAAGAGGTAGGCGAGAAAAACATGTACAAAAATCCGAATTACCGAAAAGTATACTTTTTGGTAATTTCTCACCGTACTTTGTCTGACTGGAAAGGAAGGATAAAATGAAGAAAATATTATTGCTGTTGCTCGCGTTTTGTTTCTCTGTTTCTCTTGTTGCTTGTGGCAATGACACTGGCATCGAAAATCTTACAAAAAGTCAGCAGCAGACCGAAAACAGTAGCGTTGAAACTACGCTGCCAAGTGATGGAGTGGAGCAGTCTAATGATAAATCGGAGCAATCCAATGAGGAATTAGGGGCATTCAACAAAAACGCTTCACTCGCTGAAACGGTGCTGGTTGATGAAGGCGGCGTAAAGATTACTGCAACGGGTTTGAATTATACAAACTACTCTGTAGAGCTGGAACTCGCCATTGAGAATAGCAGCGGCAAAGACCTGTCGTTCATTAGCGGTTCTATGGGATATAGCTGTAACTCTATCAATGGGTATATGGTGAGCGGCGGTTATCTGAACTGTGATGTTGCAGACGGTAAGAAAGCAAATGACTCTATCGGCTTTGACTATGATGAACTAATGCTTTTTGGGATCAATGAAATTTCTGATATGGAGATTGGTTTCGATATGTCAGATAAGGATTATAATCATACGTACTCTGGCCCCCGGCAGGTGAAAACATCTGCGTTTGATGCTCATGATTACAGCAAGGATTACTATCAGGAAACTATTGCAAGTCGTGCTGCGATGGACACTTATCATTATGACATTACCCATTTCTCGCAGGATGCGCTTTACGATGTGAACGGCGTAAAATTGCTTTCAAGTGGCGTGATGATAAATCGTGATGGTGAGACTGCTTTGCTTTTAGAATTGGAGAACACCACGAGCGATATGGTGTATGTATCTACTTCTGATATTGCAATCAATGGTTTGGTTGTGAGCAACTCCATCTGGTCAACTGATGCAATTAATCCAGGCAAACATGGCATTATTAATGTTGAGCTTTCTTCTGTTTTTAATTCGGAATATTGGGATATTTATGGAATCAAAGATGTCGGCTCTGTTACTCTTTCTTTAAGTCAGCGTGACTCTGAGGGAAATGACATTACGGACAAGTCTTCGGTTGAGGTCGTTGTCCCTGACGTAAAAGCTGAGTATGATGCGACTGGCAAAGAAGTTTATAATAATGGCGGTTTGCGAATTGTGGCCAAAACCCTTCTTGAAGATCCGTCTGAATACAGTTCGGATGTATATGTATTACTGCTTGCAGAAAATAAAAGCGGAAAAACACTTTCTATTGACGATGTGTATAATTCGCTTTTTGTAAATAATTTTATGACGAGCTATTTCTACTCTGGCAGAGAGCTTGCCGATGGAGAATGTGCTGCTCTTGAAATTGAGCTGAGGGGAAATTCTTTGGAAGAAAATAAGATAGCTTCTGCTTCCGAAATAAAGGAGATTGAGGTTAAATTTGAAATCAAAGAGGGGCGCACTACTATTGATGAACCTACGGTAAAGATTTCATTCGAATAATACGATTTTCGTAACGGCTGGAGGGCAGCAAGTACGATCTGGAGAACAAGTCTGTGCTGACGGTTTATGTGTCAGATAAATAGAAAAAACAAAAGTAATCCGTTCCCGGCAAAGGGGGCGGATTCCTTTTTGGGTTATGAGCGAGATGGTCTATATCCTTGTACTCCTTATCATTTTGACCGATTTCCTCGTGAAAATCAATAAAAAAGGATAAATCCGCCACCCCTCAGTAAAGCGTTGGCGGATTTATCTGTAAACACTTGAGGGCCAAACCGCCTATCGCGGTATGCCTTACGGTTTTATTATAAGCTTTTTCTGCGGGGTTGTCAAGCTGTCAATTATTATCGGATTTAGCTGAACAGATGCCCCAGCGCGCCGAAAACCCCGGCGCTGGCTGCGCCCATAATCAGCCCGGCCATCAACACCCCCAGCGTCACTGCCAGCACGCTCGATTTAAAGTCCATGTCCAAAAGGCTGGCTGCCAGCGTGCCTGTCCAGGCCCCCGTCCCAGGGATGGGGATACCCACAAAGAGCATCAGCGCGATAAAAAGGCCGCGGCCCGCCTTGCGCTTGAGCCTTTGCCCGGCGTGCTCGCCCTTGACGAGGAACCAGGAGAAAAGCTTGCCGATATAGGGCTTTTTCGCGCCCCATTCTAGGATCTTGCGGGCAAAGAGGAAAATAAACGGCACCGGGATCATGTTGCCGACAATCGCCACCGCGTAGGAAGCCGGCAGCGGCAGCTCCATCAGCTGGGAATAGGGGATAGCAAAACGAAGCTCCAAAAGCGGAACCATGGATACCAGCAGCACCAGCAGGTATTTCTGAAACACAGGCAGACCCTCCAGCTTTTCGTGATTGGTCAGGTTTTACTTTTCGTGGAAAAACTCCAGCAGCTCGCCGTTAAGGCCCCGTACAAAGGCGATCCGTACCGGCAGCGGCGCGGGGGTGGACTCGATGGTCAGGTCTGTCGGGGGCATATGGGAGGAAGCGCCGGCTTTGAGGGCGGCTTCGTAGGCGGCGTCGGTGTCGTCGACGGAGAAAGCGATGTGCAGCCATTTTTCAGTTTCGGGGACGGCTGTATCGCCGCCGGAGAAAATCTCCAGCATCCCGCCGTCGCCGATGTCGATCATGCAGGCTTTTTTCTGGTCGGTGCTCCAGTCGCGGACAAGCGTAAAACCCAGGCCTTTGATGTAGAAATCGAGCGTTTTGTCAAAATCGGCAGCGTTGATTGCTGCATGGTGGAAGCCCATTTTCATGATGTTTTGTCCCTTTCTTTGTTGGAATTCATGGGGGCGTCGGCCCGCTTTCCCTTATTGTACCGTAAAAGCTGCAAAGATGCAAGGGGTTTTTTGTTAAATTTTACGGAAGAAAAGCTTAGCGGGCGCTGGGGAAAGGTTTTTCTGAAAAAAAGTGAAAAAAATCCAAAAAAGGCTGGACGTTTTCCGGAAAATAGTGTACAATAGCTTTAGAGGGCTGCCCGGCGGGCAGCTCACGCGACATTGAAAGGATGATTAAACATGAAGCTGATTGTTTCTAAGGACTATGCCGAGATGTGCCAGAAGGTAGCGAGGCTTTTTGCAGCCCAGATTACCCTCAAACCCGCGTCGGTGCTGGGCCTGGCCACAGGGTCTACGCCGGTGGGGATGTATGCCGAGCTGGTGACCAAATATAAAGAGGGCCGGCTGGATTTCAGCGCGGTCCGTACGGTGAACCTTGACGAATATGTGGGGCTGACTGGCGACAACGACCAGAGCTACCGCTATTTCATGAACCACAACCTGTTTGACCTGGTCAATATCGATAAGGCAAATACCCATGTCCCTAACGGCATGGCGGCGGACCCCGCGGCCGAGTGCGCGGCTTACGACCAGGTTGTCGAGTCGATGGGCGGCGTGGATATCCAGCTGTTGGGCATCGGCAACAATGGGCACATCGGCTTTAACGAGCCTTGCGGCCATTTCCCGGTGGATACCCATTTGGTGGATCTGACTGAGAGCACGATTACAGCGAACGCCCGGTTCTTTGCTACGATGGACGAGGTGCCGCGCCAGGCGCTGACGATGGGGATCGGCACGATTATGAAGGCCAAGAAGGTAGTGCTGATGGCCAGCGGCAAGGCCAAGGCCCAGATTATCCGCGATACGATGTTCGGGCCGGTTACTCCGAACGTCCCGGCGTCGGTATTGCAGCTGCACCCAGACGCCCTGGTTTTTGTGGACGAGGAAGCCTATTCGGTCATTGCGGCTGAAAAGTAAGTTTTGCAGCGGCAGAAGACCCGCACGCTGGCTAACGCCAACGTGCGGGTCTTTGCTATTCAATCAGCGTGCGGACGGTCTGTTCCAGTACGGCCATGTCTACCGGTTTGGCGACGTGGGCGTTCATCCCTGCCTCCAGCGCGTCGCGGATATCTTCGGCGAAGGCGTTGGCCGTCATTGCGATGATTGGGATTTTCAGCGCCAGCGCGTGCCCGGAATCGCGGACGGCGCGTGCGGCCTCATAGCCGTTCATAATCGGCATCTGCACGTCCATCAGGATTAGGCGGTACTGTCCAGGCGACGATTTTTCAAAAGCCTCCAGCACAAGCTCGCCGTTTTCGTAGATTTCGCAGGTGGCCCCGGCGATGTCTAGGAGTTCCCCGAGGATCTCGGCGTTGATTTCGTTGTCTTCGGCGACCAGGATGTGCATCCCGGCAAGGATGCTTTGTTCTTCCGGTTCCAGCGCCTCCGGTTCGCTGCCGCCCGCCAGCACCGCTTCGACCTTCTGGCGGAAGCTGGTGAGGAAAAAGGGCTTGGGGAGGAAGGCGTTGACCCCGGCGGCCTTGGCCTCCTCCTCGGCGTCCATCCAGTCATAGCTGGTGAGGATGATGATCGGCGGGTCGGGCATTTTGCTGATTTCCGCCGCAGCCGCCACGCCGTCCAGCCCGGGCATCTTCCAGTCCAGCAGCAGCACATGGTAGGGCTTGCCGGCGTCGGCGGCCTGTTTGGTTCGTTCGACGGCGCTTTTTCCGTCCAGCACATAGTCAACTGTGACGCCGGTGTCTTTCATCGTCATCTGGACATTCTGGCAGACGACCTCCTCGTCGTCCACTGACAGCATCCGGGTAATGCCGTGCTTTTCCCAGAAGCCCTGGTCGATATCGTGTTCGCTGATATGCAGTTCCAGGTCGACGGTGAATACCGAGCCTTTGCCTTTTTCGCTTTCGACGGCGATGCTGCCGCCCATCAGCTCCAGCAGGTTTTTGGTGATGGCCATGCCCAGCCCGGTGCCCTGGATTTTGTTGGTAACGCTGTCCTCTTCGCGGGTAAAGGCGTGGAAAATTTTGCCGACGTATTCTTTGCTCATGCCGTAGCCGTTGTCGGCGACGGTAAAGCGGTAGCGGGCCAGCTGGCGGGTGTGCTGGGGCAGTTCCTGGACGGTCAGTGTGACCATGCCGCCGTCGGGGGTATATTTGACGGCGTTGGAGAGCAGGTTCAAAAGGATCTGGTCCAGGCGCAGTTTATCCATGACCACCCGCTCGTGCCGCAGGTCGCGGCTGTAGACCTCGAAGGTGTGGCCCTTGGCCTTCATCTGGGGGCGGATGATGGAATCAATGCCTTCGATCAGCTCCACGATGCTTTCGTCGGAGAGGTTGAGGGTCGTTTTCCCGGCCTCGATTTTGCTGATGTCCAAGATATCGTTGATCAGCCCCAGCAGGTGCTGGCTGGAGGCGGTGATTTTCCGGGTATATTCCCGGACCTTTTCGGGGGTTTCGGCGTCCCTTGCAAGCAGCGTCGAAAAGCCGAAAATGGCGTTCATCGGCGTGCGGATATCGTGGCTCATGTTGGAGAGGAAGGAGCTTTTGGCGCGGTTGGCCTCGGCGGCGATTTGCAGCGCCTGTTCCGCCGTTTCTTTGGAGCGGGCCAGCATCGCGTTGGTCTGGGCCAGGCGGCCGTTCAGGTCTTCCTGCCGGCGGAGGCTTTCCTGTTCCTGCAAAAAGAGCCTGGTGCTGGTCTGCTGCCGGATTACTGAAACCACCGCCAGCACCAGCATCGCGAAAAGGATAGCCGCCAGCAAAAGCAGCATCCTTATCACGGCGTTTACCATGCTGACGGTGCCCTCGGCGGCCGACGCCGCCGGGATTAGGAACAGCAGCAGCGTGTCGTACTGGGGCAGCGAGGTTAAGCAGTAGTAGTATTCGACGTTGTCATAAAAGAAGTTGGTACAGATGGTGCTGTTTTCCGCCAGGGCGGCTTCGATATCGGGGTAAGCCTGTCCCTCCAGCCCTTCCAGCTCGGTGAGGACGTTATAAGCGGTGATGCTGCCGTCGTCCTCGGCGTTGTCGTGCATCCGGGTGCCGTCGCCTTTGAGGATATAGCTTACGCTGCGGTTGCCATAGGCAGCGCTGTCATAGTAGTGGGCAAAGGCATGGATGTCTTTTAAAAGGATCAGATGGGTGAAGGTCTCGCCGGCGTTGGTATGCAGCGGCGCGTCGAGCTTCTGTACAAACACCCAGCAGCCGTTTTGGAAAAGGTAGCTGTTGGCGATGAAAGCGCAGCGTTCCTCCCCGCCGGCAATCTGGTCAAGGTTTTCCCAAACCCCATGCTGGCCGTTGATGTCATAGTAGACGCCCTGGCTGTCTAAAAGCACCAGCGAGGTATCGTAAGTGTCTGTTTTCAACAGGGTGTTCAGCGACGCAACCGCTTTCCCCAGCGCCTGGACGTTCTCAAATTTTTGGCCTTTTAAGCTGCTGACCGCCGCCGCAAGATAACGCCAGTGGAAGTCGAGCGCGTTATTCAGGTTGGCCCGTACCTGGGCGGTAAGCTCGGTGAGCTGGGAGGTGCGTTCGATAAAGATTTGCTTTTGCAGGTAATGGTTGAAGCCAAGCCCGCCGCTTAGCAAAGCAAGTAGCAGCGCCGCCGTCAGCGCTGCTGAAAGCAGGATATTCCGTTTGCGTCCATGAAGTTTCATAACATCTGCTCTCTTTCCTTGTTTGTCCAGGTTTCCCAAGGGCCGACTGGCATTTTTGCTATTATAGCATACTTTATTAAAAAATGCAATGGTTAACAATAAGAGAACGGGGGTACGAGGAGTACGGTCGCTTTTGAAAAAGCTCCGCAAAACTTTTAATCGCCAGGGTACCCGTCGGCATAGCTTTACCCGCCTACTGCGTCGATAGGGTTTAACCCCTCAGTCGCTGCGGCGGGCCCCAAGCTTTCGCAGAAAGCTGGGGAGGCTAAAGCTGCCCGAATGGGAACCAGTGAGCGTTGGAGAAGCCCCTGCCTCCCCTGAAAGGGGAGGTGGCTCCGCAGAGCCGGAGGGGTTCAAAACCTTAGTGCTGGATGCTAGGACAACTCCAGTGAATTGCCCAGGCATAAGAACACTCTAAACCTACTTTTCGCCAGCCCTACACACTCGCCGTCATAGCTGGCCGCAATAGAAATAATTAAGGAAAGCTTTAGGGGATCTATAACAACCAAAGGCGCTTTTATGCTACACTGGGAACATCGGGGCGGACAGTCCCTAAACCAATGTGGAAGGGGAATCTTAATGGAGTTACAGATTGACAGCGTATCGATGTACTTTGGCGGCAAGAAAGCGCTTTCCAACGTCAGCTTAACCCTAACGCCCGGCGTCTGGAGCCTTTTGGGAGCCAATGGCGCTGGAAAAACGACGCTGATGCGGATTATCGCCGGGATCCTGCCGCCTAGCACCGGCAGGGTCGCCTATAACGGCGTCGGTATCGGGGAGCTTGGCGGGCAGTACCGCGCCGTTTTCGGCTATCTGCCGCAGGAGTTTGGCTTTGACCCCGCTTTTACGGCAGAAGAATACCTTTGCTACCTTGCGGCGCTGAAGGGCGTCCCTGAAAAGCTCGCCCGGCAGCGGATGGCTGCATTATTTGAAGAGCTTTCCCTAACGGAAGTGCGGCAAAAGCGCATCAAAAAGCTTTCCGGCGGTATGAAGCGCCGGGTAGGGATTGCAGGGGCGCTGCTGGGCGATCCGGAGGTGCTGGTATTGGACGAACCAACCAGCGGCCTTGACCCCGGCGAGCGGGTGCGGCTGCGGAACCTGCTGGCCCGGTTCGCCGAGGGACGGATTGTACTGATTTCCACCCATATTGTACCCGATGTGGAGTTTATCGCCAGCCGCCACGCGCTGATTAAAAAGGGGAAGCTGCTGGCTGTCGGGACGACCGAAGAGCTGGTGCGGCAGGCCGAAGGGCTGGTGTGGCGGTGCCGCATCCCCGCTGGCGCAGTACCTGATTATGAGCGCCAGTATCAGATTGCCGGTTTGCAGCACGAAGGGGACGGCACGGTCTCGCTGCGTTGTTTGGGTGAGAGGCCGTCGGAGGGGGCGGAGCCAGTCCCGCCGACGCTTGAAGACCTCTGCCTGCTGCTGTTTCCAAAAGAAGGGGGAAGGGATTTGTGATGGGAAGGATTTTACGGCTGGAATTGAAACGGGTGCTGAAGTCGGGGAGAAGCTGGGCTTTATTGGCGGCGGCGCTGCTGCTTACGCTGCTGATGGCCGGTTTGCCGGTTATGTATTGCTACAGCAGCGTCGACGAGCAAGGGCAGCCAGCTTCACTTACCGGCCTTGCTTCGATTGCCTGTGAAAAAACCAGGCAGGCCGCCGCCGCTGGGACGGCTTCGCCGGAGCGGGTAAAGGCGGCGGCAGCGCTTTATCGCGCCTGCCTTGAACGTTACGGCGTGTCCCAATCTTACGATTTGCCTGAGGGGGTCTATGAGCGGGAGATCCTGCCGATAGCGCCGCTGCTGCACGGCGTGAAAGAGGCTTTTGCCGACCCTGATACTGGTATCGCGCCGTCGCTGATGGAAATTGCGCCGGAAAAGATTGACGGCTTTTACGCGGCGTGCGAGGCGAGGCTCGCCTCTTTGATGGAGATGGAGGGCAACGGCGATGCGGCCAAAGCGCAGGCACTGTCGATGTATGGCCGCGTTGAAAAGCCTTTTGAGGTTTACCCTGGTTTTTCAACGGCGGCGATGGACTTTCAGAATATGGCAGGGTTCTTGGTGCTGCTGATTTGTGCTTGTATTGCTGCGCCGGTATTTTCAGCGGGCTATCAGTCGGGGGACGACGATATTCTGCGCTGTACCCGTTATGGCCGCGGGCAGCTCGGCGCAGCGCGGGTAATCGCGGTGCTGCTTGTCAGCGGCTGCACAGCGGCGCTTTGCGGTGCGGCCTACCTGCTGCTTTCCAACAGCATTTTCGGCTGGGGAGGGACGAAAACCTCGATCCAGATGGCCTATTCGGTCGTTACGCTGGCTGATTGGAACCTGGGCCAGCTGCAATGGGCCTTTGTCCTCGCGGGGGTGCTTTCGGTGCTGGCGACGGCGAGCTTGGCGCTGTTGGTCTCGGCTTGTTGCCGCAGCACTGCAGTTTCGCTGGGGGCGGCGCTGGCCTTCTGCCTTGCGCCGACGGTGGCTTTTATGGCGCTGCCTGAGCCGCTTTCGCTTTGGCTTTGCAGCCTGCTGCCTTCAAGCGGCGTCTGCATCCAGACCAGCTTCCTTTATGCGGTTACAGATTTTAATTTTCTCCAACTTGGGCCGCTGGCGGTTTGGACGCCTTACGCAATGGCCGGCGTTTGTTTGGTTGAAATCCCGCTCTTTTCAGCGCTCGCTGTCCGCAGCTACTGCCGGCATAAGGCAAAATAGGCGCCGGATGTGGAAACGCCCCCTGGCTTTTTGCCAGGGGGCGTCCGTCTAAAAGGCGCGCCGCAGCTTTTCCAGCGCCCGCTTTTCGATCCGGCTGACATAGGAACGGCTGATGTCCAGCTTTTTGGCAATCTCCCGCTGGGTCAGCGGCCGCCGGCCCCCAAGGCCGTAGCGCAGCGTCACAATCAGGCGTTCGCGCGAATCCAGTTCGGCTTTTACCGCCTGGTAAAGCCGTTCGCTGTCCAGCTTCAGGTCGATGGTGTCAGCGATGTTCTCTTCGTCGGCAATTAGGTCGAACAGCGTCAGCGGGTTGCCGTCGCGGTCGGTCTCGATCGGGTCGTTGATGGAAACGTCGCCGCTGCTTTTTTTCAGTGAGCGGAAGTACATCAGGATTTCGTTTTCGATACAGCGCGCCGCGTAGCTGGCAAAGCGGGTGTTCTTTTCCGGCGAGAAGGTCTCGACCGCTTTGATCAGCCCAATGGTGCCGATGGATTGCAAATCGTCCTGGTCGGCCGGCATTGCGGCGTATTTTTTGACAATATGCGCCACCAGCCGAAGGTTGTGCTCAATCAGCCGGTTGCGGGCGGACATATCCCCCTTTGACGCCGCCTCAAAGCAGCCTTTTTCCTGCTCCCGCGACAGGGGCTTGGGGAAGCTGCCGAAGCGCTCGCTATGTAATGCAAAAAACCAGAATTTCGACGCTGCCAGCGCCAAAAGCTCCAACCACATAAACCTCAACTCCTTACTTTCATTATATGCGCCAGAGGTTGACCAACGTGTCAGGGGACAGCCCGCTTTTTATCCGCTGGTGCGCCTGTCAGTATATCTTTGTGAAAATTAAATATCTTGGCAGGTAAAAAAGGCTTGACGAAAGGGAATTTTTGTGGTACAATACAATCAAATCATAAGACAGTCTGATTATTACATTGGCGAATGCGGCTGTCAATTATCAGGAGGAATTGTTATGACTGGTGAAGAAGCACGCAATTTAATGAGCGAGTACCGGCTGCTGCGGGATAAGCAGATGGCTGCCTGCGAGCGCTGCGCCAAGCGGCACGGCGTCAACGCAAGGGATCTGTCGGTGTTGGGAATTATTTGGTCGTCGCCCGAAGGCTGCCTGCAATCGGATATCTGCACAAGGCTGTCGGTTTCGCGGCAGACTATCAGCGCCATCATTAAAAAATTCCGCAAGCGGGGCTATCTGTCGATGACAGAATCGGAAGGCGATCTGCGCAATAAGATTATCCGCTTTACTGAAACTGGCAGGGAGTATGCCGAAAAGGTCGTCGCGCCGGCTATGGAAGCGGAAGTGCGCGCGATGGCGGTGCTTTCGACCGAAGAAGCCGAGACTTTGATCCGGATGACGTCGATGTTTGCCGGCTATGCCGAAGAAGAGTTGGACGCGGTGCGGAAGGAAAAGCCGTGAAGGCCAGCTGCGTCTGTCAGCAGGGAGGGCGTATAAAAAATGCCTGAACTGCCGGAAGTAGAGACTATCCGTCGGGTGCTGGAGCCTGCCCTTCAGGGCCGGGCAGTCCAATCCGCGGAGACGGCCCGTCCGGAGGTTGTCGCGCACCCCGACGCCGGGGGGTTCTGCCGCCTGCTTGCCGGGCGGCAGATTGTTTCTCTGGCGCGGCGGGGGCAGCGTATACTGTCCGAACTGTCAAAAATAAGCCGGTTATCCGGCAAGAGGTAATAACCATGATACCAGTGTTCTTAATTCTGGCGGCGATATTGATGTTTGCCTTCCAGAGCACCGCCTTGAAAAAGGTAGAAGTTTCCTCGCTGGGCCAGAACCTGCTGGTCACTGGCGTCTCCTCTGGGCTGATTGCGGTCTGCCTGGGGGGCTGGGCGCTGGCTGCCGGCCAAAGCTTCAGCGTTTACACCCTTGGCTATGGGGTGCTGTTCGGGCTGATGTTCATCGTCACGCTGGCGGTATACCATTTTGCGATGCAGAGCGGGCCGCTCAGCTACACCGCTTTTTTCTTTTCAGCCAGTATGCTGATCCCATCGGCGGCGGGGCTGATCTTTTGGCAGGAACCGTTTACCTGGAATATTGGCGCGGGCATCCTGCTGTTCTTAGCCGCCTTTTATTTTATCAGCGTTTTCGGCGGCGAGCGGGGCCGCAAGGGCAGCCTCCGCTGGTTTCTGCTCTGTGCGCTGACCTGGCTGTTCAACGGCGGGCTGTCGGTGGTGATGAACCTCCAGCAGAAATCGCTGAAAGCAGCAGGGATGCCCGCCGAGCCGGGGCAGATGATGCTTGTTTCCTTTGCGGCCGCGTCGGCTGCGGCGCTTATCGCCTGGGCTGTCACAGCCAAAGGGAAATTCGCCGCCGGCGGGGAACTCCTCAAGAATTTCTGGCTGCCCATTTTGCTGGTGGGCGTTGGGACGGGCCTTGGCAACGTGCTGGTGGCTTATCTGACCGGCGTTGTGCCAAGCTCCTACCTCTTCCCGTTTGTACAGGGCGGGACGATGGTGGCGGTTACCCTTTATTCCTCGCTGGCGCTGAAGGAAAAGATCAACCGTTTCGGCCAGCTGGGGATCCTGCTGGGCGTTTTGGCCATCGTCATCATCAACCTGTAAAGGAGTCGTTATGCAAAAAAGCGCTGAAATTTCAGCCCGCTTCTGGAACCAGCCCGACAAGGGCGAGCGTGAGGCGGCTAGGGAAGGGACGTTTATTGACGATATTGTCCAAAAGTCCCATATCGAAAAGGCGCTGCGCCAGAACCTTGACAGCATTAGGACTGTCTTTGACGGCGGCGCGGGGAGCGGGCGGTTTTCGCTGCTGCTGGCGGAGCTGGGCCTAAAAGTGACCCATTTTGACATCTCTGCGCCGATGATTGAAAAGGCCAAAGCGTTGGCGGCAGAGCGCGGGCTGCTCGGCAATATCGCTTTTGTCCAGGGGAGCCTGGAAGACCTGTCGGCCTATGCCGACAGTGCCTTCGACCTGGTGGTTTCCTTTGATGCGCCGGTATCCTATACCTGGCCGCACCAGGAAAAAGCCATCGGCGAGCTGGTGCGCATCGCCAAAAAACGGGTGATGCTCAGCGTTTCGAGCAGGCTGGGGGCACTGCCATACCTTGCCAACCCGCTGCAGAAGCACCAGTTTTTCCTCGATCCCAATACCGCCGATGGCTGGGTGCAGTGGTGTATGGCCCACCGCGAGGAATTAGCAGCCAGCTTTGCTTTCCAAAAAGGGCCTTGCGACACCATGCTGCAAAGCGGGCTGATGGGCAGCCCAGACGAGATCGAAGCTGCCTTTGGCCGCGGCGAGGCCCCTTGGCCAGTCAGCTACCACTTTATGCCTGACGAGCTGGCGCGGATCCTTGAGGGTTTTGGTGTCAAAAATATCCGGCTGGCGGGGCCGGGTGCGTTTGCCCGGACCATCCCCAATGAGCTCCTAGTCAAAATTATGAAGGATCCTGCTCAGCGGGCGGACTTTCTTGAGTTCTGCTATGGATATGACCAGAACCCCTATGTCTGCGGCATGGGGAAGGACAACCTGCTCGCCATCGGCGAAATCTAAATCATTTTATATATTTAATCCCTTTTTAAGATGGCGGTTGCTAATTGTGTACCTATTAAAAATAAGCCTGTAAATATGCATTGTGAGCGTGATTGAAATATATTATAATCTATTTTATAAATCGAAATATGGAGATAAATGCAAGTGGAAAAGTCCTTTCTTGTAAATGCTTATATGAGATATGGGGAAATCCAGGGATATAGC
>JAAWDH010000006.1 GCA_022793675.1 Oscillospiraceae bacterium
CTCTGAGGAGGGCGACCAGGGCGCTGCCCTGGACCCGCTCAAGGGGCGCGCCCCTTGAGAATCCCAATCCTTGGCAATCTTAGGAAAACACGGAGTTTTTTCGACAAACTGGAGCTTAGCTTTGCTAAGCTTCAGCTTCTCTTCAGAGAAAACGCCGTATTCTCGTATCCTACAGCTTGCAAAGACAATCGCATTGTGGTATAATAGGCATAAAAAGCCAATAGCAGAATGGAGCGTTATTATGGCAAAAATTATCGGCTCTTCCCTTCCAAATATCCCTTGGCAAGAAAAACCCGCCTCCTGCACCGACCCTGTCTGGCGCTACAGCGAAAACCCAATCATCAGCCAGCACCAGATGCCCCGCGCCAACAGCATCTTCAACAGCGCCGCCGTCCCTTTCCGCGACGGTTACGCCGGCATCTTCCGCTGCGACAGCCGGGGGCTCAGCATGGACATTTATCCCGGATTCAGCAAGGATGGCATCCATTGGGATATCCGCACCGAACCTGTGCGCTTTGAGGGCGCCGACGAAGAAATCCTCAAACGAGAGTACCGCTACGACGCCCGCGTGATATGGCTTGAGGACCGTTATTATCTAACCTGGTGCAACGGTTACCATGGCCCCACGATTGGCGTTGCCTACACTTTTGACTTTGAACGTTTTTACCAGCTGGAAAATGCGTTCCTGCCTTATAACCGCAACGGCGTCCTTTTCCCACGCAAAATAAACGGGCTTTACGGGATGCTCTCCCGGCCCTCTGATACCGGCCATACCCCTTTCGGCGACATCTTTTTCTCCCAAAGCCCCGACCTGACTTTTTGGGGCAAGCATCGCTATGTGATGGGGACTTTCCGCGAAGACCCCTCCGCCTGGCAGTCCACCAAAATCGGCCCTGGCCCCGCGCCAATTGAGACCGACGAAGGCTGGCTGCTGATCTATCACGGCGTGCTGACTACCTGCAACGGCTTTGTCTACCGGATGGGCGCGGCCCTTTTGGATCTTACAGAGCCTTGGAAAGTCAAATACCGCTCCAAGTTCTACCTGCTGTCGCCAGAAAAGGACTATGAACGGGTAGGGGATGTGCCTAATGTCGTTTTCCCCTGCGCAGCGCTGGCTGACGCTGACACCGGACGGATTGCCATCTACTATGGCTGCGCTGACACGGTAACTGGGCTTTGCTTCACGACGGTCGACGAAGTGCTGGCATTTATTAAGGAAAATAACCTGGCTTGAACCAGGACAACAGCATTTAAAGAGTACAAAAAATACGGGCGCTTAGCAAAGTTAAATTTTAGTCGCCAAGATGCTTGGTTACCCTTGAAAAACCGCCTTCTACGTTGATAGATTCTACTATTTTTACCTTGATTCCCTCTTGACGCCCCAACTGCGCAGTGGTATAATAAAGGCAGGATATGGCTGATTTGGCAGCCATTCTATATTCAAAGGAGGAGAAAAGAATGAGCCTGATTTCCAGCACCACCTACTTGATCCCCGTTTCCCAAAATGCCGCCCCTGTCAAGGCTAGTTCTGTAAGGGCTGCCAGCAGCGCAAAGCCGGTTGAAAAAGCTGCCCCTGCTCCGCAGCCTTCGGTAAAACCTACCACAGAAATGGTTTCAAGGCAGACAGGCGACCAATTTGTCCCTTCAAGGCCCCATACTCCCATCGGTATCTATCAGATAAAACGTGACGGGAACGGCGCTGCCCGCGTCTCTTTTGACGACCCCGACCGCCGTGCAGAAGCTTCAAGGGAAGCGATTGAACGCCGGACGGAATCTGCCCAGCGGCAGGCTGACGCCCAAAAACAGGCTGCTGCCCGCCGGGAAGAATCGGTCCGCAGGGATATCGATGACCGAAAATTGGCAAATGATTCTAACATGAACCATAACCAGAAGCCCTCCCTCTCGGAAAAATCCGCCGACGATGCCGCAAAAAAGGCCAAAGAGTCTAAAACTATCGCCGACACTGGCCGGGTCGACCAGGAGCTTCGCGAACTTCGCAGCAGGCAGGCGGATCTAAAAAAGCAGCGTACCGCTGCCAGGGATGAGATCCAGCAGGAACGGCTTGACCGCGAGCTTCAAAGCCTTGAACAGGAACTGGCGCAAAAGGACAACGACAGTTACCGTCGGCAGAACACTGAGTTCCATTCGGCACAATAACGCATAAAACCGCCCGCTCTGGTTTTACAGAATGGGCGGTTTCCTTTTTTTCGAACTAGCGGTTATAGTCAGCCTCCAAAGGGGCGACGACTTCTGGGTTTTGCTGTACCCAGGCAACGGCGCAGGCACATAACGCCCCGCACAGAAAATCGTCGATGCGGCCTTCATCGCCGTTTTCTATTAAAAGCTTCGTCAGCATTTTTGCCGCTTTGATGTCCTCTTCACTAAAAGCATGGCCCAGACAGAGGTATTGGGGGAATATTTCCAGCATTTTCCGGAACCCGTCGTCCCAATTTATCCCGCCATTGTCCAAGAATTCATGCCGTACCCTGCCGGCGATACGGATAAGCTCCCCCTGCGCAGTTGCGGCACGCCCATAGGGCGGGACAAGGTAATCCCAAAGCTGGTCAAATTGTGCGTCTTCTTCAGTTTCAGTGACAATAATCGGCGACACACCATCATGGATAGAAGGTTCTTGCTGTTCCATCACAAAGTCTCCTTTAAGTATAAAATTACTGATTACTGAAAAATCCTTTGCCAAGGACTTCATCAAACCAGCGGCCGCAATCCCCAGAGGCAAGATGCCCTAAAATGCTTTCGCAGCTGCTGCGCATCAGGTCAATCACCGGCAGCAAAAGCTCTAGGCCAAAACCGTCCACCGCAGGGATATGCCAACCGCCCATATCCATCAGCCCAGCCTGACAGCCGGCCTCCAGCACCCGCCTATAAAGCGCCCCATCCGGTACCCAGCGCATATCCCCTTTTAGGAAACCCAGCGCAGCCATCAGCCCGCAGACACCCCAATCAGAAGCAGTGGCAGTAATGACTGCATCGGCTTCCGAAACTGCGGCAAGGCCATATCCGCATCCGCAGCGGCACTCGCCCCGCCCAGCCCGCGGAATAAACTGCTGCAAATGCGAATAAAGCTTCCCCAACCCCGCCTCATTGCCTAGGTCGCCGATGGCCAGCGTAAATACCTTCTCTGCTGACAAGCGGGAAAACAAAAGATCCGTCTTAGCCTGAAGGCGGGTCACATCCTCGCCAGCAGCGTTGTGGTAAATGCCAATGCGGTTGGCGCCGGGCAGCTCGACCGCCACCGCAGTGTCAGGGCGGCCAATTTCATTAAAAAGCCGAAGCGCCGTCTGCTCCGCAGCCATCCGCTCCTTCGGGAAAGCTATAAATGCCATGGAAGCAGGATACTGGCGGGCAGTTTTAACCTCTCCATAAAAATGCAGCCCTGCCGCCGCAGCCATCGCCTTCACCGGCTCCTGGCAGTCCTCTGGGCCAAGCAGAACCGGCGTCACGCCAAAAAACCCCGCAAGCATCCGCCCCAGCAGCACTGCGCTGACAGCGCCGTCGGTTTCAGGACAGCCATGGGGCGGAAGCACAAAACCTGTCATAATACAGCAAAGGCCGCCCTCCTTCAAATGCCCAAGCAGCCCTTCCGCACCGTTTAATACTGGCGAACCGCCCGCTAGCCCACGGCAAGCGGGATAAAGGATCCGGCAGACGCCGTACCCACGGGGGTCAAGGTTCATCAGCCCGTCAAGGTTTTCCCCCATCTGGCGGGCAGCCAACGCTTTCGCTGTCATTGATACGCACTTCCTTTCCAACCTGCTGCCCACTTCAGCGCAAAGCATCCAACACGCCGCCAATGGTCACGTCAGCGACATCTAGGACATGGGCTTCGTGCTGCGCCAGCACTTCCAGCGCATGGGCGTCGGAATCGCTGATGACTTTAAGGCCCTCTGCGCCGGCAAAAGGCGGGCGGGCAACCTCCACCGTCCCCGCCTCCAGCTCGGGCGGGATAAAGCCCAAGTTAGACAGCACCGAGTAGGCGTTTTTGTCAATATGGGCCGGGATAGGCAGGCCGCCGCGCACCCGCACTTCCTTGAAAACCTGTTCAATCGAAAGAGCGGTCGCATTAATCAAAAGCTTATCCGTTTCACCCAACAGCCCGTCGTCCTTATCCATCCACAGCTGCCGCCCGAAAATATCAGGACGGTTTTTCACCGGCGGCAGGGCGTCATAAAGCAGCTTATCCATTTCCAGGGCCGCCTCCAGCGAGGGGAACAGCGAAAGGACATGGACTTCCTCGGCGGTGCTGATTTCAATGGCGGGCACCACCAACACCCCAGCCTCGGCCCCCAGGGCCATTACAGCCGGAAGATTCTTAGCGGTATTGTGGTCGGCGACAGCAATGGCGTCCAGCTCTAAAATCTGGGCCATGCCGACGATATTGTTAGGGGTCATTTCCTCCTCGCCGCAGGGGGAAAGACAGGAGTGAATGTGGAAATCATAGCGGAGAGAAGGCATGGCTGCACCGCCTTTCTTTATGTTATACCTAACAAAGCCCTAACTCCTTTGCCAGCTTGAGGGCTACCTGGAAGGTCGATTCCTCGCTGCAGAGCACGCAGACTTCCTGGGCGACAGCCTTTTGCAGCGTTTCGCTGTCCAGCTTAATCCCCTCGCAAAGGATGACGCAGCTTACATCTGCCAGCACCGCCACTGCAATGGTATTGACGTTCCCCATAACGGTCAAAAAGGCGTCGTCTTCATGGGCGCGGCCCATGACCATGCTCAGCAGGTCGCAGCAGTACACCCCGCCGACCTCCCGCTCCGCCCCCTCGCCGGGGGACGCAACAGAAAGGCTGTACTTTTCGGCAAATTGGATTGGGGTCATGATTTTTCCTCCTCACTGTCGGCTTTGGATGCAAAACCGCATTCGCCGCACTTTTTCTGGCTGCGGAAATAAAACACGCAGTCTTCTATAGACGCCATCCCGCGCACTACGTCCTCGGCCAGTGCCCGACAGGACGGCGCGCCGCAGCTGCCGCAGTCGAGGCCTTCAAGCTGGCCGACGATTTCCTCGATCCGCGCCATCTTTTCCATCGCCGCCAGCATATTGCTATCCAGCTCCATCACTGGCACAAATTCCAGCGGCGCGTCCCAGCCCAGCACCTGCTGCAAATCCCCTAAGTCGGGATGGTTCATACTGATGGGCAGGGTTTTGCGGATACGCTTGAGCTTGGTTTCGGCGATATAAGGATTTTCAACATTCAGCACGCCGCCCACGCAGCCGCCGCTGCAGGCGTTCAGCTCGATAAAATCGACGCCGGTGATCTTCTCGTCCTCCAAATCTTCCAGCACGCCGATGACGTTTTCGATACCATCAGCCGCAAGATAGCTGTCGTTGATAAGGCCGGAGGATTCCCCGCTGCTGCTGCCCCAAGAAATGCCGATGCGGCCGGCCTGGGACGAAATCAGCTGCCTGCCCTCCGCCGCCAGTTTGTTCATCAGCGGGAACAGCTTAGGATAGACTTCGCTGACGGCAATTACGCCGTCCACCGCGCTTTTTTCGGTGCCAAGCGGCATCTTTGTCGCCGTGACCTTTGCTGGGCAGGGCGAAATGAAAATCGCGCCGATATCCTCTTCCGGCAGCCCTGTGCGCTCCATCGCTTCTTTTTTGGCCATTCGCGCCGCCACCTCAATCGGGGCATTTAATGGAAGGACATGGTCGATTAGCCCAGGAAACCGTACCCGGATAAGCCTTGTCACAGCCGGGCAGGCCGAACTGATCACCGGCAGCTCCAGCTTCCCCTCCGCCATCAGCTGGCGGGTGGCCGCCGAGACAATTTCCGCCGCCCTAGCCACTTCGAACACGCTGTCAAAACCAAACTCCTGCAGCGCGCTGATGACGATATCCACATCCTCAAGGTTGTTGAACTGGGCCATCAGCGATGGCGGCGGCAGCGCAATCGTATATTTGAACTGATCCATCACGCTCATCGGGTCGCAGACTGCCCGCTTGGCGTGGTGGGGACAGATACGGATACACTCGCCGCAGTCAATGCAGCGCTCCGGGATGATGTACGCCTTCTTATTCCGCACTCGGATTGCTTCTGTCGGACAGCGCTTGATGCAGTTGATGCACCCTTTGCACTTATCTCGGTCTAGTGTCACCGAGTGAAAAAATTCTTGCATCTCTCTACCTTCTTTATATAGACATCGTTATTTCCTCGGGCAGGCCGGCCCTGCGGGCAAAAGCCTTTGCGGCCCAGCCCTGCTAGGCTGGGCTTCCCTTCAGAAAGCGACCGTACTCCGCAGCTTAAACCTTAACAGTCATGTAAACCGTCGTACCGACGCCGACCGTTGATTCGATCCGCATCTCATCCGAATATTTTTTCATATTCGGCAGGCCCATGCCCGCGCCAAATCCCAGTGAGCGCACCTCGTCGGGGGCCGTTGACCAGCCTGCCTGCATCGCCTTTTCAATATCCGCAATGCCCTTGCCGGTGTCCGCCAGCACCATCTCAATCCGGTCGGGGAAAACCAGCACGTCGATGACGCCGCCGTTGGCGTGGATCACCATGTTGATCTCGCCCTCATAAAGGCAGATAGAAACGCGGCGGATAGCGTCCGCCGACACCCCCAGCTTACGCAGGTTCTTTTTTACCGACGACGAAGCCTCGCCGGCTCGGGTAAAATCTGTCCCATCCACCTCATACTGTAGCTTCAGCATCGGCATCGGCTTCACCTCCCCGCAGTCCTGCCTCCCACAAAAGCCCGCAGGCACGGTACATCCGCAGGCTGGTGGAAAGCACCACCATATCCTTGCGCCGGGCCATGGCCAACATATCCTCGTCGGGCTGCTTGCCCCGGACAAACACCAGGCAGACAATATCCATCATATCGGCCGTGCGCACCACCTGCACATTGACGAGGCCGGTCAGCAGCACCGCCTGGTTCTTGACGAAAGCCAGCACGTCACTCATCATGTCCGAACCGCAGGCGTCATGCACTTCCACGTCCAGCTGGTCCTCGCCGCTGAGCACCGTGGCGTTCAGAATTTTTGCTACATCTTTGACAGTCATAAAGGATCCTCCTTCTGTGAAAAGACACGCCCGAAGCGGTCTTGCGCTGCCCGGGAAGCCCGCAGCTTCCGGTATGCAGATTTTATACCTTTTCATTATAGCAAATTTCGGAGAATTTTTCAATATTTCCCCATGTAGAATTTAAATCCTGTTTATATTGCATATTAACGGTTTTTCCGGAAAATGCGTTTCCAGCATGGCGCGCTGCGCAGGCCCAGCATAAAAGCATATGCTGAAAATTTACGGCTTTTTTCAGTGATCTTGACGGTTTTTTCACACATCAGGGATGGAAGGCTTTTCCTTATCACAGATATTTGTTGAAATTCAATAAAATTATAATTTTCTATTAGCAAATTGGCTGATGGTTTTTCGCCGGCGAAAATGGTATAATGGATTAGATATATGATGGGTTGTTCTGTGCAGGGTTCCTTTGCCGGCACAGCCAAAACCGGCCGCCTGACAGGCAGGCCTGGAACCGCCCGTTCCGCGCTGCCCGGGGGCTGCCCTCAGAGTATCAAGCCAATTCAAGGAGGTTTATCTATGGCGAACAAAAAACCTGGCGTTGCGTTTCAGGATACGCCGGAGCAAGCCGCAAAGCTCAAGGAAATTATTGCATCCCATAAGGACCAAAAGGGCGCCTTGATGCCTGTCCTGCAGCAGGCCCAGGACGTTTACGGCTATCTGCCTATTGAGGTGCAGACAACGATTGCCGAAGGTCTGGATATCCCGCTCGAGGAAGTCTATGGCGTCGTCACCTTCTACGCCCAGTTCTCCCTCTACCCCAAAGGCCAGTATAAGATTTCGGTCTGCCTGGGCACCGCTTGCTATGTCAAGGGGTCCGGCGACCTTTACGACCGGCTTCAGCAGATCCTGGGGATCCATGGCGGCGAATGCACCCCCGACGGCAAATTCTCGCTGGAGGCCTGCCGCTGTGTAGGCGCTTGCGGCCTTGCCCCGGTTATGATGATCAACGAAGACGTCTATGGCAAGATCGTGCCCGACGATATCAAGGATATCCTCGCCAAATATGCTTAACTGCGTTCCGGCCTGTACATCTGAAAATGGGAAAGGAGGGCGCTTATGCAGGAACTGTCGCTGAACGTGCTGGATATTGCCCAGAATTCCATCCGGGCAGGGGCTAGCCTGACTACCATCCGCATCACCGAGCGCCGGGCTGACCATTTTATGGAGATCTCGGTGTCCGATAACGGCTGCGGGATGTCCGAGGAACAGGTTGCCCATGTGATGGACCCCTTTTTCACCACCCGCACTACCCGCAAGGTGGGCTTGGGCGTGCCGCTGTTCCGGATGTCCGCAGAAGCCACCGGCGGAAGCTTTTCAATCCAGTCAAAACTGGGGGAAGGGACGGTCACGACCGCCTCCTACGACACCAGCCATCTGGATATGCTGCCGCTTGGGGATATGACCGCGACCATCGTCTCGCTGATTTCAGTCAACCCGGATTTGGACTTTCTCTATATCCGGACGGTGGACGGGGAAAGCTTTACGCTCGACACCAGGGAACTGCGCGAGGTGCTTGACGGCGTGCCGCTGAATACGCCCGATGTGCTGATGTTCATTACCAATATGATCAACGAGAACACCGCGGAGCTGACGGCTGCCGACGCAGGGACCAAACAGGCTGATTGACCCCCCTCTCTTTTCGAAGACAAGAGAATGCTGAAACCGCCGGGGCTTCCCGGTATCCCGAAAGGAAGGAATACACCCATGAAAAGCTTAGAAGAACTGAAGGCGATCCGCGACAGAATGAAAAGCTCTGTGACCCTTAGGGAAGAACAGGGCGACAACATCCGCGTCGTCGTGGGCATGGCCACCTGCGGCATCGCTGCCGGCGCACGCCCGGTGCTGTCGGCTTTCACTGAAGAGGTTGCCAAGCGCAGCCTCCAGAATGTCACCGTCACCCAGACCGGCTGCATCGGCATCTGCCAGTATGAGCCTGTAGTCGAGGTCTACGAGGCCGACGGCAAAAAAACGACTTACATCAAAATGACTGCCGACAAGGTAGCCAAAGTCGTTACCGACCATCTGGTCAACGGTAACGTCGTCAAAGAATACACCATTGGAAATCTGTAAGGAGGAGGCGCCATATGTATCGTTCCCACGTACTGGTCTGCGGCGGCACCGGCTGTACTTCTTCCGGAAGCCAGCAGATTATCGAGGCCCTTGAAAGCGAGCTGAAGCAGAGCGGGCTTGAAAACGAAGTCAAGGTTGTCAAAACCGGCTGCTTTGGCTTATGCGCTTTAGGCCCCATCATGATTGTTTATCCGGAAGGCTGCTTCTATTCGGAAGTCAAGACCACCGATATCCCCGAAATCGTCAACGAGCATCTGCTCAAAGGCCGTATTGTCAAGCGCCTGCTCTACCAGGAGACAGTCGCCGAGGACAGCGCGGACGTCAAATCTTTGAACGAGACCCAGTTCTACGCCAAGCAGCATCGCGTTGCGCTGCGCAACTGCGGCGTCATCAACCCTGAAAATATCGACGAGTACATCGGCGTCGACGGCTACCAGGCCCTGGGCAAAGTGCTGACCGAAATGACGCCCCAGCAGGTTATCGATACCGTCCTCGCCTCTGGGCTGCGCGGCCGCGGCGGCGCAGGTTTCCCCACCGGCCGCAAATGGAGCTTCGCGGCGGCCAATGAGGCTCCCCAGAAGTACGTCTGCTGCAACGCCGACGAAGGCGACCCCGGCGCATTCATGGACCGCTCGGTGCTGGAAGGCGACCCCCATGTCGTTATTGAAGCAATGGCAATCGCCGGCTATGCGATCGGCGCAAGCCAGGGCTACATCTACGTCCGCGCGGAGTACCCGATTGCGGTGCATCGTTTGCAGGTTGCCATCAACCAGGCAAGGGAATATGGCCTGCTGGGCAAGAATATTTTTGACAGCGGCTTTGACTTCGACCTGGATATCCGTCTGGGCGCGGGCGCTTTCGTCTGCGGCGAAGAAACGGCGCTGATGACTTCCATCGAAGGCCACCGCGGCGAGCCCAGGCCCCGTCCCCCCTTCCCGGCGGTCAAAGGCCTGTTTGAAAGCCCGACTATCCTTAACAACGTTGAAACCTACGCCAACGTGCCCCAGATTATCCTCAAGGGCGCTGAATGGTTCGCGTCGATGGGCACTGAAAAGTCCAAAGGCACCAAAGTCTTTGCGCTGGGCGGCAAAATCAAGAACACCGGCCTAGTCGAAGTCCCAATGGGCACCCCGCTGCGGGAGATCATCGAAGACATCGGCGGCGGCATCCCCAACGGCAAGAAATTTAAGGCGGCCCAGACCGGCGGCCCTTCCGGCGGCTGCATCCCTGCGTCGCTGATCGATACGCCGATCGACTACGACAACCTGCTTGAGATTGGGTCGATGATGGGCTCCGGCGGCCTGATCGTCATGGACGAAGACACCTGTATGGTGGACATTGCCAAGTTCTTCCTCGAATTCACTGTGGACGAATCCTGCGGCAAATGTACCCCCTGCCGCGTCGGTACCAAGCGCCTTTACGAAATGCTGGACAAAATTACCCGCGGCACCGCGACAATGGAAGACCTGGATAAGATGGAAGAGCTTTGCTACTACATCAAGAACAACTCCCTGTGCGGCTTAGGGCAGACAGCCCCTAACCCTGTGCTGTCCACCCTGCGCTACTTCCGCGACGAATATGAAGCGCATATCATCGAAAAGCGCTGCCCGGCCGGCGTCTGCAAGCATCTGATGCAGATCACCATCCTGGAGGATAAGTGCAAAGGCTGCACCCTCTGCGCCCGGACCTGCCCTGTGGGCGCGATTGAAGGCTCGGTGAAGAATCCCCATAAGATCAACCAGGACAAGTGCATCAAGTGCGGCGCCTGCATGGAGAAGTGCAAATTCGGCGCGATCATCAAGAAGTAAAGGAGTGTAAGCCCCGATGATTAACTTAAAAATCAACAATATTCCCGTCTCGGTGGAGCCGGGAACCACCATCCTGGAGGCAGCCCGCCAGCTGGGGATCAACATTCCGACCCTCTGCTACCTGAAGGACATCAACGAGATCGGCGCCTGCCGTATCTGTACCGTTGAGGTCAAGGGCGCGCGCGGCCTGCTGCCTGCCTGCGTCTATCCTGTCAGCGAGGGGATGGAGGTCTTCACTAACACCAAAAAGGTGCTGGACGCCAGAAAGACCAACCTGGAACTGCTGCTGTCCGTCCACACCCGCAAGTGCCTTTCCTGCGCACGCAGCGGCAACTGCGAGTTCCAGAAGCTCTGCAACGATTATGGTATTTCCTGTGAGGATACTTTTGAAGGCGAAAAGAACGAGTATGCAATTGATGCTTCTGCGCCTCATATGATCCGCGATAACTCCAAATGCGTCCTCTGCCGCCGCTGCGTGGCCGTCTGCCGCAAATGGCAGGATGTGGGCGTAATCGGCCCCAACGAACGCGGCTTCCTGACCCATATCGGCAGCGCCTTTGACGCAGATCTGGGAGATGTCGCCTGTGTTTCCTGCGGCCAGTGTATCGTTGCCTGCCCGACAGGCGCGCTGCAGGAAAAGGACGCTACTGACGATGTCTGGGCGGCCCTCTCCGATACCACCAAGACCGTGATCGTCCAGACTGCCCCCGCCGTCCGCGCGGGCCTGGGCGAGGCTTTCGGCTACCCGATGGGCACCGACGTCGAAGGCAAGATGGTTGCAGCGCTGCGCCGGATCGGCTTTGCCAAGGTGTTTGACACCAACTTCGGCGCTGACCTGACAATCATGGAAGAAGCCAACGAGCTGGTTGAACGGATCAAGAACGGCGGCGTGCTGCCGATGATCACCTCCTGCTCGCCGGGCTGGGTCAAATACTGCGAGCACTACTTCCCTGACCTGCTGCCCAACCTCTCCTCCTGCAAATCCCCCCAGCAGATGTTTGGCGCGATTGCCAAGACCTGGTACGCCAAACAGCTCGGGATCGATCCCAAGGATATGGTTGTAGTTTCGGTCATGCCCTGTACAGCCAAAAAGTTTGAGATCGGCCGTCCCGACCAGTCTGCCGCAGGCGTGCCGGATGTGGATATTTCTATCACAACCCGCGAGCTGGCCAAAATGATCCAGGCTGCCGGCTTGGAGTTCACGGCCCTGCCTGACGAAGAGTTTGACGACCCGATGGGCATCGACACCGGTGCCGGCGTCATTTTTGGCGCTACCGGCGGCGTTATGGAAGCCGCGCTGCGTACAGCAAAAGACTGGCTGACCGGCGAAAGCCACCCTGTGGAATCGCTGACTTTCAGCGAAGTCCGCGGCACCCAGGGCGTCAAGGAAGCTACCTACGAAATCGGCGGCCTGACGCTGAAGGTTGCGGTCTGCTCCGGCCTGAGCAACGCCAAGAAGGTGCTTAAGGCTATCCAGGACGGCACCGCCGATTATCAGTTTATCGAAATCATGGCCTGCCCTGGCGGCTGCGTCAACGGCGGCGGCCAGCCCTTCCAGCCGGCATCAGTGCGCAACTTCACCGATATCCGCGCCGAACGTGCCAAAGCGCTATACAGCAACGACGAAAAGAGCGCCCTGCGCAAGTCCCATGACAATCCTGCGATCCAGCGCCTCTACGCTGAATTCCTGGAGAAGCCCGGCAGCCACAAAGCCCACGAGCTGCTCCACACCACTTATCAGGCACGCCCCAAGTATTAATTTCGTTCACGCCGCGGCGGTGCCTCTCACACAGACGCCAATGTGATGTATCGCCGCGTCTGAAGCATAAACGGCGCTGGTCTCGTTTTGAGGCCAGCGCCGTTTCATTTGAGGCTTTCTGAAGATTTTTACTCTTTTGGGGAAAGAGATTTCGCACTTTGCAGAGGACGACCAAGGGCGTGCCCCTTTGGAATCCTGCGATTTTTTTGAAAAAATTGAGTAAAATTTTTTCCTCAGCAACATTAGGAAAAGCATAACTAAACCGCGCCGAAAATCAAGCGAGAATAGTTATGTTTTTTTCCATCATAACTTCCAAAGATGAAATCCCCCCGATAAATTGGAAGTTATTTTTTTGCTAAATCGGAGAGAATATCCTCCAGTTCAGCTTTTCTTTTCAATTCAACTTCATCCCCACATTCACTTAAAAGGGGAAAACGCCTTGTTTCACTATCAATTCCAAGGATAGCAGGTATATCTGTTCCCGCTAAAATTTGCAGAACAAACTTACTGTCATCGGGGCTGATTTGTACAAGCGCTTCTTTTACAAGCGGATAAGCCGAATCGTCTTTGA
>JAAWDH010000050.1 GCA_022793675.1 Oscillospiraceae bacterium
CATCTATTGACATCGAATTAATCAATTATGTGGGAGAAGATATCCTTTCAGCTTGGGAATCGTCTGGTGCGGAATTCAACATACACTCTTTTATTGAATTCACACAAATACCGCAAAGCACTTTTACTTCCATTATGCGTCCCGAATATCCTGAAGAAACCTTGACGAATTTTCGAGAAATCTTTGGGGAAGAACTGACACTTTCTGAACTTCAAGATATGCTGGGTTTTTCTTTGGAAGAGATAGATATTCTTTATTCTGGTGATCAGGCTGCAATCAATCGGGCTTTCTGCGGCCCTTATGGCGTGTTCAACGAGACCGACGGCCAAATTTACGGCTTAAAATGGCTGGCCAGCCATTCTGCCGAAGATTATGTAAAAGCTGGGTTACCGCTAGAACAAGTCAATGAGGTTTTGATGCGGGTCACAGAAGAATATCCCCAAGGCTCTGGATTTTTTGAGATGGCCCAAAAAACAGAGGAAACCCTTACAAGCGCCATAGCCTTGGAAGCTGAACTTGCTGCGGACGCTGATACAGAAAAGCCTAACAGTGAGCAAGAAGACGCTTCTGCCGACGATGAGAATGTCGCTGAATAGCTCCTCAGCTGTTTGACCGAAAGGGCGCGTCACAACAGAGTCTATTATTTGCCCCATCTTCTGGCCTGGCCGCTTGAGGATGGGATAATTTTTTATTGATATCATGTCTTTTTTCCTTCTAGTAGGTTCGCGGCTTAAGTTAATACCTTTGGCATAGGGATACCTATAAATCTAGAGTTTTTAATGATAGGAATCACTTTTATCCTTGCAATCATCCTTAAATTTTGTCGGTATCCCCTTAGATTTTGCAAAACAGATTGATTTTTTCGGTCAGATATAGTATAATCTTTTACAGATAGGAGTATATTTCCTGTCCATTTTCAGGAGGTATTATCATGAAAAAAACTGCTTTGTTGGCCTTACTATTTGCTGGGGTGTTGTTTTTGTCCAGCTGCGGCGGCAAAACCAACGCCGCCCTTTCTGTCTATCTGGTGCAGACAGATGCGCTTTACGTATCGGCGCTGGGAGAATACGCATCGCTCTATCCCGAGCGGAAGATGGACCTGCAGACCTTCCCGACCTACGATGAAATGGCCGAACGCCTGAGTACCGAGCTGATGAGCGGCAAAGGCCCCGATCTGCTGCTCTTCAATAGCCTGCAGGGCAGCATCGACGTGCAGAAACTCGCCACCAGCAACGCTTTCCTGCCGCTGGACGACCGAATGGAAAGCCTTTCTGCTGACGATTATTTTGTCCAGATTTTCGATGCTGGCAAAATTGACGGCAAACAGCAGCTGCTGCCGCTCAGCTGGAACATCCTGCAAAGCTACAGTAAGGAGGGCACAGCGAGCGAGGGCCTGATGCTGGACATCCTGGCCGCTGAAGCAGAAGCGCTTGCCAGCCAGAGCGACATGGCGCTTTGCAGCCTCAATTTCGAGCGTGACGACGCGATGAACCTGATGCTGGAGGTCTGCGGCGTCAGCCTTACCGGCGAGGACGGACGGCTTTCGGTGGACGAGGCGGCCTTCCGGCGGGCTGCTGAGGCGACAAAGCTTTATTACGACCAGATGGCACAGATTCAGGCCGTCGGTCAGCGCTACCGCAACGATTTCGCCGGCGCAGCTTCACACGTCAGCTTTCTGCTGGAAAATTTCTCCTTTATGAACAATCTTCGCTATTACCAGACGACCTATCCGACGCTGCTGTCGACCGAGATGGATTTTCACACCTTTGACCGGCTGGACGGCGGGCTGACCGCGCAGGTGGTCGAGTTTGCCGCCATCAATCGCAGCAGCAAGCAGGCTGATGCCGCCTGGGAGGTGCTGCAGTACCTGCTGGACGCTCCCTATTCGATGGATTTTTCCAAATATGAGCAGGCAAACGTCTATTACGCGCCGGTGAATAGGAAGACCTACGAAAACTGTATCACCCAGCTGGCAACCCAGGGCGGCCAGGGGCCGAAAATTCGTCTTGAGCCGCTGAACGCCGACAATGCCGAGCTGCTGCGGCAGCTCCCCGGCCGCGTCACCGAAGCGGTCATCCCCAACCCGACGATGGGCGGGATTTTACAGGAATGTCTGGAGCCATACTTCATGGGTGACAAGGATTTTGAGAGCTGCTATGCCGAATTTCAGAACAAGGCGGCGCTTTATCTCGACGAGTGATCGGAGGTGCGGCACATGAAACCTGCATCGGTAAAACGGCTGGGCTTTCTGCTGCCGAGCCTTGTTGGAACGCTGGGATTTTTCCTTGTTCCTCTCTGTTACTGCCTGATTTTCTCCATGAGCGCGACCTTTGGGCGCTTCACCTTCGCCGGGGTGCAGAACTTCGTCTCGCTGTTCGGCTCTCACACCTTTCTGCTGGCGCTGAAGAATACTTTTCTGTTGATGTTTGTATATATTGCAGCACTGCTGTTATTGTCCTTAGCTGTCGATTATCTGCTGGACAATACAAAGGCAGTGATGGGAATGCTGACGGTCAGCGCAGTGGTGATGTTTCTGCCGTCGGCTCTGGTGGTCAGCTGTATCAGCGCTTTTCCGGTGCTGTATGAAGGGATGCCGCGGCTGGGATTTTTCCTGATGTTTTTGTGGAAGCACCTGGGCATCAACTGTTTGATACTGAAAACGGCCTCGGCGCAGATGGACCCGGGCTGGCTGGAAGCGGCCCAGCTGGACGGCGCAGGAAAGTTCCGGGCCTTCTGCCAGATCGAGTTTTTCCATCTGCTGCCTCATCTGAAATTCCTGTTTATCTTTGACACAATCTGTTTTTTCAAGATGTTTCGGGAAAGTTACTTGCTCTACGGACTTTACCCGCCGGAACCGGTCTATATGATTCAGAATTTTTTCTTCAACAATTTCCAGAACGCCAACTATCAGCGCCTTTCCTCCGGCGCAGTGATTACGGTGGCGCTGCTGTTCGCGGTCAATCTCCTGGTTTATAAGGCAGGTGAAAAGCATGAACTCCTATAAATCGCCGAAGGCGGTGCAGCTGCTGACGGCGGCAATTCTCTGCCTGTTCATTCTGACGCCGGTCGTCATGGCGGCGGGACTGTCGCTGAAAAGCACGCTCCCGGTTCGTCAGGAAAACCTCGCCGCCTTTATTGAAAATAACTTTTCGCTGAGACAGTATCAGAACATTATGTTCCACAACCCCGTTTATTGGAAAGCGCTCTGGAACACCCTCTGGCTGGCGCTGCCATCGGTGCTGCTGACGGTGATTTTCTCGACGCTGGCGGCCTACGGGCTGATCAGCAGCAGGGCAAGCCATCCGCTGGTGCTGGGCTACATGATGTTAGCACTTTTGCCGGCGCAGGTATTGCTGGTGCCGAATTTTGTGGCGCTTTCGGGGCTTCACCTGACTGGGAGCAGGCTCGCGGTGATTCTGACATGCTGCTTCAACCCTTACTATGTCTATTTCGTCTATCGCTTCAGCAGCGGCCTGCCAGCAGAAACGTTGGAAGCGGCGCGGATGGAGGGTGCCGGCGAGGTTCAGGTTTATCGTCATATTGTCCTGCCGCAGATTGCGCCGGGGATTCTGACGCTGGTTCTGATTGCCGGCGCTGACCTCTGGAACATGGTCGAGCAGCCTTTGGCCTTCCTCCAGAGCCCCGGAAAGTTTCCACTGGCGATGCTGTTCAGGGAATTGGAAGGCGGCATCCAGTACGCTGGATCGATTCTCTTTTCGCTGCCAATGGCGGTACTGTTCCTCTGCTGCGGCCAAGACCTAGTCCAGGGCCTCGAAGGCAAGGATGCCTAGAAGGTACGAGAGGACGCGGCGGCAGGCAGAGTCTGCCTTAAGAGTTACGACGCTTTCTGAAGAAAGCTTAGCAAAGACTTTTACTCGCCAGGATACTTGTGTGCGCCGCCATAACCTCCTACTGCGTCGATAAGTTAGAGAGGAGAGCTGAGATGAAACGAAGGGTATGGATTTCAATTGCAGTCGTGCTGGTGTTTATGTTAAGCTGCACGCTGATTTCTTTCAAGAATTATACGTCGGGGCTGAATCGGGTAACCGTCGCGGCCACCGCCCCCAACCAGATTCGCCGCAGCATCTCAGTAAACGGAATGCTGCGATTCGCCGAAAGCGAGACGATTGCCCTGCCAGAGGGCTGCAAGACGGAGCTGCTGGTGAAAAAAGGCGAGAATTTGAGTGAGGGCGCCTCGCTTTGTCAGGTTGACACGGACGATTTGCAACTGACTTATTATGAGACACTTGTCCAGCAGCAAGCGCTGGATGCGCAGGCCAGCGGGGACGCCGCCGGTCAGCTCGCAAAGCTTAAAGCGGAACGCTGCGCCGAAAAGGCGGCGGAGCTAAAGGCGCTGCTGGATAACGGCGGGCTGATCACAGCGCCTTTTACCGGGCAGGTGACCAGCATTTCTGTGAACGCGCTGACGCTAGGCGACCTGTCCGGCGACGGCTATTTCGAGTGGACGCTGCCTCTTGAGCAGATGGACGACTTTTCGCTGATTGGCATCACGGCGGCGGGTTTTTCCCAATCAGTAAACATTGAGACGCCGCTTTATGACGAAGTTAGGCGCTGTTACAGCTTCAAGAGCGAGCTGGTGCCCCTTTCCAAGCTCTCCGAGCCGATGGATGGAATGCGGGCAGCGATTAAGCTGCAGGTCATCAGCGACGAGTACCCAGCAGTGCTGCCCAAATCCTGCATCCAACACGGCAGCGACGGTGGAAGCTATGTTTTCTTGCTCCGCGAGAAGGAAACTGTGCTGGGGACGGAGTATTATCTCCAGCAGACCGGCGTCACCATTATCGACGAGGATGACCTCAACGCTGCGGTGCTTGCCAGCCTGAAGGACCTAGTCATTGCCAGCACTCGCCCCATGAAGGACCTCGAGACGGTATTGGTGGTGGAATAAGGTACGTGTGAAGAATGAAAAAGGGAAAATCGCCATTGCGCACGCTTTACAAAGGCCTATCTGCATCCTGGATGAGCCTGTGGCTGCACACTTGACCCATTGGCAGAAGCAGAGCTGAATCAGCCCATGCAGACGCTGACCGAAGACAAAACCGCCATTATGATTTCTCATCGCTTGAGCAGCTGCCGCTTTTCGGACAGAATTCTGGTGCTGGAAGATGATCAAATCAGCGAAAATGGTTCTCATCAGGAGTTTCTTACCTGCCAAGACTTTTACTATCGAATGTGGCAGGAACAAACTCAGTATGGGTCTTACAGATTAAAATTTTGCAAGACTAGTTTGTGCTTTCGCTAAAAGGGGGAAAACACATGATACACAAGGTAAAAATTGATTATATGCCAGATTAATGCAGGGCGTTAGATTCCGCAGGTGTTGACAGGAGATGTTGGCGCTTGCGGAATTTTTACATTTGTTTACTAAAATATGAGGCGGCAAGATGTTCTGTATGCAATTCGTCCCTAAAAACCGACGTTTCGTCCCAGAATCCACACAAGCCTCTGAAAGTATGCTATACTGATGCCAAGAGGTGAACGTTATGGCAAATGCAAAAACAAAAGTGAAACCCAAGTATCCGATGTACAAAACCG
>JAAWDH010000041.1 GCA_022793675.1 Oscillospiraceae bacterium
AAGGCGACTTTCACCAAAGCGAAGTTGGATTACGAAGACGGCAAGCAGGTATATGATTTAGAATTTGTTACTGGCACTCACAAGTATGATTACGAAGTTGACGCCGCCAGCGGCAAAATTCTCTCCCATGAATCGGAAATGCGACAAAGTTCAGGCTCGACGGTTTCCCAGCCGCCCGCCTCTTCGTCTTCATCGGCAGCAATCAGCTTAGAAAAGGCAAAGGAGCTGGCGCTTAGCCATGCCGGCCTATCGGCGGATAAGGCGACTTTCACCAAAGCGGAGCTGGATTACGACGACGGCAAGCAGGTATATGATTTGGAATTTGTCACAGGTACGACAGAATATGAGTACGAGCTGGATTTAAACGGCAATATCCTCAGCGCTGAATCTGAAGCTCGGCATTAAATCAGGGCAGGCGGGACAGGTTTCCCGCCTGTCTTTCTTGGCAATTTTATTCATTTCTGTCAGAAGATGGCAGTGCAAATCCATGATTATGCTGGTTTACAGCAGCAAATCAGTAAAAAACACAGATATTTTGCAACAAAAAAGCGGTTCCCTTAAATTGGATGGGCCAATTTTGCCGAAAGTATGTTAAAATGGAAGGGAAGGCCCCAGCTGGGGGGCCTTCCCCATTATTATATCCGACGAAAGGGATGATTTAAATGACAAAAAAACTATTTTCTGCCCTGGCAGCAGTACTGCTCGTACTCTGCCTGCCAATGCAGGCCTTCGCCGCTACAGTCAGCGAAGGCAGTCGGGGGACGCTGACCAAACAGGTGCAGCTTTGCCTCAACGGCCTAAATTACAGCGTCGGCACGGCAGACGGCATTGCCGGCCCCCGCACGGTATCAGCTATCCGCGCCTTCCAGCAAACCGCCCATCAGAATGAGCTGGTTTCTCTGCCGCGGTTAGCGGTAGACGGCAAGGCTGGCCCGGCGACCCAAGAAGCGCTGTTCGGCATTGTCAAAGCAATTCAGCAAAAGCTTACCGCGCTGGGCTATAACCCCGGCAGCGCCGACGGCATTTATGGCTCCGCCACCACAGCGGCAGTCAAACAGTTCCAGCGGGCCAAAGGATTATCGGCTGACGGCATCGCCGGCCCTAAAACCCGCGCGGCGCTGGCGGCAGCCAGTACCCCGTCATCCGGAGGGCTTTCCCAATTCCAGCAAAACGCGCTGAAAAACTGGACAAGGCCCATCCGGGCGGACATCCTGCCAGTGAGCGGCGGACGGCAGTTCGGGGCGGTGCGCAGCGACGGGCGTCTTCACGCTGGAGTCGACTGGTTCGTGCCAAACGGGGCTGGGACACCGGTCTATGCAATGGCCGACGGGGTTGTTGAAGAATACTTAGCCACCAATTTCTACGGCGGCACCGGCGCGCTTTCTGTACGCCACCGCGACGGCTCCGTGGCCCGTTATGGAGAGGTTGCCCCATTGGTGAAATCAGGCGCGCAGGTGAAAAAAGGGCAGAAAATCGCTGTCCTTAAAGCCAACAGCATTGACGGCGGCACTATGCTCCACTTAGAACTGTACAGCGGCAGCGCCTCAGGGCTGCTGACTGTCAGCGGAAACCGCAGCTATCTGCATCTGAAGTCGGGGCTTTACAACCGGCGCAAGGATTTGCTGGATCCCAGCTTCCTGCTGAACCTGCCCTAAACACCTACCCCTCCGTACAGTGAAGCAGCGGGGCAAAAATCGCCGGATAACGGATTACGCCGCTAACCCCCGAAAGCGCCCCCTCGCAGAGCGCCAGTACCCGCAGGTTCTGGCCTGGCACGGGGTCAGGGCGGTAGATGTGGGCTTCGCGCGCCAGCGTAAAACCAAACCTATCATAGTAAGGCCCGCCGTAAACCGCCACAATCCGGTCGCCGCGGGCTTTACAGCGCCTTAGCCCTTCCTCGACCAGCATCCGCCCTGCGCCGGCGCCGCGGCGGTCAGCCCGCACCGCCAACGGCGCCAGCACCACCGCTGGAACAGAACGGACTGTGTCCTCAATTGTCACAGGCGTAAACATCACATGGCCGACAACCTCTCCGTCGTCCGCCACCAGCGAAAACGCCGGGTCAAAGCCCACCCAGCCCCTGGCGCGATCAATCAAGTCAGCCTCCCAGCCATGGCCGAAAGCCTCAGTGTGGATTGCGCGGATAGCGGCGGTATCTGAAAGCTGCTCACTGCGGATTTTCATCGGATTCCCCTCCCATATTAGCCTGGATATGGGCTTTAAGCCGTCCAAAGGTCTCTTCGCTGACGTCGTGCTCAATCCGGCAAGCGTCCTCCGCGGCGACCTCCGGCGCAACCCCCAAGCGGATCAGCCAGCTGGTGAACAGCTGGTGGCGCTCATAAATACGCCCGGCAATTTCCCGACCTGACGGCGTCAGCTCAATCCAGCCGCCATCCTTTTCCATCGTAATATAGCCGTTTTCCCGCAGGAGTCCCACGGCCCTGCTGACGCTGGGCTTGCTGAAACCCAGCCGATGGGCAATATCAATAGAGCGCACCAGCCCTTTTTCCTGCTTCAGCATCAGGATTGCCTCCAGATAATTTTCGGCAGACTCGTGAATTTTTATAGGATAACCCCCTTTAAGGCTGGAAAAGCCAGATAAGCTAGGCCCAATCCCCCGCCTAGGCGCTTTTCTAACTCAGTATATCATATCCAGCAAAATTTCTCAAGAGCTTTTGCAAAAATTTCAGGGCTGCTGCTGTCGACAGACAAATTCGCTGCGGGGATCTATCAAAGCGGATTTCCGCCGCGGAAGGATATAACCGGAAATTTTTTGTAAACCGTAAGCTCGCGACACGCATCAGCAGCATCACCACAGCCATCGTCTTAACCGGGATGACGCTATTATAGTTTGTTGTATCCGGCAACGCCGCCTCGGTGGTCAAAAACGACATCACCAACCAGATGACGGACGCCGCGGAGTCCAGGGCTGCCATTATCAGCGACTATGTATCCTCCGCCGAGGAATATAGACCGCTTTTGCCCTTGGCAGCAGGGTGCAGGAACTGCTCGCTGATCCGGACGATCCCACGCTGCTGCAAAAGTTCCAAGAATACACTGAAAATTTTGCGGCAGTCAAAGGCTTTTCTATCGTTGCCAGCAAGGTGCGCAGCCTAGCCTCCAAGTCTGCCGAAGCCGTCAGGACACCAGCGTACTGATCGACTGCTCTATCCAAGCAGTAAAATCTGGGACAGAGACAAACCAAGCCATTTCAGCCATGCGGATTGTAACCGACTGCATCCAATTCATCAAAACGCTGATGGGTGAAATCTCCCTTGCCAGCAGCCGGCAGGCAGAAATGATCACCTCTGTAGGAGACGGCATCCGAGATATTTCCAGGGTCGTGCAGGCGAACTCCGCCGCCGTGGAAAGCGCCGTTATCTCAAAAAAAGCTATCCCCCTCAACGATCTGTTGAAGCAGTTCCGTAATCTCTGCCCACTGAAGCTGCGGACGCAGCAGAGCCTAAAATTATACAAATGCGAATGGTCTGCAGTGATGCCCCTAATCCCCGCCAGGCGTTAGGATAATTGACCCATTTTCCAAGCGGGTGCGGAATGCCTGCTTGCCGCTTATGCCCAGCGTTTCCAGATACTCCCGCGGCAGCTGGATGCGGCCGGCTTTGTCGGCAACGGCGAATTCCTCAACCTGCCCAAGCCCGTTGTCCCCATCGTCCAGCGAACCAATGTCCGCCAGCGAAACCTCCTGACGGATAAACTCACTGCTGGTGCGGCCGTCGCGGATCATTATCGCCCTTTTGACAAAAGAAGAAACCAAGCTGTCATGGGTAACAATCACAATTGTAATGCCCAGAGCCTCGTTAAGCCGCTGGAAAAGCCCCAGGATCTCCTTTGTCGTTTTGGAATCAACCGCGCCGGTCGGCTCGTCGGCAAGCAGCAGCGGCGGATTGTTGGCCAATGCAATCGCAATCGCCACCCGCTGCTGCTCGCCGCCGGAAAGTTCGGTAAGCCTGCTGTTCAAACGATGGGAAAGCCCCACCAAAGAAAGCAGCGCTGACGCCCGTTCGCGAACGGTTTTCGCGTGAAGCTGCGTCCCGTCCGGCGAAGGCAACGGCGGCAGCTCCGCCGGTTTGATACTGGCAAGGGCCATTGGGATCTCCACATTTTCCAGTGCGCTCAGGTAGGGGATCAGGTTGCGGGCTGGGTTTTGCCAAACAAATCCTACCAGACGGCGGCGGTACTCTATCATCTCCTTCGGCGTGAACGCCAGCAGGTTTTTCCCCGCAACCTGCAGCTGCCCAGCGCTGGGCGTATCCAGGCCCCCCAACATATTCAAAAGTGTCGACTTGCCCGAGCCGGAACTGCCGATAATGGCCATCAACTCGCCGTCTTCCACTGTCAAATCCAACCCCTGCAAGGCAACCACTTCAATCTCGCCAGTCTTATAGATTTTGACCAGGTTCTCGCAGACAATCATACCGTCCCTCCTTCCTGCGGGCTGCCAGCCTCCAGCTGACCGTCCCGAAGGGTGAATACCTGGTCGGCCAGCTGCATCAGGTCTGGGTCGTGGGTCGTCATTACAATCGTCGCGCCCTGGCTTTCAATCAGCTTTTTGAAAACCGCCACCACCTGCAGGCTCATCGTCGAATCCAGCTGAGCGGTAGGCTCGTCGGCAAAAATCGCCGCCGGCCGATGGGCAATCGCCCGGGCGATCGCCACCCTTTGCTGCTCGCCGCCGGACATTTCCTGGGGCAGATGGAAGGCACGCTTAGACAGCCCCACATACTCCAAGCATTCCATAGCCCGCTCCCGCCGGCCTTTTGCCGAACAGCCTGCCACCCGCAGCGCAAACTCGACATTCTCAAAGGCTGTCATCTCCGACATCAGCGCCACCGACTGAAAGACAAACCCGATCCTGGTGCGGCGGATTTTGTCCCGCGCCGGCTCCCGCAGGGCGGTAAGTTCCTGCCCTTCAAACCAGATGCGCCCGCTGGTTGGACGGTCAAGCGCCCCCAAAAGGTTAATCAGCGTCGTTTTACCAGAGCCAGACTTGCCGTTTAAAAGCGTCAGCTTATGCGGCGCGATGCTGAGGTTAATCCCTTTGAGCGCCTCCACCTCCCCCGACGGCGAGGAAAAGGTGCGGCAAAGCCCTTCGGTGCGGATAATCCCATTTCCGTTTTCCATCGGTTTCCCCCCTACTCTTCGCCCAGCTTCAGCGCCTCGCCGGCGTGGAGCGTAAAGACAATCCGGCCCAGTGCTGCTGCCGCCAGCAGGAGCATCGCCGACACCAGCACTGCCATACGCACAAAGTCGCCTGGAAAAGCCGTCACTGTAAACGGCAGAATCTGGTCGGCGGCGCTGACATTGCACTCTAATACCGGCGCGAACAGCTCCGCCGCCAGCACCCCCAGCCCAAAACCCGCCGCAATAGACATCGCCGATGCCAGCAGCTGCTCCCACAGCAGCACCGCCGTCACCGAAAGCCTGGAAAGCCCCATTGACCGCAGGATGCCAAACTGCAAAAGCCTGCTTTTGATGGCCAAAATCCAATAGAGGAAAAAGCCGACAAAGGTGATTAACATTGTTACCAGGAAGGACAGCGTAAAATAGCCGTTGATCCCTTGGGTGAGCGGGTCGTTTTTGGCGGCTGTCAGCTGCACCGAAGCGTCCGACAGCTGCAGGATGGAAAAGCCGGCAAGTTCTTCATAAAGCTGCGACGAAGTCGCCCCCGGCGCTTTTTTCAGCCAAACAGCGTAAGGTTCCAACTTGGTCTCCTGCTGCAGATAGATCAGATTGGCCACCGCGAGCAGCGGCTCGGCGCGGCCTGAATTGTCGGCAGGATTGAAAGAGGGAAAGTAATCCACCCCCGCATAAACCGTAAATTGGACGTTGCTGCGGTTGCCGCCAATGGATAAGAAAACCGTATCGCCTGGTACAAGCCCGCTTTCCTTCAAAAAGGACTGGGAAAGCAGCAGCGCCCGCGGGTCCTCGGCCATCAGGTTAAGGTACTCGTTGAGATGATGCGGCAGCAGGCTGTTTTTAAAAAAGCAGGTGCGCCCGAACTCATCGGGGACAATGCCCATCAGGGTGACGCCGTTTTTCTTTTTGGATTGGTAGGAAATGGACGCCTTTTTGATGGTCAACACCCTGGCGGCGCTTTCCACCGAAGGCAGCGCTTCATATTTGGAGAACTGCGGCTCGGTGTAATAGACAGGGCTTTCGGAAGCGTCTTCCCCCATAGCTGGGTCGCCTCCGCCGCCTACCGACGGCCACTCCTCCTCCAGCACCACGTCCGCACCAGTAATGTAGCGGATGCGGTCCTCCTCCATCTGGTTCAAGGTGCGCACCGCCACCGAGTTGAACACTCCCATCGACAGCGTGAACACCAAAAACAGCGAGATCATCTGGTTCTTGCCTCCCTGCCTAGCGGCGCTGAGCATCGAAAGGTAAGGCACCGGTCCCCAGAACCGCCGCCCCAGCTGGTAAACCAGCCGGACCACCAACGGGAACAGCCGCAAAAAGCAAAGCGTCCCCCCTAGGATGAACAGCGTCGAGCTGATATAAAGCATAAAGTCAATCGGGATATCCGAAGCGGGTACGCCGGCCTGCCGTACCACTTCCAGCCGGTTTTTAAAGCTGTAAAGCCCATAAAGCGACAGCAACAGCGCGACAAGGTCGAGGAAAAGCCGCTGCCAGAGGGGTTTCGGCGCTTTGCCGGATTTTTTCCGCTTCAGCGAAACAATCGACGTGTCCCCATTGGTTGCCACCGCCAGCAGCATCGTCGCTACCAGCAGCACCGACACCAGGACGGCGTATTTTACCGCATCGGCGGTCAGCTCCACTGGCAACGCCCGTCGGTTGACAAACTCCATAAAGCCGTTGGAAGCGCCGATCAGCCGGCAAAACAACAGCCCCAAAAACGGCCCTGCAAACAGCGCCACAGCAGCCAATACGGCCGCCTGGCTTAGGTAGACGCCCATGACCTGCATTTTCGACGAGCCACGGCTCTGCAGCACGGCAATCTCGTTTTTCTCATGGCTGAGGATCAGCCGCGAAACCATAAACAGGTAAAGCAGCAGCAGCAAAAGGATTGGCACTTGGATGATCCACAGCGTCTGGGCCAGCTGCTGCCGGCGCTCAACGTATTGGGGAAGAATGGTACGGAAGGCGCTGCGGATCTTAGGCGAAAAGGCTTTGGCGTCGAAAAAGCTTGTCGCCAGCTCAGAAATAGCGGCGCAGTTTTCCGGGGTCATCGCGGTGTAATCCACTGCCGCCGCCCACTGGGCATGGTTAAAAGCGGATTTTTCCCCTGACACGAAAAGCTCTTCAAACAGCGCCGGCGACATCAGCAGCGCGTCGGCAAAGGTGTTTTCTGGCATCACCCAAAAAAGGTCGCTGGGATCGGCAGAGGCATAGACCCCGACGACCTTCACCGTGGTCAGGAAGGCATAAGGCTGGCCGTTGGCGGCTTTGTTGCCATAAACGTAATAGTAGATGTCGTAGGAGGAACCCAGCGCACAGCCCAGCTGCTTGGAGGCTTTTTCGCTGACAACCACCTCAACAACGCCGTCCGCCGCCTTGTCGGCAGGCAACCGACCGTCCAGCAGCGTGATATGGTCAAAAAGTCCCTCGCAGCAGCCAAGGCCGCCCTGCTCAAACTGTTTCTGCGCTATTTCCTCATCAGTGCCTTGGCGGACGATGCGGACAGAGGAAGCCGCCCGGTAACAGACGTCTTCCTGGATCGGCAGCCCCAGCTGAAAGAGGAACTCGTTGTAATAAATATTGGCGTAATCCTCATAGGCTGAGATTTTGGCGGCGGGGTCGTTCTGCATAGTGTTGAGCTTGATTTCGGTCAGCACCTGCCCAGGATAAATGCCGGACGTAAGCTGGCTCTGCTCCAGATCCTTGCGCAGCATCCGCGCGAGGATGGCGTGGCTATAGGCTGGCATACTGCTGACGATGGCCACGGCGATGATGTACCCCGCCAGCAGGCTTAAAGTCAGCCAGCGGTTTTTGAGCATCTTGCGGAGAGAAAAACGGAACACAGCGGACCCCCCTTTTATTTGATGATGACGGTTTCGCCCTCTTCCAGCCCGCTGACCACCTCAACGCTAGCGGTGGTCTTAATACCGGTTTCGATGATCCGTTCTTTTTTGACACCGTTTTCCAAAATCAGTATATAGGATTCGCCGGAATAAACCGACACCACGTTGCGGGGGACGATCAGTACATCCTCTTTGCGCTCGCGGATCAGCTCGGCCGTAACCCCTTTGCCCAGCAGCGCCTTATCTTCGGGGACGGGGTCGGTCAAGGCAATGCGGGCGAAGGGCTGGCCCTTTTCGATGGCCAAGTCGGGCATATTAGCGGAAGTGGAGACCACCTTGCCGGCGTAGCTCTCGCGGTCAACCTTCACGACGACCTCCTTGCCCAGCTGGAAATCGCCGACCTGATCGCCCATGCACTCCACCTGCAGCGAATTGGGGTCCACCAGCCGGATCAGCAGGCTGCGGGCAGCGATATACTCGCCGATGCTCTGCTTGGCGATATAGGCAATCATACCATCAGCGGGGGCATAGATGCACTGCTTGGCGAGTTCCTCCTCAAGCTGGGTAAGCTGGAGGTTTTGCAGCTCGTAGTCGATCTGGGCAAGCCTTATGGAAGATGCAGTCGCGTTTTCAGCGCTTTTTGCCATATCCAGCGCAATTTTCGCCCGTTCGGCGACCAAGCGCTGTTTTTTAATGTCCAGTTCCAGCGCATCGGTGTCCAGCCTCGCTAACAGCTGGCCTTTTTCAACCATGTCGCCCTGTTTAACGGCGATTTCGCTTAAATAGCCTGAGCGTTTCTCAAAAGAGAGGTCGTAGGAAGTGGTTGAAATAAAACTGCCCAAAACAGAAACGCTGTCAACAATCGTCCCGCGCTCGGCCGTCGTCGTCGTGTAGCTGACAGCGGCGGGGGATTTTAAAGGCGGAGCCAGCGCCTCTTCTTCGGCAGGGAACAGGCTGCATCCGCCCAGCGTCAGGGCAAGCAGCAGCGCAGCGGCGGCGGGGATGCTCTTATGTTTCATCGTTGATTCCTCTTTTCATCAAAAACAGACACTGCATTTATTATCACATATTTTTTGAGGGATTACAAGGATAAAATTGCCTAGTCTGCAAATTATTTTGTTTACATATACGTCAAAAGCAGGCTGCAAAGGGTACGGGGGTACGGCGCTTTCTGAAGGAAAGCCTAGCTTAGCGAAACTAAGCTGCAAAGACTTTTACAGATTTGCCCGCCTACTGCGTCGGACACGCTGCCAGCTGCAACAGAAAAAAGGGGAGTTGTTTTCTAAAATATTGTTGATTTTCTTTCGGTTTTCGTCTATAATAATAGAAAAGGCAGCCGCCCATTTCCGCCGCACTCTGCACAGCGGGCCGGGAGCTGCCGCATTATGCCGATGCAGAGCGGCAGATTGGAGATTCGCTATGCTGGACACTGTCAATCTGAAAAAAACAACAATGAAGGAGGAATACAAGCCCGAAAGCCGCCGGCTCAAAGAGGAGCTGGCTATGCTGCAGGTAACGCTCCGGGAGAAAAAGCTGCCGGTGATCGTCCTTTTTGAGGGCTGGAGCGCCGCCGGCAAAGGGAGCCTGATCGCTGATATGATCCTGACGCTTGACCCCCGCAGCTTCAAGGTCTATTCCACCCTGCCCCCCACTGTTGAGGAAAGCCGCAAACCCCCGCTCTGGCGGTACTGGCGGATGGTCCCCGCCCGCGGCCAGATGACCATCCTTGACCGCAGCTGGTACCAGGAGGTGTCGGTGGACAGGCTGGAAAAGGGGCTTTCCGACGACGAAGTTTTCTGCCGGATGGACAGCATCAAAACCTTTGAACGCCAGCTTACCGACGATGGCTATCTGGTTGTCAAGTTTTTCCTCCATATCTCCCAGAAAGAGCAGAAACACCGCCTTGACCGCCTTGCCGCCGACAGGAATACCCGCTGGCGGGTCACCAAGGCCGACCGCCGCCGCAATGAACATTATGACGAGTATTATCGCGCTTTTGACCAGATGCTCGACTACACCAGCACCGAAAACGCACCTTGGCACCCGGTTTCCTGCCACGATAAGAAAAGCGCGCTGATTGAGATTTACCATACGGTCATCGACTCCATCAACGCAGCGCTGGCTGAAAAGGAAGAACTTGACAAGGCCGTCAGCCCGATTACCGCCGCCGAGCGTTTCAGCCTAGTGAAAATGCCGCGCCTCTGCGAGGTCGACCTTGCCCGCAGCATTGACGAGGAGGAGTATAAACGGGTGCTGAAAAAGAAACAGGCCCGCCTTCACGAGCTTCATAACGAGCTTTATCTCCGCAAAATCCCAGTGATTGTCGCCTATGAGGGTTGGGACGCCGCCGGCAAGGGCGGCAACATCAAACGGGTCGCGGCCGCGCTTGATCCTAGGGGCTACGAGGCTATCCCTATCGCTGCGCCCACCCCGGAGGAGCTTGCCCACCATTACCTGTGGCGGTTCTGGTCAAGGCTTCCAAAAACGGGGCATATTGCTATTTTTGACCGCACCTGGTATGGGCGGGTGATGGTTGAACGGCTTGAAGGATTTTGCAGCGAAGACGACTGGCACAGGGCCTATACCGAAATCAACGAATTCGAGCAGGAGCTGGCTGCCTGGGGAGCGGTGCTGGTCAAATTTTGGATCCATATTGACAAGGACGAGCAGCTCCGCCGCTTCACCGACCGTCAAAATACCCCCTCCAAACAGTGGAAAATTACCGACGAGGACTGGCGCAACCGCGAAAAGTGGGATCTCTATGAAGAGGCTGTCGACGATATGCTGCGCCTGACCTCCACCGACTTCGCCCCCTGGACGATCATCGAATCTAATGATAAGAAATTCGCCCGCATCAAAGCGCTGACCGTGCTGATTGACGCTATTGAAAACGCCCTGTAATCTTCTAAGCGATGCTGGAAGCCCCGATGCCGTTTTCGCGGTACCGGGGCTTTGGGCTTGCCTGTTTTAATATTCAGCTGGCTCCGTATCAGTTCCGCCTGCCGCCGAACAAACCGCTGAAAAATCCCCCTTTGGGCTTTTCAGCATGGGCGGAAGCAGCTTGCAGCAGCGCGGAGAGTTTTTCCCGCACCACGCCGTCGCAGGAGTTAAGCTTCATCGCCTGCTCTGGCATCCCTGGACGGAAATAGGCGGCAAATTGTTTTTCCAGCACCTGTTCTGTGATTTCCTGAAGCCATTGTATATAGGCGGCGTCCCTAGCGGGGACTTTATATTGATAAGAAACGGCGTCCGCCAAAGGGGCCATGCCCTCTTCCAGGATATGGCGGGGTTTGCAGGTTGAAAGCGCCGCCTGCACATACTGGCTGACATATTGGACAAGCCCCTGCAGGTCGCCGGCATCGAATACCATAGCTGAAAGCATCCACAGATGCAGCTCGCCAACGCGCATTTCCGCGACCCTGCCGCAGAGTTCTTGGTAATAGCGGCTGCAGCAAAACGCCTGGTCATAGGGAAGCTGGAGCATCAGGAAGCTTTTGAAAGCGCTGCGGACGGCGTCTTCCCTTTTTGGCTTCTCTACCGCCCGCTTCAGCTCGAACATTACGGCTGGACGGGAGGTTTTTTTTAGTTTGACTGCCCAGGCTTTCATCTCAGCAAAACAGCTCACCAGCTCCGGCCCGCCATCAATTGGCAGCCGGTTATTCGCCAGCGCGAAAAGCCACCACTCAACCGTCTCCGAAAGGCGGCAGGTTTCAATGGCGTAGATGATTTTTTCAAAGTCGCGCAGCGGTGCGCAGGCAATCCAGGTGCCGAAGAGCTGTCTGCCGGTGTGCTCTTCCGCCCCCAGCACCTTGATCGCCTCAAGGAAAGCGCGGGTCACCGTCCCGTCGCAGGTTTTGGTTTTTTCGACCCGGTTGGCCAACATCTGCTCAATCAGCTGGATAGACGCTTGGCCGGAACAGGAGAGGCTGCGGCAAAGGCCGGGCAGGTCGTCGCCCGCCGCCGCCAGTACGGCGTCCCACCAAGCTGGAACTTTCTGGGGGGCGCAGCGGTTCAGGTAATCCGCCCCCCACAGCGCCGTACGGTTCAAAAGCTCGCTGTTCTCCCGCAAAGCCGACAGGTTGCGGCGCAGCCGCTCCGGGTCGGGCAGCAGCCCCACCATGCAGGTGCAGATAAATTGCAGCTTGACCTCGCTTTCCAGCACATCGCTGCCGCTGACGCCGTTCTGGCTCATCATGACGATGAACATGGACTGCAGCAGTTCGACCGTTTCCGGCGGAAAACGGAGCAGCCTTTGGGTATATTCGGGCAGTTCCGTATCGCCCAGCAGCTCGCCCAACACTACCTTAGAAAGTGCCGCAAGCCCCGGGGCCTGCAGCGCCTTCCACAGTGCCCGCAGCGCGCCGCCCGATTCCGGCAGGCTGTCCATCAGCCGGCGGCCGTAGTCCATCGTCAGCGCAACCACGTTCTGTTCGCGCTTCAAAAAGACGGAGAGCTTGTACATGATATTCAGCAGCAGCCCGCCGCCGCGCAGGTCCTCTGCAAACATCCGCGGATAAGCGCCAAGGCACTCATCCAGCAGGTATTCAGCCAGCGCCGCTGAAATCGGCGGGCCTTTTTGCAGGAGCCTGGCCAAATAGGAAACGGTTTTGTCATACTGCCAGAGGTTTCCTTTGTGGGCAGAATCAAGGAGATATTGGTAGGCGTCGAACAGTTCCGGCAGCTCCGCACTGATTTCAGTAAAGCCAAAGCCCGGCAGCACTACCCGGCAAAAATCGGAGATGTCCTCGCCAGCTTGTACGGCTGCTGTGTAGTAAGCTTTTTCTATCGCAGGGCCGGGATCAAAGGAAAGGGTTTTATTGACGCCGTCCAACAGCACAAAATTGCTGGTAGGCAGCACCCTCAGCGCGTTGCAGAAGCTATCCTGGGGATGGTAGGCGACAATCATACACTGGGGACGGCGGGACTGCCGGCCGCCCCGGCTGGGAAGCTGGGAGGCATGGCCAGCGTCGTCGGTATAATAGAAAAGCGCGCTGTCAGCCTGGGTGCCTAACTTGGAGCGGTTGGTGGAAAAGGAAACGGTACGGGCCATTTCCGGCGAAAGGGCCAGTTCCACCGCCGCAACCCAGAGGGCCGCATTTTCGGCGGTATCCTTAATCAGCAGCACCTTGCGTTCGCTTTCGGGCTTTTCGTACTCCTGAAGGACAAACCAGATGGCTGATTTTATCATTTTCTCACGGCCGTCCGCAAACAGGCGTACCTTTTCCAGGGTAATATCCCCAGGGGCGGTTTTAGCGGACAGCTGCGGAAGCATATCCGGGACAGCCGCTGGGTCGTCGTCAAGGTAATAGTCGTTTTCTGAGATAAGATGGGCGTCCCAGACCTTCGCCCCGAACCATTCAAAAGGATAGCCCTCAATCTCCCCAATCAAGCACTGTTTAACATAGGTGCCGCTGCGGTGCGTTTTGCCGTTTTTCCGCGGCGTCTCGCAGCGGGGGCGGGCAAACTCGAACCAAAAGGCGTGGCCTTTGGGAAGGGAGAAGTATTCATAGGAATGGAACAGGCCAATTGGCGCAGACTCATTAGAAGCGTTTTTCAGCGCCAGCCGCTGCTGCAAGAAAAGCAAGTTTTCGCTCTGCCCGTCAGCAGCCAGCCCGGCGCTCATCGAAAAGACGCCAAAACCGTCCCCATCCCGCACGACGTTCCCCTTATTTTTCAGATCGCGGTAAGGGGAGCACCGCGTATAAACCAGCTGGTTCAGCATTGCTTGCCATCCTTTCTTGTATCGCGGCGGCAGAGCGCGGGGCGCTGCTGCCATGAAGGGCTTCTTATAGCTCTGGGATGATGTTTTCCCGGGTCAGCATCCACATCAGCGGATCCAGCACCCGGTGGGGCATCACCCGCCCCAGCTGGAAATCGCCGGTCGGCGGCTGCCCAAAGCTGGACACCCCGAAAAAGCGGACTTTTTTCATCTGGAACTCGGTGTCGACAGCGTCTAGGAAAGCGGTTTCACCCTGGCTTGCAAGCCAGTCGCGGATCTCGGCGTCCACAGCGTCGGCATCCGCCTTGACAAAGCCCTTACGGGCCAGGTGGGGGCTAGGCTGCATAACTGTAGACTGGCCAAAGCTATCTTTTACGGCGTCGAGCTTGGTAAATACGACGGCGACGTCGCGGTCGATCAGCCGGCCGGGCGCGATGCTGCAGCTCTGGCGGATATAGTTGGCTAAGCCGTTGACCATATTGGCAGAAGCGCCGGCAGCGTGTTCCGCCGTGGTCGACCAGTTGAAGACGTTTTCAGAAATGCGCTGGCGGATACCAGGGAGGGCAAGGGGGTCAATCAGCACCACCAGCGTTTTGGAGCCGGATATATAGCGGCTGATGACCGCATCGATATGTTCAGCGTCCTCACCCGCGCCGTCAAAAATGGTCAAGGAATAGGAGGGGATATTTTTCTGGGTCATTTTGGTGCGGTCGCGCAGCCGCCACTGCTGGGGCTGGGGCGGCATACCGGGCGGGGTGGCGTCTACTGGCCGGCGGGTCTCATAGATGCTTTGGTCGTTAATCTGGAAGACAGCGCTGGTGTCGGGGTCCATCGGAGCCAGCACCAGCGGCGTGCCAGGGGTATTGCGCAGCTCATGGAGCATTGTAGTCAGGAAATTGGTCTTGCCCGCCCCGCTGATCCCCAGGATGCTGAAGCGCAGGTATTTGGCGTAGTCCATGATGTCTGCCGGGAGCTTTGCCCCGCAGTGGCCGCAGTGCTTATCGCTGGCCAGGGTTTTGTGGCAGGACGGCGACGGGCAGGACGGCAGCCGCCCTCGCATGGCTCCTATAGCAGACTGGCGTACCTCCGCCCCGCAGAGCGGGCAGGCCAGTTTGATATCTTTAGCCCGCAGCGCCTGCAGGCAGTAGGGGCAAAGGATGTCGGAATGCAGCAAAGGCATGGGTGTTCCTCCTAGGGTGTTTATATTGACGCGTCGGGCAGCCTGAAGCGGGAACCTGGGTTTTACGGCGTCAAGGCAGGTTTGGCACCTTCGCGGCGCCAACATCGGCGCATCTAATTTCAAACTCTGCAAGGTCATTATCCGAAATCAATAGCCGCAGGTTGGCCCCCGACCCTACTTCCGCCCAGACGCTGTCCGGCAGCCGCAGCGTATAGGTGTCGCGGGGATAGGCCGAAAAGCCGCTGTCTGATTCCGGAATTGTGGCCAGCACGACGTTTTTGGGATCTTGAAGCCGCATCGGGATATGGCCGTCGGTACGGTACACCAGTTTGATCTCTGGGGTTTCCGGCGCATGGCAGCAGACCGCCAGCACGAAATCTTTTGCTTTGGGCTTGCCGAAAAAGCTGCTGCCCCAGGAAAAACTGTAGCCAATCTGGGACTTGGGGCGGTTGCTCAGCCGCATCCGCGAAACATCGGAATAGACGATGCCGCCGTCAGGCATCCGGAATTGGCCAATCACCGAAATATAAAGATCCTCTTGGGGGACGGACTCCATGACGATCGCCCCGTCGCGCCGGTATTCGGCCGCCGTCAGGGAGTAGAGCAGGCAGCGTTTGGCATCGTTGACCGTCGCCCAGGGCGGTTTAGCGTCGGTTTTGACAGAAGCGATATAATAGATGCGTTCCAAATGCTGCGACAGCTGCCGCAGGCGGATAATCAGCCGCCCGTTCTCAATCCTCGAAGCGCCGCGGTCGATCTCACAAGGTTCGATGCTGGAAGCCTGCAATACCGCCGAAACCATGCAGCGGGCGTCGCCGGCCACCACGACGGCAAAATTGACGCTGCTGTTGGCGGGGATGACAAACTGGCAGATGCCGGAAGCCGCTTTGGCCATAGCCAGCACCTTGCCGCTGCCCAGCGTAGCCTTCAGATCGGCGACGGTGAGGGCGCGCCCAACCAGCGACTGGGCATCGCCGCCAGGAAGCTCCCAGATGGTGACAGCCTGGTTCCCCCGGCCGCTGCCGTCCCAATGGACAACAGCGGTGCGGCCTTCCATTTTGAGTGAAACCTGACGCAGGGCCTGTAAAGGCTCCGCCGGCGACAGAGCTACCGTCGTGCCCCTGCTATAGCGGAAACCAGAGCCGTAGGGGTAGATACATTGCAGGCGGTAACAGTACTGGACGCCGTTTTGAACCTGGCTGTCGTTAAAACCTGTCTGGGCCTTTTCAACCGCCACTACCGCACCGTCCCCAGGGGTTTCGCCGGGAAAGCCGCCGGTTTTGCGCAGGACCCGCACGCCGACGCAGTTGCTGGGCAGCGCCCAGCTGAAACGGCAGAGACCGTTGTCGGCGGCAGCCTGGAAAAAGGCCGGGTCAAGTTCGCTGTAGCTGATGACCTCACAGCCCGCCGGCTCGGAGTAGACACCGTACCGGCAGGCGAAAACCGCATAGCCGTAGCTGACGCCGGGACTAAGGGAACTATCCTGGTACTCCAGGGCGTTTAGGTCTGCCGCCAGCACCTCGCCGTCGGCATACTGCTTGGGGATACCGCCTTTTTTGCGCACCACTTTGTAGGTAATGCCGCTCTCGCCAGAGGCCCCCCAGGTCAAGGTACAGACGAGCTTTGGGGTTTCCTTAACAGAAGCCGCCGGATTTTTGGCAGGCTTTGGCTGGATGCTGCCCAGCCGCTCAATGGCCGGCGAAAAATCCCGGACGACGCGCAGGATCCCAACACAGCGGTCGGCGGCTTCGTTATCCGGCACAGAGGGCGCCGGCATCAGCCTGCGCGCCTCGGCCAGCTTCGCCGATACCTCTTTGATCTGGCTGTCCAGGCGCAGCTTGGGCAGAGAAGCGGATATTTTGGCGATCGCTTCCTGGGCGCGCTCGTACATCCCGCCGGCCATCAGGGCCTGAAGCTCGTCAAGGGGCTTTTGGTAGCGCTCGCTGGCGGCTTTGATCTGCTCTTCAAGAGTTTGCAGGGAGGGGTGGCCGGGGTAGGCGCTTTTGGCGTTGGCCAGCTGTTTGCGCGCTTCGACAAGGTCCATTTCCTCTAGAGCGAATTGGGCGAGTTTGACGTATTCGTCGAAAAACTGCATCTCGGAAATCAGGAACCCGCAGCTGCAGCGCTCCGCAGAGGCGGGAACCTTGTTGCGGCAGCTGGGGCATTCGGTATAGAGCGCCGCGCCGCAGGCGGAACAGCGGGCCGCAACGGCCTCCTTGCGGGTGCGGAACTGGGCCGGGGCTTTGCAGCCCCCGCAGGTCACATGGATTAGCGCCTCCACCGGCTCATAAGGGTCGCCCAAGAGGCCGGCTTCTTGGTTATAGAGGGCCAGCGCGAGGTCATAGTCGGGGAAGTATTTTTGGATGGTCGTGACGCAGCTTTCAGCGAAAAAGCGGTCCTTTTTAAAGTCTTCGGGGGCGGTCTTCAGAAGGCTGAAAAAGCTCCCAAGCTTTTCAAGCTCCAGCGAGCGGTCATACTTGCGGCGATTGGCCTCGGAGTTGAAGACCTGGGCGCAGGCCGAATGGAGCAGGTCACCGATCACATGGCCATAACCGCTTAAATTGGCGGTGAATTGGGAAGCTTGGGCCTCCATAATTGAACAAAGGTCGGCTGTGCGCTTTTTACGGTAGTCCTCGATAGTCAAACCGCTGTCCCCTTTCAGATAGAAGGCCAACTCATAGAGGTTGGTCACCTTGCTGTGCCAGGGATAGTTGCGCTTGACGTATTGAACGTCGTTTTCCTTTTCAAAGCGGGCGCTGCGCAGGATGTCAAACCATTGGTCTAAATTGGCCAGCGTCGTCCGCAGCAGGAAAAACTCGTTCAGATTCAGCCGCTTGGCCTTTTCCTGCACCGTAAAGCCTTTCTTTTTATAGGACTTTTCAACCGACTCGATAGACAGCCCCAGCTTCAGGTGGACGCTGCGGATCTGGGCGCTGGTAACCTCCGGCGAACCGGTTTCATCCACCATCATGATGTCCAGCAGCTGTTCCAGCTGGGCCGTCCGCTGCTCCCGCAGCTCCCTGGCTTCAGCGTTGCGGGACTTTTTCTCCCCCATCACCGCCTCTATCTCCGGCAACAGCGCCAGCTCCGCCATAGCGGCGGCTTTCTGCTCGTTGCTTTGGGGATTGTTGACGGTTTCCTCGGCGCGCTTTTTCCACTCCGCCGCCGCTGCGCGGAAGGCCGCCTTGAATCTGGTTTCATTGGGCTCGACAGGGTCAAAGGGCAGCCCCAGCAGCTCGAAAAAGTTTTTGCGCTCCAACGTACTCTCTCCTCCAAACCGATTATTGCTTGCTGTTTTCAAATTCCAGGCGGGACGCCGCAGGCCAGTCGGCCCAGCGATTGTCGGCGAATATGGATACAACGCCTGCCTGAAGGGTTATCTATTGACCATCCCCCTGCAATAAGCGCCGTTTCAGCCGCCGCCCAGCTGCTTGACAAACACATCCATCTTATTTTTCGCCTTACACCCCAGGGCCTTGCGGTAACCGCGCGCCTCATAAAATCCGCCGGCGGTATCGGCGGTCAGGATAGCCGTATAGAGGCCGCTTTCAAGAAAATGCTTTTCGGCCAGCCCAAGCAGCGCCGACCCATGCCCCATCCCCCGATACTCCTCCGCCACCCAGAACTCGCGGATAAACCCGCAGGCCCCTTCAAAAAACCAACTGGTAAAGGCGATGGGCTTAAACTGGATAAAACCGATTACCGGCCCGCCCGCCGCGGCGCGGACAAAGGCCTGGTTCCCGCCTTCGCCGTCCATCTCGGCAAACAGCCCGTCCCAGTCCTTGACCTGGAGCTGAAGCTCGGAAAAATACTGTTTAAAAGCTTGCTGGAACCGGCTGTCCCGGAAATCAGAAACCAGCGTATCATGATAGCCCATCAAATATTCCCCCCCTTAAAGGGGCGGCAGGCGCGCCTTCTAAAGGCAAGACGCATCCTGCCGCGCCGCTTGTCCGCTTATTCAGCAGAGACGCTGATCTCGTTGACCGCGCTGTTTTCCTTATCGACATCCGAACCCATGCGGATGGTGATTTCGACAGCTTCATTGCTGTTGACATTCAGCGCCTTGACCAGGATGCCGCTGGCGTCCAGCACAAAAGTAACCTCAATGGGAGAGCCTTTTGACATCCCTTCAGGCAGCAGCATTTCCAGCTCGCCCAGCTTCTTCACCTTATCCGCCGGATCGGTGGGCTGCTCTTCGTCCTGGTTATTGACGCAAGGGGGGACGTGCTGGCCAATGTTCATGCTCTCGAACACCCGCAGGACGATCCGTTCCTGGTTGTCGGCAACGGTGTAATAGGTCTCGGTCACGCTGACCGGCATGATATCCCCCATCTTAATCAGGTTGTCAATGACGTACTCGCCGCTGCTCATGACGCCGGGGCCAAAGGAACGGGGGGCCTGGTCCTCGACATAGTCGCCGATGTCGGTGGGGCCGGCGGCCTTTTTGGGCTTTGCAGGGCTGTTGAAGGGGATGCCGTCCCCGCCGCCGGACGCAGGCGCGCTCCCCGATTCGGGTTCAGCGTTATATTCATCCACCAGCATACTGGCGTAGATGGCAGCGCCCTTGGCCACGGCGCGGTCGGGGTCCTCCAGCTGCACCTTGCCGGGAAAGCGGGCCTCGACAGCGCTGCGGATCATCGGCATAAAGGTGGAACCGCCCACCAGCAGCACGGTGTCAATCTCGATATTGCCGGCCTTGCCCAGCACATCCTCGACATAGGTCATCGTCTGGGCCACCTTATCGGCAGTCAGGGCCTCAAATTCCTCGCGGGTGATGGTCACGGTGGTCATCGCGCCGTTGACGCTGACTTTGACTTTGGCGGACTCGGCGTTGGTCAGCTTTTTCTTGGCCGTCTCCACCCGGCTGCGGATGGCCTGGCGGGTTTCGGGGTCAATTTCATCAGGGGTCAGGGCGTTCTCGTCGCAGCAGGCCTGCAGGATATGGTCAAAGAGCTTGTCGTCCCAGTCCTTGCCGCCCAGAAGGTCGTTGCCGCCGGTGGCAACGACGCTTACCCGCTGCACTTCGTTGCCCTCGCTGTTGAGCACCATCGACATTTTGACGATAGTCACGTCGAAGGTGCCGCCGCCCAGGTCGTAGACAAGGATGGTCTTCTCCTCCTGGAATTGGCGGGCGCAGTAGCTTAAAGCCGCCGCGGTCGGCTCGTTGATCAGATTCAAGACGTTCATCCCCGCAAGCTCGCCGGCCTGCCGGGTGGCATTGCGCTCCTCAAGGCCAAAATAGGCCGGGCAGGTAATAACCACATTGTCCACTGTGCCCCCCTGCTCCTCCACCATCTGCTTGAGGCGCTTGAGGATCAGGGCGCTGATTTCCACCGGGGTATAGGTCTTGCCGTCAAACTCATAGACTTGGCCGTCCGCTTTGCCGATTTCCCGCTTGACGAACTGGACGACCCGGTCGCCGTCGGTCTCGACCATATCTTTGGCGCTGTTGCCGACGATGACGTTGTCGGCGCTCTCAAAGAAAACGGCGGAAGCCAGGGTGTCGCTGGCATCGGTTTGGTTGCGGATGACTTCGGGGTTGCCGTTGCGGTCAAGGGCCGCGATGCAGGAATAGGTGGTGCCAAGATCAATGCCGTAAGTGCTCATAATGATTTCCTCCTGAAAAATAAGTTAGGGTGATAGCCAAAAAATCAAAGGGCCTGCGGGGCAGCCGCCCCATCCGCGGTATCTGCCGGCGCTTGTCCGGCCGGCGCTTCCTCCGAAACGGGGGGTTCCGCCGGCTCGGGGCTGGGCGCTGCCTCGGGGGCAGCGCCCGGGTCATAGATGTAAACGTCCACCAGCTCCTGGTAAAGGACAACCCGCCCGCGGATGACGCCGGGCTTGCGGCTGGCGGCAATGGTGTTATGCTTTTCTTTGTCGGCAGTGGGGATTTTGCCGATAATTTTGCAAAGGCGCGGCTGGCGCGCCGAGCCCGCCTCGCTGCAGACCTTCTCTGCGCCGTAATCCAAAAGGAGATCTTCCAGCTGCTCAAAAAGCGCTGCCAGGTTTTTCCGCGCCCGCTCGGGCAGCTCCTCGTTTAACAGCGTCTGGTAGTCGGAGTAGACCGCCGCGATCTCCTTGAGGATGGGGTCAAATTTCTCCCCGCTCTGTTCCGCCCGCAGGGTGTCCAGGTCATGCTGCATCCCCTGGCGCACCTGCACCCTGAAATTGGCGTTCTCCCGCAGGTCTTGGGCCAACTGGCGGTCGTTGCGGTCCTGCTTTTCAGCGATACCGGCAACCAGCTGCTCCAGCCCCGCAAGCCGCTCGGCAAGGCTGCTGTCAGACTTGGAAGCCGCCATAGCCGAAAGCTGCCGGCTAAGGCCTACCAGCCTATCCTGGACGCCGCCGTTGGGCTTTGCCAGCGCCGCCAGCTGCCGCTCGACAGCGGCAAGGCTGTCCTGCAGCACCGCCCCGTTGACCCCGGAAGCCTCAACCCTAGCCGCCAGCATCGAAAGCTGGCCCTCAATCCGCATCAAGGCCTCAGCCACATCAGAAGGGGCCGGCGCGTACACCGGCTGGGCGGCGTAGCCCTGCGGGGGATAGGCCGCTGCTTGGGGTATCTGAGACATATAGCTGTACCCGCCGGCAGGCATCGTATAATTTTCATAGCCGGCCTGGGCCGGGATGCGATACCCTGGGCCGCCGGCGTTCGGGCCCCCCTGAGGAACCCTGCCCGCAGCAGGAGGCGGGGCGGGATAGCTTTCCTGGAAGCCGCCCTCCGCCTGGTGAAAAACCGGCGGCTGCGGCTCTGCGGGCTGGGCATCCACGGAAGGCGGCTGGAAAGGCTTTGCTTCCGGCATCCCGGCAGCCTCGGCGGGAGCGGGGGCCGGCTCTTCGGGCGGCAGCGGACTGCCAGTCGCTTCTGAGCGCAGTTTCTTGTCTAATGCCATTTCTAATTCTCCTTTACTGACTTCCCGGCGGCCGGCAGGGGCGCGCCTTCTGAAGCCTTAAAATTCCCCTCAAGGCCATCCCCTTCCAGCGGCGGGAAGCTTTGCGTGTCCATTTCTTCTTTAAGTACCCCGGCGAGGGCCTTATCCGCCAACGGCAGGATCCACTCCACTGGGTCGGCGACCCCCCATGGCTCGTAGGCCGAACCGTCTGGAGAATGCCCCATGGCGCTGACCGGGAAGTAATGCAGGTTGGGGAATTGGGCCTCAAGATTGTCGACTGCCGCCGAAAGGCCGATATCAATCAAAAACTGGCGGCACTCGCCGTCCCTTGCCTGCTCAAGGGTTTGGTACAGCTCCGGGTTCTGCTGGAAGGCGCGCCGGATTTTTGCCGGGCCGACAGCCTGTTTGACTTCGGGGACGTCGGCCTTGGCAATCAGCACCGAAACCGGGATGCTGCAGCGGACGTTGGTCTTGGCATGGCCGGTGCGGATCAGGTAGTTGATGAAATTTTCAGCGACATTTTCAACCGCCATATCGCTGAAACCGTCGACGCCGCCCCTGTCCATACGGGCCTGGCGCAGCCTGCCGCTGCTGAAGGGGTCGAGCAGAAAGAGGATTCCGTCGCAGTAATGGAACTGTTCCTGCTGGATCTCGTGGTCGGCAGTAAAGCCGTCGAACATCTCGCCGGCGATATCGTAAATGGAAAACTGCCGGCGCACCCCGGCCTTGCTGTCAATCAGCACCGGATACATCTGGGAATTGAGCTGGGCGGTAGCGGGGCAGTCCCCGCCCTGATACCACTGGGCAAGCTCGTCAAAATAGGGCTTATACTCCTCTGTAATGGCATAAGGCACCCCCATCCGGTCAAGCTTTTCAAAGTATTGGTGGAAAAAGGCCGATAGATAGACCGTTTTCCCCGCTTTGCTGCCGCCTACCAACTGGAAGACGATGGGCCGCGCCCCAGAATCTACAAGCGGGGTGACGCAGAGCGGGCAAAGGCTGTTAAGCTTTGAGCGTCCATTGAAGAAAGTTGACGGCAGCTTATAGCCGCAGCTGCATTTGTGCCGCCATACCCCGTAAGGTCCCGGCACCAACCGCTTATGTACCGCAAAACATTGAGGGCACTGAAAATAGGGCACCAGAAAGCGCTTATGGCAGTTGGGACAGTCCGAACGGATTTTATTTTTGATTAGGTAAATTCGGTCAATCAGCCAGACAACCATGAAAATGATATAGAAAAGCACCATAAACGCCGTCGTAATGGAACCATGCACCAGCCCCAGCACCACGCACAGCGCCGTGCCGATTACATAAATGCTGATACAGGCGGTGAGCTTGAAGGCAAAAGCCGCCAGCCCCCGCAAAAGCCCCCAAAAGCCGTCCGTCGTGCCGCGGATCACGTCCCCGAATTCCCAAAGCTTCTTCCCCGACGCAATGTTCAAAGAAAAAGCCTCTATGATGGTCAGCGCCAGCTGCACATACCCCGGCCCGAAAAAGTAACTGCGCTTGGCCGGTTCGTCGCCGGCCCTCCATGCCCAACTCCTAAAATTCATCTCCCGCACAATAGCCAAGACATAGTTTTTCAGTGCAAAGGCCAGCCCAGTCAGCACGGCGATAGCCGCCACAATCGGCAGCACATACACAGCGAACAGGCTGAGTACCGCCAGCATCAAAATGACTGCGATTAAAATAATGACAAACTCAAACATCTTTATGACCCGCACTTGACCAGAGGGCAAGCGTTCCCTTTCCCAGGTAATACTTATTTATTTTACCATGATTTTTTACAGAAAACAAGGGATTTGCCGAGGTTTTTAAAAGAAAAAGCAGTCAAAAATGGAAAAACCAATCAGCGTGAACGAAAATAAAGCCCCCGCAGCCCAAAAGCCGCGGGGGATAGGAAAATTATGGGAATTATTCGTCCTTCTTGGGCATCATACTTCGGTAAGGAACTTCGACCCTCGCTGCCAAATACCGTGTCAACAACTGTACCAAGACCTATAAACATTGATTGAGCATCAAAATTCACACTAGGGCCGCCATAATAGCTAATTGAAAAGTAAAACTGCCAGAAAAAAGAAAATTATCACAGCGTATACAATACATATCCCGACAAATTTATTAGTTTGCTCTTTAAGATGGAGCGTTTCTAGGCAAAGCCTTTGTTCAGACGTCATTTTCTTTTCCTGACAACCAGAACACTTCCGTTGAAAATCTTCATTCATTTCCCCGCAATTTTTACACTTCCACATATTGAACACGCCTTCCTTTCCCGGCTTTTCGCCTTTTTTCGGCCCGGTTAACCATAGTATAGCATATTGTAGTGTATTTGTCAACCTGTGTAGTCTATTTAAACTACAAAAATGTAGCTACAATAATTACGAGGTGATATTTATGGAAAAGAAATTCATTGTCAACCCGAAAAAATCCCCTTACGGCAAGACTACCGTGGTTTCGGCGCGGTTGCCTGACCGCCTTGTCCGCCAGCTGGACAAGGTCGCGCAGACAACCGGGCGCACCCGTAATGAGCTGCTGGTCATGTGCGTGGAATTTTCGCTGGAAAACCTGGAAATAGGCGAGCAGGAAGAGTGAAATTTTCGAGACAGCCGTTAGAAAATGTGCTATAATAGACTCAACAAAAGGAAAGGGCCTGCTTTGCAGGCAGGTACAAGCCGCTTTATGAAATATCAAGACATCATCAAAAAACCGCCGGAAGAAAGCAAGGGGATGACCCGCTGGTGGTGGTACGGCTGCGCGGTAACGGAAAAGGAAATCGACCGTGAGCTTCGGTTTATGAAGGAGGCGGGGCTTGGCGGCGTCGAGGTACAGATCCTCTACCCGCTTCACCGCGACGACCCCGAAAAAGGCATTGAAAACGTCCCCTACTTTTCACCGCGCTTTTTTGAGCTGGTGGGGTATGCAGCCCGGCGCTGCCGCGAAATGGGGCTGCGGTTTGACTTTACGCCTGGTTCCAGCTGGCCCTACGGCGGCCCGCCCATCAGCGAGGAATTCGCGATGCAGAGCGCCCTCCCCTACCAGCTGGATATCATGGGCCCCTGCCGCTACAGCCACGACTTCACCACCCAATTCACCGGCAGCGTCGCCGCCGCCTCGTTAGGGAAGATGGAGGGCTGCGCCATGCGCCCCGAAACGGCGCGGGACGTCACCGCTGCTTTTACCGACAAATACCTGTTCAACTGGCCCTGGGGCGCCCAGATGCAGCCGGTCGACATCCCCGAAGGGCGGCATAAACTGACGGTTTTTGTCGTTAACCGCTACCGCCAGCCAGTGCTGAAGCCCTGCCCCAACGCCGACGGGCTGGTGATGGACCACTGCAGCGCCGCCGCTTTTGACCGTTTTTTTGAGCAGATGGTCGAGCCGTTAACCGAGCGGCTCGGGGATAATCTCGGGAGCCTATTCTGCGATTCGATTGAGTGCGATGGACACAACTGGAGCGGCGCGCTGCTGGAAGAATTCAAAAAGCGGCGGGGTTATTTGCTGGAGCCCTATATTTACGCGCTCTGGGGAGATATGGGCGAAATTACCGGCGATATCCGCTATGACTATTTCCGCACAATGTCCGATCTGACTATTGAAAATTTCTTTGCCCGCTTTACCGACTGGAGCCGTGCCCGCGGCCTTGCTGCCCGCATCCAGGCCCACGGCACTTGGGGGGATATCCTAAAAGCCTACGCCTGCGCCGATATCCCGGAAGGGGAGACTTTCGGCGAGCATGACAAACTGGAATGCAACACCATCCACCGGCGGCTGGCCTCCTCAAGCGGCCATCTCTACGGCAAAAAAATCATCTCCAACGAATCCTTTACCTGGCTGAAGGTGCCGCGCTTCACCGAAACATTGGAGGACCTGAAAGCTGCCGTCGATGCGGTTTTCCTCGACGGCATGAATATGATCGTCAACCACGGCTATGCCTACAGCCCGCCCGAAGCCGACCCCCATGGCTGGCCCTTCTACGCCAGCTGCAACATCAACCACACTGCCGGCTGGTGGCCCCTCTACCATCATCTGGGTCATTATATCCAATCCTGCTGCGCGATGCTGCGGCTTGGGGAACCGGTGTCAAATATCGGCATCTACCTGCCGCAGGCTGATGTTTGGGCAGAAGGGATGCTTTCCGACCTGCATCTGGCAATGAAGCTGGAAGAGCGCATCGGCAGGGCGTCGGCCGACCGCATCAACAAGGCGGGCTATTGGTTTGATTATCTGAATGACGAAGGGATCTGCGCCCTAGGCAAGGCGGCAGCAGACGGGCTGCATATCGGCTCCAACTGCTACCGCACGATCCTGCTTTTACAGTGCGGGCGGCTGCCGTTGGAAACGGCTTTGCAACTGGAAAGGTTCGTCAAGGCAGGCGGTACGCTGATCGCCGACGGCATCCCCAGCCGCAGCTGCGGGTTAATCGAAGGGAAAACTGACCATGAAAAAGTCAAGCAGATTATGGCGAGGCTTTTTGGCGGGGATTGCGGCAAAGGCCGGGTGTTCCTTACAGAAAATAAAGAGAACGCGCTATTGGAGCTGCTGCGCCGGGAAATAACCCCGGACGTAACGGTCGAAAAAAACGAACAGGTAGGGTTTGTCCACCGCCGCGACGGCAAAAACGACCTTTATTTCTTTGCCAACGTTTCTAGGGAACCCGCCGACACCTCCCTTGTCTTCCATCAGCTATCAGCCAGGTTTGAGGCGCTTGACGCCGAAAGCGGCGAGATTCTGCCAGTGCAGGAACTGTCGGAAAAAGACGGCCTGCTGACTGTGCGGCTGAAGTTTGCACCAATGCAGTCTATTTTCCTAGTCTTTGGGCCGGAGATAGGCAAACCGGAAGTAAAAACGCTGCCGCAGCCTGTAAAAGAGATGGAAATTACTGGCTGGACGCTGGCGGCAAACGGCGTAACCTTACCGGAAAGCGAAACGCCGAGACTTTGGAGCGAAGCAGAAGCGCTGCAGTGGTATTCCGGTGCAGGCAGCTACCAGGCAGAATTTAGCTGGGACGGTTCCGCAAAACGGGCTGAATTGGCCCTTGAAACGCTTCATTGTACAGCGTCAGTCTATGTCAATGGTATTTTCTGCGGCGACATCTGGAAACGGCCGTTCAGGCTGGATATCGCAAAAGCGTTAAGGCCCGGCAAAAATAAGCTGCAGCTGGAGGTGCGCAGCACTATCATCAACGCAATGCTGTCGCCGGAAATTGCCGCCGCTGAGACAGAGGAAGCCCCGCTGCTGGACGTCTGGCCTTATTTTGGCGAGACAATCAACAAGCACCTGCGGGAGCGCTGGTTCAACTGGCGGGAACGGGAATATTTTAAGGAGCCGCAGCCCGCAGGCCTTACCGGCAAGGTAATGCTGCTGATTTATCAGTAAAAACGGCCATCCCCCCGGGGAGGATAGGAAAATTCACAAAAAAATCACAGGGACAGGCCTTGACTTAGAGGGTACTCCATGTTATATAATAAAAACATCAACCTAAAAAGGAGCGGTTTTCTATGGAAAAGGCAAAAGTCTATTTCACCACCGAAATCACCGGCGAATCTTTACAGAAGATTTTCCAGGCGCTGGGCGCAACCCTGAAAGGCAAGGTGGCCGTGAAAATCTCCACTGGCGAACCTGGCGGCCATAATTTCCTCCAGCCCGCCCTAATCAAGGGGCTGGTACAGCAAGTCAACGGTACGATTGTCGAATGCAATACAGCCTACGAGGGCCGCCGCATGAAGAGCGCCGACCATTGGGAGGCCATCAAAGAGCACGGCTTCCCGGAAATCGCCCCCTGCGATATTATGGATGAGGAAGGCGAAATGGCGCTGCCTGTCACTGGCGGCAAGCATCTGAAGGAGAATTTCGTCGGCAGCCATCTGAAAAATTACCAGTCTATCCTGATGCTTTCCCACTTCAAAGGGCACGCAATGGGCGGTTTCGGCGGCGCGCTGAAGAATATGTCCATCGGCATTGCTTCTTCCCACGGCAAAGCCCACATCCACGGCGCGGGCGTGCCGGAGGATATCTGGACCGCCGACCACGACTCTTTCCTGGAAAGCATGGCCGAAGCCTGCGAGTCGGTCATGACCTATATGGGCCGCGAGAATATCGTCTATATCAACGTCGCCAACCGTTTGTCGGTGGACTGCGACTGCGACAGCCACCCTGCCGAGCCGGAGATGGCGGACATCGGCATTTTTGCCTCGCTGGACCCTGTGGCCGTGGATCAGGCCTGTTCCGACGCCGTTTACAACTCCCCTGACCCTGGCAAGGCTGCGATGATTGAGCGGATGGAAACCCGCAACGCAATCCATACCGTAGAGACGGCCGCAGCGATGGGCCTTGGTTGCCGCGAGTATGAAATTATTGATATTGCCGCGCTGGGCTGATTTTGTTTTGTACGGTTTCCCTTATTAAAGAGATACTATAGGGAAATTTCGCCCTCTGCGGAGGGCGACCAGGACGTTGCTAGTTTTCGGCAAGCTGAAAGGAACTCCGAAAAGACGAATCTTTTCGGAGTTCCTTTTCCGTTTCTACAAAAATATGTTGTGAAAACCTAAAGGTTAGCCAGCGTCTGCATTTGGCTTTGCAGCTTACCGACGATCTCCTGGTTGGCGTCCATCCGCCCGGCAATGCCGGCCATATCGTTCACCAAGCTGCGGGTGCTGCCAGCTGCGCCAGTAATACCAGAAACCGCCCCTTCGACCGAACTGGAGATGCTGGAAATGGAACCGGCTATTTCATCCATCGCAGACCTAAACTGGTTGGTACGGTCGCTGAAGGACTCCATCGCCTGTTTGATGTAATCGGAATCTTCCCGGTACTGCTGACCGGTGCGGACGGACAGCTCCAGCTGCGCCGCAACAGCTTCGCCCAAATAGTCGGCCAGTTCCTGGGCGCTTTTGGCAAGATATCCTACCGCCCCAGTGACCACTGTGCTGACCTCCTGGATATGGTTGGCGGTCTCGGTACAGGAATCGGCCAGTTGGCGGATTTCCTGCGCCACAACGGCGAACCCTTTCCCCGATTCCCCCGCCCGTGAAGCCTCAATAGAAGCATTGATGGCAATCAGGTCGGTTGAGGAAGAGATGGACAGGATATCTTTGGTTAGGATGGCGATTTGGTTCACGCTTTTGCTCTGTTCAAGAGCTTTGTCCAACATGGCTACAATTTCTGCGGTTCTAATGCGGACCGCCTCCATCTCGCCCTTGGCGGAACGCTCCATCCCCTCGGCCCTTTCCCGCATTTCCGTTGAATAGCAGGTAATGGCGGCGCACTCCTCCGCCATATTCTGGGCGCTGTCCTGCATATTGGCGGCGCTGGCGCTGATAACGGCAGTACTGTCCGAAATCTCCCCAAAAGCCGCGGAAAGCCGGTCTGTCAGGCCGGAAAGCCGACGGACGCTGCTGCTGGAATCAGAAACCCGGCGGCGGACCTCCCCGACCACCCCGCTTAAACGCTCGGAACTGTCCTGGAGGGTGTCCACGGCATGGCGTATCGGGGAAATAACGCTCCGCCGGATGTTGCGCAGCGCCGCCATCATCAGCAGGACCCCGATAACCAGGGCGGCTGCGCTGGTAGCCAGCGAAACCGCGTAAACCGTCAACAGGCGGCTTCGAGCGGCCGCCGCCGCGCTGCTGACGGAATCAGAAAGGGCGTCAAGTTCCCCTTCCGCCGCCTGGCTCCGCAAAGCGACCTCCCCATTGGCGGTCGCATAAGCCGCTTGGGTCTTGCTGTCGGCGCTGGCGCAAACCAGGTCGACCAGCGCGCGCTTAAAGGCGTCGTAGTTTTCCAGAAGGGAGCGATATGCCGCCTGGTCGTCCTCGGCGACAAAACCCTCGTAAAGGCGCATTTTTTCATCCAGCGCCGCTTCCTCCTCCTTGATTTCCTGCACCAGCTTAATCATCGTCGCATGATCTTCCGCCACAATATGGGACAGCGCCAGCCGGTGGATATCCATCATTGAGCGCCTAAGCTCCTCCAGGCGCTCCTCGCTGACCATATATTGATCGACGATAGTCCCCGCGTTGGCGTGGACATTGTTGATACTGAATACTGCCAGGATGTTTGCCAACAGCATTACCAGCCCTAGCAGAATAATAGGCAAAACCAGCCTCTGCTGCAGCGTCAGCCTGCCTTTCATAGAATCCCCTCCTCAGGTTTTCCGGCCAAGCCCGGCCGGAAAGGTGGCCTCTATTTTTTGGAACTGCCAGTCGGACAATTCAATCAAGCCGCTAACGGGCGGATACGCCCTCAACCATACGGTCAAGCTGGGATTGGAGAGAAGCGCCGGACGGGTTGCCGGACGCCATGCTGCCGGCAAACTCGGCCACCGGATCCCAAAACTTCCCGCCGACGCGCTGAAGCTGGGAATAATTCGACTGGGCCAGCAGCGCCGCTATCGCCGGCGAAGCCTGCACCTCCGGCGAACTGGCGGCCTGAACATTGGCAGGCCCTTGGCCGCGCAGCTCAAAGCGCAGGCGCTGGTTCTCCTCACTGACAATCCATTCCGCCAGCCGGGCTGCCCACTCTGGATACTCCGAGTAGGCGTTGACGCCGATCAGCTTACAGCCAGAAAAGGAGGCCATTTGGATCTGCTGCCCGGCGCAGGTATAAGTAGGCAGCTTGGCAGCGCCGACGTCCGCCCCCCAGGCTTCCTCAACAGCCATCGCGTTCCAGACGCCGCTCACTCCGGCGATAATGGAACCGTCCCGCACACCGGCCAGGAAATCGGTATCTGTCCGGCTTGCAAAACCGGGGCTGGCTGCGATAGCCAGCATCGCTTTGGCCACATCTGTCCCCCGGACAGGCCCATCAGCGCTGTTCCAGGTGCAATAGTTGGTCAAGCCGTCCTCGTTCAGCCCAACCTCCATACCGGTATTGCCAAAAAAGGCGTAGACGTACCAGGCAGAGGTCCAGTCCATCGCCACCAGACGTTCTGCTTCGGCCGCTATTTCCAGCATCCGATCCAACGTCTGGACATCCTCTTCGGAAAAATAAGCTTTGTTATAGTAAAGGAAATATCCATTATCCGCCGTCAACGGATAGGCGTACAGCGTGTCCCCAACGCTTGCCGCTGCTGCAGCGGCGGAAAGGGAAGCGCTGCGGAGTATCCCCGCCTCCTCAGCCGCAATAGGGTCCAGCGCGCCGGCCGCCGCCAGCGCCGCCACTTGGTCGTCGGCAAAGGCGAACACATCCGCCCCGCCCTCCAAATCCCCAAGCAGCACATCCTTGCAGTTGGATTCGCTCTGCGGGGAATAGCTGATCTGGAAGCTGGCCTCGGCGGCGTAATAGGACTGGAACGATGCGATGATCTCCTGAAGCAGCGCTTCGTCCTCCTCCGCCCCCCATACCGTCAGCGCAACCGGCCCGTCAGGCGAGGAGCTTTCCGAAAGGGAAGAGAGTTCCCCGCCGCCGCATCCGGCAAGCAGGGATAGCGTCCAAATGGACAAAACAAGGAAAGGAAACTTTTTCTTCATGCCTTTTCATCCCTTTAATCAATTTCAACCTATATTATAGCATTTTTGCCTCTGATTTTCAACTGGGATTTTTGCTTTTTTAGCGTACAGTACGATAGCTGCGGATTTTTTCACCGTTATACAGCGCGCTGTAGCACGTTATGTTTTTAGCCTTCTGCCACGGCATCAAGCCGTTGCGGAAAGGATCAGGGTTTATTGTGCGTACTGCCTATAAATCTGGGCGGTACAGCGCGATTATTTTTAGTGTGCATCGGAAATGTAAAGCAAAACCCCTTGACAGCCGGCGCTTCTGCCTGTATAATGGTATGGTGTAAAGGAAAAAGGTTTACACCTGTTGGCCCTTTGGGCAGAAAAATGTTGGGGTGATGGGGATTGGCGGATAAAAACCTGGGGATCTCCCTGCTGCTCGACCACTACGGCCCCATGCTCACCGATAAGCAGCGGGATGTGATCGACCTTTATTACAACCAGGACCTCTCTTTGGCTGAGATTGCCGAGCATGAGGGCATTACCCGGCAAGGGGTGCGGGACAACATCAAACGCGGCGAAGCTTTTATGCTGGAAATGGAGGAAAAGCTCCATTTGGCGCAGAAGATCACTGGGCTGCTGGAGGCGGTGGAAACCGTCGGGCGGCTCTGCCGCGAAATCGAAGCCGAAAACCGCAGCGTCCACTCGGCAGGCATCGCAAAACGGGCGGAAGCTATCAGCCGGCTTTTAGAAAAATGCGTCAACGACTATTTCGATACCAGCGAGGAACCGTAACAGGAGGGATAACGTGGCCTTTGAAAGCCTTTCGGAAAAATTGTCGCAGGCCTTTAAAAAACTGCGCTCTAAAGGGAAACTCGGCGAGCAAGATATCAAGGAAGCTATGCGCGAAGTCAAGCTGGCCCTCCTGGAGGCAGACGTCAACTACAAGGTCGTCAAGGATTTTGTCAAGACTGTCAGCGAACGGGCCGTCGGGCAGGAAGTCCTTGAAAGCCTGACGCCCGCCCAACAGGTCATCAAAATTGTCAATGAAGAGCTGACCGCGCTGATGGGCGGCGAGAACGCCAGGCTGGAATTCCCTTCAAAGCCCCCCTGCATCGTCCTGATGTGCGGGCTGCAGGGCAGCGGCAAAACGACCCACGCGGCTAAACTTGCCAAATACTTCAAAACCAATTCCGGGTGCAGGCCGCTTCTGATCGCCTGCGACGTTTACCGGCCAGCTGCAATCGAACAGCTGAAAATCGTCGGTGAAAAAGCCGGGGCTAGGGTGTTTGAGATGGGCCAGGGCAACCCGGTGGAAATCGCCAAAGAAGGCCTGAAATTCGCCAAAGACCATGGGCATGACCTAGTCATTGTCGATACCGCCGGCCGGCTGCACATTGACGAGCAGCTGATGGACGAGCTGAAGCGCATTGAAGCGGAAGTCCATCCCAACGAGATCCTGCTGGTGGTGGACGCGATGACTGGCCAGGACGCGGTGACGGTAGCCAGCACCTTCAATGAAGCGCTGCCGGTTACTGGCGTAATCCTGACAAAACTGGACTCGGATACCCGCGGCGGCGCGGCCATTTCCGTCCGCCAGGTTACAGGCAAACCTATTAAATTCTCCGGCATCGGCGAAAAACTCGACGACCTTGAGCCTTTCCACCCTGGACGGATGGCTTCGCGGATTTTGGGCATGGGGGATATGCTTACCCTGATTGAAAAGGCCCAAACCGCCGTAGACGAGCAAAAGGCCGAAGAGCTGGCCCGTAAAATGCAGCAGAACAGCTTTGATATGAACGACCTGCTTGACCAGATGCAGCAAATTAAGAAAATGGGCTCTTTGAAGCAGATTTTGGGGATGCTGCCCGGCGTCGGCAAAAAACTGGAAGAGGTCGATGTCGACGACCGCCAGCTCGTCCGCATTGAGGCGATGATTACCTCGATGACCCCTGCCGAACGGGAAAAGCCTTCCATCATCAACCCCTCCCGCAAACGGCGCATCGCCGCCGGCTCCGGGACTAAGGTAGAGGACGTCAACCGCCTGCTTAAGCAGTTTGACCAGATGAAACAGATGATGAAGCAGCTGGGCGGCTTCGGCAAAAAAGGCCGGCGGAAAATGCGCTTCCCCATGATGCCCATGTAAAAACGCTTTTGGCCCGGCAGGGAAACGGCCCTTAAGCTGCGGCTTTTGGGCTGCTTCCCAACTGGGACAGGATAGAATCAACAATATTTTTCAGGAGGAAACCAACCATGGCAGTAAAAATCAGACTTCGCAGAATGGGCGCAAAAAAAGCCCCCTTTTACCGGATTGTCGTAGCGGATTCCCGTTACCCCAGAGACGGCCGCTTCATTGAAGAAATCGGCACCTACGACCCCACCAAAAACCCCAGCTTGATCAGCGTGGATATGGAAAAGGCCGAAAAATGGATTGCAACTGGCGCTCAGCCCACCGATACGGTGAAAAAGATCCTCAAGATCGCCGCTGAGAAATAATCCCGCCCCGTTGCAGCAAAGCAGACAGGAGGGACAGGATGGAAGAACTGTTGGTTACACTGGCCCGCGGGCTGGTGGAGGACAAGGAGTCTGTCAAGGTGACCAGCGAACAGTCCGCCGAAGACGGCGTCACCATCTATCACCTGAGCGTAGCCCAGGGGGATATGGGACGGGTTATCGGCAAACAGGGCCGGATTGCTAAAGCAATCCGGGTCGTCATGCGCTCCGCCGCTCAGCAAAAGGGCGAAAAGGTTATGGTCGAGATTGACTGAAAGCTCCTTTTTCCCTATTGCTGGAAAGCGCCGCTGCCCTATCTTGGGGCAGCGGTTTTGCCTTTATTGGAAAAGCTTTGCGACGGGCTTTAGGATTTTGGTGAAAAAGCAGATTTTTTGCCGCCTCTCTTGACATTTTTGCCAAATGCTAGTATCATGTATATGTATATGGCATTTCCGGCAAGCGTTGCCGGAGCTATTTTTTACCATATATAATTAGATTTCTAACTAAATAAAAATGAGGTGGTTGCATTGTCACAGATTTCACAAAGCCCCGCCGGCGGACAGCCAGGACAGGCCCCCGCCGAAAACAAAATGGGTACGATGCCCATCGGCAAGCTGCTGATCTCGATGGCGCTGCCGATGATGCTTTCGATGATGGTACAGGCCCTTTACAACATCGTCGACAGCGTCTTCGTCTCCCGCATCAGCGAGGACGCATTGACGGCGCTGTCGCTGGCGTTCCCGGTCCAGAACCTGATGATTGCGGTATCGAGCGGCACCGGCGTCGGCATCAACGCCCTGCTCTCCCGAAACCTGGGCGAGAAAAAATTCGCAGATGCCAACCGCGCCGCCTGCAACGGCATATTGCTGGCCATGTTGGGGGCTGCGGCATTCCTGTTGTTTGGGCTTTTCGGAACGGACTTTTTCTTCCGCGCCCAGACGGACATCCCAGGGATCCTTGAAAGCGGCCGCGATTACCTGAGCATTATCTGTATTGGCAGCGTTTTCCTTTTTGGGCAGATCACCTTTGAGCGGCTGCTCCAGTCTACGGGCCGTTCGACCTACAGCATGATTTCCCAAATCAGCGGGGCCGCCCTCAACATTATCCTGGACCCGATCATGATTTTCGGCCTGCTGGGCTTCCCGGCCATGGGGACAGCCGGCGCGGCGCTGGCGACCATTGTCGGACAGGCCGTGGCCTGCGGCGTCGGGCTTGTCCTCAACCTAAAGAAAAACGATGAGATCCGGCTGGCCCTCAAACAGATGCGGCCCCACGGCCCGACCATCGGGCAGATTTACAAAGTAGGCGTGCCTTCCATCATCATGATGGCCATTGGTTCTGTGATGACGCTGGGGATGAACAACATCCTGATGGGATTTTCCTCTACTGCTACCGCTATTTTCGGCGTTTATTTCAAGCTTCAGAGCTTTGCCTTCATGCCTGTCTTCGGGATGAACAACGCCATGGTGCCGATTATCGCCTACAACTACGGCGCGCGCCGCCGCGACCGGATTGTGGGGACAATTAAACTGGCCTGCGCTATTGCGATTTGCATCCTGCTGGTGATTATGATGCTTTTCCAGCTATTTCCCGGGCAATTCCTGGCGCTGTTCGACGCGTCCGAGCATATGCTCTCGATGGGCGTCCCAGCGCTGCGGATTATTACGACGCATTTTATTTTTGCCGGCTTTGGCATCACCGCCGGAGCGGTGTTCCAGGCGCTGGGCAACGGCCTGCTGAGCCTGATTACCTCGGCGGCGCGGCAGCTTTTGGTGCTGCTGCCGACGGCCTACCTGCTGTCCCTAAGCGGCGATGTGAATTTGGTATGGTGGGCGTTCCCCATTGCAGAGCTGGTGTCGATGCTGCTCAGCAGCCTCTTTATGCGCTATATCTACAAAAAGGAGATTGTCCCTTTGGGATAGGCTGCCGGTTAGGTTTTGCCGGGCTTCTTAGTTCCCGCCCCTAGCGAAAGCAGATCTTTTCCCGGCACGCCGCCTGTCCGGTCAGGATCAGCGCCGCCGCTGCCGCAAGCACGAAAAAGTCAGCCGTGCCGGATGGGAAACCCACTGGCAGCTCCATCGGCTCCGCGGCCCATTGGGGCAGCGCCACCGTCCGCATCAGCGAGACGACGGCGCTGTCTTCGCTTTTGCTGGAGAAGGTAAAGGTGTCCTTGGAGGAAAAGCCGCAGGTCACCGTTTGGACGCCCTGCGGCACAATGGCATCCGGGTCGGCCAACAGGAGGCTCCCCGCCGGCAGCAGCGGCGCTAAACAGCCTGCCTCTGCAATATATAGGCCGGGGGTGCAGACGCCGGGGACGGCCAGCAAATTACGGCGGAAAAACTGCTCCGCCAGAGGCGTTGGGGAAAGCAGACGAATTTCCATCAAATTTTCTCCCTTGAAAAGAGGTGTAGCTAACGGTAGTTTATCCCGGAAGCCCGCCTCTATTCTTTTGTAAAAAGCCAAAGGATATTGAAAGATTGTCTTTCTGATTTTTCAGTTTTAAGCAGAAAAAACTGAAAATTTCTTGCATATTCTAGTATTTTTCTGTATTATAATAAATAAATATAGCAGTAATGCAGAAAGTTGTGACGGATAACAAAAAAAATATTGCATTTTCTTCCCTCTTGTAGTATAATACTAGTATATCCAAAATAAAAGGAGTGGGAAAGAATGGCATTAACTAATGCGTATCTGAAGCAGGTTCTGGAAACCGTCAAAAAGAGAGATGCGGGTGAACCAGAGTTCATTCAGGCCGTCACCGAGGTGCTGGAATCTTTCGAGCCTGTGGTGGAAGCCCGCCCCGAGCTGGAAAAGCTGGGGGTTGTCGAACGGATCGTGGAGCCGGAACGATTTGTGCAGTTCCGTGTGCCCTGGGTGGACGACGCCGGCCGGGTACAGGTCAACCGCGGCTACCGCGTACAGTTCAACTCGGCCATTGGGCCGTATAAGGGCGGCCTGCGGCTGCACCCGTCGGTCAATACCTCGGTTATCAAATTCCTGGGCTTTGAACAGTGCTTCAAAAACTCGCTGACCGGCCTGCCCATGGGGGGCGGCAAGGGAGGCTCCGATTTTGACCCCAAAGGCAAATCGGATATGGAAATTATGCGTTTCTGCCAGTCCTTTATGACCGAGCTTTACCGCCATATCGGCGCGGACACCGACGTCCCCGCCGGCGATATCGGGGTTGGCGGCCGGGAAATCGGCTACCTTTTCGGCCAGTATAAAAAAATCACCAACGAATTCACCGGCGTGCTCACCGGCAAGGGCCTGCCCTACGGCGGTTCGCTGGCGCGGACGGAAGCCACAGGCTACGGCCTGCTCTACTTCACGAAAGAGATGCTCTCCTGCATGAAGGGCGAAACGCTGGAGGGGAAAACGGTAGTCATTTCTGGCTCTGGCAACGTGGCCATTTACGCAACAGAAAAAGCTGCCCAGCTGGGCGGCAAAGTCGTCGCGCTGTCCGATTCAGGCGGGTATATCTACGACGCCGACGGCATCAAGCTGGATATAGTCAAACAGATCAAGGAAGTGGAACGGGGCCGTATTTCCGAGTACGCCAAACGGGTCCCGGGCGCAGTCTACACCGAGGGCTGCAAAAACATCTGGACGATCCCCTGCGATATCGCGCTTCCCTGCGCGACCCAAAACGAGCTGGACGGCGAATCGGCGGCAATCCTGATTAAAAATGGCGTAATTGCCGTCGCCGAGGGCGCCAATATGCCTTCTACGCCGGAAGCCGTCGAGGCTTTCCAAGCGGCAGGCGTGCTGTTTGGGCCAGCTAAGGCGGCCAATGCCGGCGGCGTGGCCACCTCCGGGCTGGAAATGAGCCAGAACTCCCAGCGCCTTAGCTGGACTTTTGAAGAGGTCGACAGCAAGCTTCACGACATCATGGTCGACATCTTCCATAACGCCTACAACGCCGCCGAGCGTTACGGTAAAAAGGGCAACCTGGTTGCAGGCGCGAACATTGCCGGCTTTGAAAAGATCGCCGCCGCGATGATTGCCCAAGGCGTCTGATTTCTACAGCTTTTCTGATAAAACACGCGCCAACGTAGACCATTGGCGCGTGTTTCCTTTTGCCCAGTTTTCAATTTATCTCGTTAAGTCCTGCACCCATTTATATTTCCTAAGCCGCAGCATCACCCAAGGGATTTTCCCCACCTCGTCCAGGCAGGTGCAGGCATAGACCGCCAACGGCGACCAATGCAGGACAAACGCGCCGATAAGCGCCAGCGGAATCGCAATCATCCACATACAGACGATCAGGCTGTACATATCAAATATTGTGTCGCCGCCGCCGTCCAGCACGCCGTTTATCGTAACTGTATTGACACAGCGCCCAATCATGTAGACAGACATAATGACCATCATACCGCCGAGATAGCTCTGCGCTTCCTCAGTCAGGACAACCATCCGCACCACCAGCGGCGTCACCGCCAACACCAGCCCCATCGAAACAAGCCCCAGCACATAGGAAATATTTTTGAGTTTTATTCCGTATGCTTTCCCCAGTTCCAGCCGCCCTGCGCCCAGCTCGTTGCCGACCATGATCCCCGCCGCGCTGCCAATGCCGTTGCACAAACAGCAAATCAAGTCGCGGATAACCGCTGCGATGGAGTTGGCCGCTGCCGCATCCGTCCCCATATGCCCCATAATCGCGGTGTAAGAGGTAAAGCCAACGCCCCAGCAAAGCGAACCGCCCATCAGTGGCAGGCATTGCTTAGTGAAATCTGCCCGCAGCTGCTTCGATAGCTTGACGAACCTATCGAATGCCGGACGTATGTAAGAGGCTTTCGCGGACACCGCAACACATAGCGCCAGCTCTGCAACGCGGGAAACGGTCGTTGCGAGGGCCGCCCCCCTCGCCTGCATCCTCGGCGCACCCAGCAGCCCAAAGATAAACACAGCGTTCAGAATAATGTTCAAAACGACGGCGCAGGAGCTGATCAGCGCGCCTGGCTTGACGTGGTCGGAGACTTTCATCATGGTTAGGTAGCACTGCGACACCCCCGTCAGCAGATACGACCAGCCGGCTATCCGCAGGTAGGCGCTGCCAATGGCGATAAGCGGGGCGTCATGCGTGAAAACGCGCATCAGCAGCTCCGGCGCTAACTCGCACGCCAGGAAAAACAGAAGGGACACCGCCCCGCAAAGCTGGAGCATTAGATTGAAGATGTCCTCCAGCGTGCGCCGGTCCCCTTTCCCCCAATACTGCGCGCCTAGAATCGCCCCTGCTGCCGTAATGGCCGCAAGGAACATGTTTTGGACAAACTGGATCTGGGTCGCCAGCGAAACCGCCGTCATCTCGTTTTGGGCGACCTTCCCAAGCATCAGCGCGTCGCCTGCGGCCACCGCTGCAAGCATCAGGCTTTGAAGCGCAATGGGGAACGCCAGCCGCGTTAAGTTCCTATAAAAGCTTCCTTTGTCAATCTGCGCCAGCTTTTCTTTCATAAACACCTCTTGCATTCATCATGTTGTAGTGGGACTTCTGCCGTTGTTTTATTATAGCATCAAGCAAAAAGTTTAGCAAGCCTCAGAGTACGGTGAGTACGACGCTTTTTGAAAGAAAGCCTAGCTTAGCAAAGCTAAGCTGCAAAAACTTTTCATTCGCGTCGGAAATCCAGCAAGCCGGATTTCTGCTGCAGATATACATAGCCGGTTCTCTCGCGGTTACGGGCAGGCGGTTCCAACTGCCCCTATACGAAACAGGGTTTGAACTTATTCTCCGTTAAAAAGATGAATTGACAAGCTTTCCTTTGCTATGTTATAATTAGGATAAGCAAAGCCGCATTCAGCCCGCTGGCACAGGCTTATGCAAATCAGCCAAAAAAGGGAGGGATCTTTTCAGCAACATTGGCAGCGAAAAGGCTGTCTGGGCATTGACAAAAAAATAACGATGCGCTATAATGAAATTGTTAAAGGATTAACAATCCCTCGGCTCCAGCCGGGCGGGCTGTCTGATCCGCAGCAAACGCAGTGTTTTGAGGAGGCAGTTTATTATGTCCACAAAAAAGGAAACCCCCGCCGCTGCTCCCGTCGTTGACGTCAACGAGATGATCAATGACCTGGCCGCCAAAGCAAAGGCTGCCATGCAGGAGTATATGAAGCTCAACCAGGAGCAGGTAGACGCGATTGCCCATGCAATGGCGCTGGCTGGGCTGGATAACCACACCAAGCTTGCCCGGATGGCCGTGGACGAAACCGGTCGCGGCGTCTATGAGGACAAGATCATCAAGAACCTGTTCGCTACCGAATATATCTGGCACGACATCAAAGACCAGAAAACTGTCGGCATCATTGAAGACGACGAGCTGGCTGGCATTGTCCAGATCGCCGAGCCGGTAGGCATCGTGGCTGGCGTTACCCCGGTCACCAACCCCACCTCTACGACGATGTTCAAGGCAATGATTGCCGCCAAAGCCCGCTGCCCCATCATTTTCGGTTTCCATCCCTCTGCCCAGAAGTGCTCGGCTGAAGCTGCCCGGATTGTCCGCGACGCTGCAATCGCCGCCGGCGCGCCCGAAAATTGCGTGCAGTGGATCGAAACCCCCTCGCTGGACGCTACCAACGCCCTGATGAACCACCCCGACGTTGCGCTGGTCCTGGCTACCGGCGGCGCTGGCATGGTTCGTTCCGCCTACTCTACTGGCAAGCCCGCCCTGGGCGTTGGCCCCGGCAACGTTCCTTGCTACATCCATAAATCTGCAAACCTTGAGCAGGCCTGCAACGACCTGATGCTCTCCAAGACTTTTGACAACGGCATGATCTGTGCTTCTGAACAGGCGGCAATTGTCGACCGCGAAATCGCCGATTTCTTTGAGGCTGTCATGCGCGAGAACGGCTGCTATTTCGTTTCCGGCGCTGAGGAGCAGAAGCTGATCGACTATGCTTTCCCGGAAGCCAAAGGCCGCAGCCTCAATGCTGCCGTCGTCGGCAAGCCCGCCAGCTGGATCGCCGAACAGGCCGGCTTCAAAGTCCCCGCCGGCACCAAGATCCTGATCGGCAAAATTCCGGATGTCGGCCCCGACTATCCGCTGTCCAAAGAAAAGCTCTCCCCAATCTTAGCCTACATCATTGTCGACAGCAAGGATCAGGGCTTTGAAATGGCGGCCAAGATGCTGCATAACGGCGGCCTGGGCCACTCTGCGGCAATCCATGCCACCGACCCCGATGTCATCGCTGAATACGGCGAAGCCATGGAAGTCGGCCGTATCATCGTCAACTCCCCCTCGTCGCAGGGCGGTATCGGCGATATCTACAACGAGAACACCCCTTCGCTGACCTTGGGCTGCGGCTCCTTCGGCAAAAACTCCACCACCTCCAACGTTTCTGCGCAGAACCTGGTCAACATCAAGCGCATTGCCAAGAGGAGAGTCAATATGCAGTGGTTCAAGATCCCGCCGAAAATCTACTTCGAATACAACGCCATCCAGTATCTGGAAAAAATGCCCAACATCAGCCGCGCTTTCATCGTCACCGACGAAACCATGGTCCGGCTGGGCAACGTTGATAAGGTGCTGCATTACCTGCGCCTGCGCCCCGAATACTGCCATGCTGAGATTTTCGCCGAAGTCGAACCCGACCCTTCTGTGGACACCATCATGCGCGGCGTCGAGGCTATGAACCACTTCCAGCCCGACGTTATCATCGCTCTGGGCGGCGGTTCTGCGATGGACGCTGCAAAAGGTATGTGGATGTTCTATGAACACCCCGACATCTCCTTCACTGGCATGAAGCAGAAGTTCTTCGATATCCGCAAACGTACCTACCACTTCCCCGAGCTGGGCAACAAAGCGAAACTTGTCTGCGTGCCCACCACCTCCGGCACCGGTTCCGAAGTTACCTCTTTTGCGGTCATCACCGACAAGAAGGCCAACATCAAGTACCCGCTGGCTGACTACGAGCTGACCCCCGACGTGGCCATCGTCGACCCGCAGTTCGTTATGTCCGTGCCTAAGTCCGTTACAGCTGACACTGGTATGGACGTACTGACCCACGCTATCGAAGCCTACGTCTCCGTACTGGCTTCCGATTACACCGACGGCTTGGCCCTCCATGCCATCCGCCTGGTCTTCAAGTACCTGAAGCGCGCTTACGACAACGGCAACGACCGCGAGGCCCGCGAGAAGATGCACAACGCTTCCTGCATCGCCGGTATGGCCTTCACCAATGCTTTCTTGGGCATCAACCATTCGTTGGCGCATAAGCTGGGTTCCGCTTACCATATCCCCCATGGCCGCGCCAATGCGATCCTGCTGCCTTACGTCATTGCTTACAACGCACAGCGCCCCAATAAGTTTGCGACCTGGCCCAAATACGAGCACTTCATCGCCGACAAGCGCTATGCTGAGATTGCCGAGATGCTGGGCCTGCCCTGCTCCACTACAGAAGAGGGCGTCAAGAGCCTGATTAAGGCTATCATCGACCTGCAGAATTCTATGAACGTCGCCCGCTCCATCAAGAGCCAGGGCGTCGACGAGAAGGTCTTCATGGAGAACCTCGACGCAGTTGCCGACGAAGCCCATGCCGACCAGTGCACCCCTGCTAACCCCCGTTACCCGCTGATCTCTGAACTGAAAGAGATCCTGGTTCAGGCTTACTACGGCCCCGAAGCCTAATCCTACGCCTGATAACACAAAGGCCCGCCCCCACGTTAAAACGTGGGGGCGGGCCTTTTCAACATAGCAGCTAGTCAGTAAGCAGTTATCGACGCAGTAGGCGGCGTGTCGCCGCGGACAATTCGCGTCGGAAATCCAGCAAGCCGGATTTCTGCTGCGGATAAACAGGACCGGTTCTCTCGCGGTTACAGGCGCGGGCAGTTCTAGTTGCTCCTACCGACGCAGTAGGCGTGCAAATCTATGTTGACGAGTACCCTAGCGATTAAAAGTTTTGCGGAGCTTTTTCAAAAGCGACTCGTACTCCTCGTCCCCTTAGCTGTTCTTCAAACGGATCGTCTTCCATTTGCCGCCTTGGTAGCGCGCCAGCACCAAAACCGAACGCAGCACCTGGTCCAGCACCATCGCGATCCATGCGCCTTCCAGCCCCCAATGCAGCCCCTGCACCAGGATAATCGCCGATACTGGCCGCACAATCAGCACCGTAATAAAGGTGATGACCGCTGTAGCGCGGGTGTCGCCCGCCCCCCGCAGCGCGCCGGCGATAATAAACTGTGAAGACTGTAACGGCTGCATTACGGCTACTAGAAGCAGCACCCGACCCCCAAGCTCAACAATCTGGGGATCACTATTATAAAGCGACACCATCTGACGGCCAAGAAAGATAAAAGACAGACCAATGGCCACTGCAATGAACATCCCCACCCGGCGGGTGCGGCTGCAATAGGCCTGAGCCATATCCGGCCGCCGCCTGCCTAGGCTCTGGCCCATCAGTGTTGTCGCCGACACAGCGAACGCCTGGCCATTCATAAAGGAAAGGGCCTGGATATTCATGCAGACCTGGTGGGTAGCGAAAGGCACCGTCCCCAGCGTCGCCACAGTTTTAGCATAAATAATCATACCTGCCCGCATCAGCAGCTGCTCAATCATCGCCGGAAGGCCAATGTTGAAAATATTCCCCAGCATCTCGCGGTCGGGCTTAAACCCTTCGCGAAATTCCAGCCGCAGATAGCCGCGGCCCCTAAGGATACAGACCAACGCCGCTAAGAAAGCGACAAACTGGCCGATAATGGTCGCCAAGGAAGCACCGGCAACGCCCATCCGCGGGAACCCCAGCCGCCCATAAATCAGCAAATAGTTAAATACGACGTTGACAAGATTGGCCACAAGATTATAAATCATCGCCGTCCGGGAATCGCCCACCCCGCGCAGCACCGCCGTCACGGTGGTCGTCAGCGCCATGAAGACAAAGCCCAGCATCTGGATTTGCAGATAGACCGTACCGCCTTCGAGCGACTGAGCGTCGGTCGCGCCCATAAAACGGATCATCGGCTCGGCGAATATATAACCCAGCACGGAGGCAATCACCGACAGCACCAGCGTCAGCAGCACGGCCTGCCGCACTACTAGGTTGGCCTTTTGCGGGTTGTCCGCGCCCTTATAGCGCGCCACAAGCGCCGTCGCGCCTACATTCATCGACTGGAACACCGTCATCAGCAAAAATTTGGGCTGGGTGGTAAGGCCAACCGCCGTCAGCGCCCAGGCCCCCAGCGATCCAACCATCATCAGGTCAACCATTGACGCCAGCTGCGTCAGCATCAGCTCCACAAACGACGGCCAAGCGATCCGCACCACATCGCGGTAAAGCATCCCCGAGGTCACCCCTTGGGGCAGCTCCTTTGTCACCCGGCCCGCAACGGCGTTCTCCTCCCCAAAGGGCAGACTATCCAGCGCCGTCCTTAAACGGCTGTCACTTCCGGCCATGTTGTCACACCTTCACTTTCTGTCACCTTAAGCAAACTGTTTCCCATTCAACTATTTTTGACGCTGAAAAAATCCCCCAGCAGCCTAGGGGGCAAATATTTTTTACTATTATACACCTTTTCAGCAGCAAAGTCCAGCTTCACAGGGCGCATTCCCCTTCTTCAGCTAAATATTTGTGTAAAATGCTTCTTTTTTCGGATTTTTTCAGTTAAGATGCCGATTCCGCCAGCGGACAGTATCCTGTCCGCTGGCGGAATGCTTTGTTTGGCTGTTTTACGATTCAGTGTCCACTGTCACAATATCCTTTTTACCCTTTTTCATTGGGCCTTCCAGCGCTTTGACCAGCTTTTTAAAGGATTTGGAGGAATTAGTGGCCCCAGCTACCGTATCGACGCTGTCAGCAGATTGCCGCTCAATCAGCGAATCTTCCAGCTTTGCGGTGTAATCTTCAGGATACGTTCCCAGCTCAGCCCCAAGGTAGGCTTCCTTATATTCGTCATCCTCAGTTTTTTTTCGGCTGTCATCCTTGTTGACAGCATCAAACTCTACCTCGGTGATTTTCCCGTCTTTGACGGTCACCACTACATATTCCTTCCAGCCATGGTCGTCGTAATTTTTGGCTTCAGCACGGTAGCTCCCGTCCCGATAGCCGTCCCCGCCGCCGCAGCTGGCAAGGCATCCAGCCAGAGCCAGCGTCATCAGGGCAAGTATCATTTTTTTCATCATGAACCCTTCCTTTCGGCTCCCGCTAAAGCAGCTGCCGCAGTTTTTGACAGCGATTTCAGGGTTATTCCTGCTTTTATAGTGAATAACCTTGACATTTGCGGGAGAACATAATACAATAAAGTAGAAGCTTGAATTTGCGGCCTGGAAGGCCGGCTAAGCAGGGAGGTGCAGGCAATCCGCAAAGCAATCATAGCGGCGGCATCCGCCCTGCTGGCGGCAGCGCTGGCCGGCGCTGCCGCTGCGGCGTTCCGCCGGGATGCTGTCAGTATTCCCGACGGCGAAAAGGTTTATACCAGCGAAACTTTCGTCATGGACACCCTCCTTTCCCAGCAGGCCTGGGGCGAAGGGGCCGAAGCGCTGATTGCCGACGTCGAAGCGCTGGCAGCTGGGCTTGAATCGCGCTGGTCGGCTTATCAGGAAGATTCTGTGCCCGATATGGTCAACAAAGCTGCTGGGAAAGCGCCGGTGACCGTGCCGGAAAAGGACTTTTCGATTATTGAAAAAGTCTACGGCTTTTCCCGCCAAAGTAATGGGCGGTTTGACTTAACGGTTGCGCCGCTGACCAAACTGTGGGGGATTTCTGCCGGCAGGACTGCGCCGCCGGCAGATAGGGAAATCAAAGCGGCGCTGGAACTTGTCGGGCTTTCCCATATCCAGCTTGACCGCACGGCCTGCAGCGTTTTTCTGGATACGCCCGGCGCAGAGCTGGACTTTGGCGGTTCTATGAAAGGATACGCGGTGGAGCAGGCGCTGGCGCTTTACCAGCAAAGCGGCATCACTGGCGGCATATTGGATTTTGGGGGGAATGTGGCAGTAACCGGCACAAACCCGAACCGCGAGGACGGAAGCTTTGCGATTGGACTGCGCGACCCGCTAGGGGAAGGCTATTACGGCGTCCTACGGGCTGCCGATAAGGTGATCTGCACATCCGGCGGCTATGAACGGTATTTTGACTATGATGGGACGCGTTATCACCATATCCTCGACCCACAGACTGGCTGGCCGGCAGAAACCGACCTGCTGGCGGTGACGGTCGTCGGTGAAGACGGGCTGCTTTGCGACTGCCTTTCAACACTGTTTTTCATTGAAGGGCTGGAAAGCGTACAGCAGCATTTAGACGAACCAGGCTACGGCCTGGCGGTGGTAGATAAGGAAAAGCGGGTGTGGCTCAGCCCATCGCTGAAAGGGAGTTTTAGTTTGCGGCAGGAAAGCGGGTATCGGTTGGCGGAGTGAACTGGAAAAAAGTAAAGGGATATGGTTTTGAGCTGCTGCTCCTGCTGGCCGTTGCAGCAGTTGGGATTTTCTGGTATAGATGGCAGGCGGACACGCCGGCAGGCGCCGGCACAGAGGCAACCGTTACCTACGATGGGAAAGCGGTGCTGACAATACCGCTGAACAAAGACGGTTTTTACCAGTTGGAAGAAGACCCATCGGTGCAATTCGAGGTAAAGAACGGCGCGGTATCCTTCGTCAATGCCTCCTGCCCAGACAGACTCTGCGAACGGGAGGGGTTCCTCTCTAAGGCTGGGCAGACGGCGGTCTGCCTGCCGCGGAAGACGATCCTGCGGATCAGCGGAGGCGAGGCTGAAGTCGACCTTATCGCCCGCTGAGGCCTGCGGATCGAAAGGAGAAAATATGGTAACAAGAGGCGCTGCCCGCCAGGCGGCTTCAATGGGGCTGCTGCTGGCGCTGGCGGTAGTGCTGAACATCGCCGAGGGAATGCTCCCAGTGCTGCCGGCTATGCCGCCGGGAGTGCGGCTGGGGCTGTCGAATATTGTTGTTTTATACTGTGTGATGATACTCGGCGGCAAGGAGGCGCTGACCATTGGCTTGCTGAAATCGGGGTTTGTGCTGCTGACCCGCGGAGCCGCCGCCGGGTTTATCAGCTTCTGCGGCGGGATACTGTCCATCCTCGTGATGGCTGCCGTTTCCAAAAGCAGGAAGATATCGATTTTATGGAAGAGCATCTGCGGTGCAATGGCCCACAACTTAGGGCAGCTGCTGGCAGCGGCGCTTTATTTGAAAAGCGGCATGGCGTTTTATTATTTGCCGGTGCTTTTGGTGTCCGCCGTAATGATGGGAACAGCGACTGCCGTCCTGACAAAGGTGATGATGCCGGCGCTTTCGCGGATTGCGAAAAAAGGCCCCCATCCAGAATGACAAGGTATGTTCCGGCAGGCGGCGCGCCTGCCTTCAGATAAAATTCAAGGAGAGCAAGGAGAATCCAAATGCTAAAACTCAACGGAGTCCGGTTGTTCCATTACAAAAACTCCAAAGACGCCGCGACTGTCGACCTGCCGTTGCCGCCGACGGTGACCATCCCCCTGCTGCAGCATATGGGCGTGGGATGCAGCCCAGTGGTGGCCGTCGGCGATGTAGTCAAAGCGGGCCAGCTGATCGGCGACAGCGACGCGGCCTTCTCGGTGCCGGTGCACAGCTCGGTTGCCGGCACAGTGACCGCAATCACCGACTATGTGGCGTCGACCGGCAAAGTCGAAAAGCAGGTTACCATTGAAGTTTCGCCTGAGCAGGAAACCGTCGAAGGCGGTCCAGTTACGGTAACCGACCAGGCATCTTTGGTTGCGGCTGCCCGCGCGGCGGGCCTTGCAGGGCTTGGCGGGGCAGGCTTCCCTACCCATGTCAAACTGGCCTACAAGGACATCGGCCGGGTGGACGCGCTGGTCGTCAACGGCGCTGAGTGCGAACCGTACATTACCTCTGACTACCGGGAGATGATGGAATGCCCCGACGATATCATTGGAGGGGTGGAGCTGGTACAGCGCTGCCTAGGCATCAAGCAGGCGTATATTGGGATTGAGGATAATAAGCCTGATGCGATTGCGCTGTTAAACAGCCGCCTTGCCGGCAAAGAAGGCATCCGTGTGGAAGCGCTGCCCAGCCTTTACCCGCAGGGCGCGGAAAAGGTGCTGATCTACAACACGACAGGACGGATTATTGAAGAAGGGGAAATCCCCGCCGACAAAGGCGTGATTGTGATGAATATCACGACAATTGCCAACCTTTGCCGCTATATCCGCACAGGCATCCCGCTGACCCATAAGCGGGTGACGATTGACGGCAACTATGTCAAAAAGCCGATGAACGTCCGGGTGCCGCTGGGGACAAGCATCGCCTATGTGCTGGAATTTGCCGGCGTGCCGATGGAGCCTGCCCGCAAAGTGCTGATGGGCGGCCCGATGATGGGGATGGCGGTCTACCAGCTGGATGCGCCGATTATCAAAAACAATAACGCAATTCTGCTGCTGGACGAGCGGGAGGCAGTGTTCCCGAAAACGACGGCCTGCATCCGCTGCGGGCGCTGCATCGACGTCTGCCCGATGAACCTGATGCCTGCGGCGCTGGAAAAAGCCTATGACCGCGGCGACGGGGAACGCTTGAAAAAGCTGAAGGTTAACCTCTGCATCAACTGCGGCTGCTGTACCTTCGCCTGCCCCGCCAAACGCCACCTCGCCCAGAAAAACCAGCTTGCTAAGGCGCTTTTACGGAAAAAATAAGTACGGCGCTTTTTGAAAGGAACCCAGCTTCGTTTTGTCTGCGGCGACACGCCGCTGCGAAAAGAAAGGAATGATAGAATGAACCAATTGATCGTGTCGCCCTCGCCGCATACGAGGAGCGGCATTACGACTAGGCAGATTATGCTTGATGTAATTATCGCGCTTTGCCCGGCGCTGATTGCGGCGTTTATCCTATTCGGCTACCGGGTGCTGATTGTAGCCGCGGTCGCGGTGGGCAGCTCGGTATTGATCGAGTTCCTTTGCCGTTTGGCGATGAAAAGGGAGCAGACCATCGGCGACCTGAGCGCCGTGGTCACAGGGCTTCTGCTGGCAATGAACCTGCCGGCGGGGATCCCGCTGTGGATCGTCGTTTTTGGCAGCTTTATTGCGATTGCGGTGGTCAAGCAGCTGTTCGGCGGCATTGGCCAGAATTTTGCCAACCCTGCCATTACGGCGCGGGTGATCCTGCTGGCTTCTTTCTCAGGGTACATGACCGCCCGCTCGGTACCGGAACAGCACCTGGGGGTGGATGCGATTGCCTCAGCAACGCCGCTGGTACAGCTGGCAGGCGGACGCGAAACCTCCAGCCTGCTTCAGATGTTCCTAGGGGTGAAGTCAAGCTGCGCGGTGGGCGAGGTCAGCGCGCTGGCGCTGTTAATCGGCGGCGTCTATCTAGTGGCAAGAAGGGTCATCAAGCCGACGGCGCCGCTGGTTTTCATTGCGGCGGTTTTTGTGCTGACTGGGCTGTTGGGGCAGAACCCGGTCGAGCAGATCCTCTCCGGCGGGCTGATGCTGGGGGCGATTTTTATGGCGACAGACTATGCGACAACGCCGTCTACAACAAAAGGCAAGGTGGTTTTTGCATTGGGGTGCGGCGTCATTACCGTGCTGATCCGGCTTTACGGGGGGTATCCGGAAGGGGTTTCTTTCGCGATCCTGCTGATGAACATCCTGACGCCGCAGATCGATAAGCTGACCATGAAAAAGCCGCTGGGGCTGAAAGAGGAAGGGAGGAAGGCTGCATGAAAGCTTGGCAGGAAATTATCAAGCCGACACTGGTGCTGGTAATTGTCGCTTCGCTGACAGCAGCGCTGTTGGCGCTGACCTATAACCTGGCTGGCGTGGCGGCGCTGCAAAACGCAGGCTATACGAACGACGAGGTCGCGGCCTTTGCCGAAGAGGCTTTCCCCAGCAGCGGCAACCTGGAGCTTTTAAGCTATACACCGGCTGAGGACGACGAGGATATCCAATATGTATACCAGGCAGCCAATGGCGGCGCGGCATTGATTCTGAATTCCAAGGGGTATGACGCCAGTGGGATTACGATGATGGTCGGGGTAACGCCCGACGGCAAAGCGGCCGGCGTGAAGGTTATCAAGCATAATGAAACGCCGGGTATCGGCGACAAGGTCTGCGCGGACGCCAATTACCAGCGCAGCGTAGCCGCCAGCATCAACGAAGGCGCGGAGCCTGACGTAACGGCAGGCGCTTCCAAGAGCTCCAAGGGTATTATCAACGGGGTGCGGCGCGCAGTGGAGATGTATGGCAGGCTGAAAAAGGAGGGGGTTGTGCAATGAGCTGGACGAAGGAGTTCTTAAAGGGGCTTGTTAAGGAAAACCCCGTGCTGGTCATGCTGCTGGGCACCTGCCCGACGCTGGCGGTGACGACGATGGCCCAGAACGGCTTGGGGATGGGCCTTGCGACTACCTTTGTGCTGGTGGGGTCGTCGGTGGTGATTTCGCTGCTGAAAAAGGTGATCCCCGGGCAGGTACGGCTGCCGGCGTATATTGTGATTATTGCAGGGTTTGTAACGCTGGTAAGTTTCCTTCTGCAGGTTTATGTGCCCGACCTTTACGGCGCGTTAGGGGTGTTCCTGTCGCTGATTACGGTCAACTGCATTATTTTGGGCAGAGCGGAGGCTTTTGCGAGCAAAAATACCGTCGCGGCTTCAGTGGCCGACGGCTTAGGGATGGGGTTTGGGTTTACGCTGGCGCTGGTGGCGATTGGCTCAATCCGCGAGATCCTAGGCTCGGGAAGCTGGTTCGGGCTGGACCTGACCTTTGGGGTGCTGGAGCCTATCCGGCTGTTTGCGACGCCGGCCGGGGGGTTTATGGTCTTCGGGCTGATGGTGGCGCTGGTCAACAAGCTGTCCGGTTATCAGATTTCCAAAAAGAAAATGGGCTGCGATGGCTGCCCGTCGCAGTCGGCCTGCGGCGGCAGCTGCGAGGGAGAGGGGTGTGCTGAACAATGAAAGAGCTGTTGGCGATCCTTTTCAGCGCTATTTTGGTGGATAATTTCGTTTTGTCCAAGTTTATGGGGATCTGCCCATTCATTGGGGTGTCAAAAAAGACGGAATCGGCGATGGGCATGAGCGTCGCGGTGACTTTTGTCATGGTGCTTTCCACGGCGCTGACCTACCCGATTTACAAATTCATCCTGGTACCGAATGGGCTGGAATACCTGAACACAATGGCGTTTATCTTGATTATTGCGCTATTTGTGCAGCTGGTGGAAATCCTAATCCGGCGGTTCCTCCCGCCGCTTTACAAAGCGCTCGGCATCTACCTGCCGCTGATTACGACAAACTGCGCGGTGCTGGGCGTGACGCTGCTGAATATTGAGTATAAGCAGTTTGGGCAGGCGCTGGTCAACGCGCTGGGAGCCGGGCTGGGCTTTACGCTGGCGCTGCTGCTGTTTTCCGGCGTCCGAGAACGAATCGACGCAGCGGATGTGCCCAAGATGTTCAAGGGGGTGCCCTCGGCGCTGGTGGCGGCAGGGATTGTGGCCGCCTCGTTCGTGGGCTTCGGCGGGCTGGTCGAGAACCTGTTCGGCTGATTGAAAGGGAGGTTTATCATGCAATATGTTATTCCGGTCCTGCTGTTTGCCGGATTGGCGCTGTTGGCGGGAGTGCTGCTGTCGGTCTTTTCCAAAGTTTTTGCGGTGGAACAGGACGAACGCATCCCAATGGTGCGGGAAGCGCTGCCAGGCGCTAACTGCGGCGCTTGCGGCTATGCTGGCTGCGACGCCTACGCCGAGGCGGTGGTCAAAAGCGGCGCAAAGCTGACGGCCTGCGTCCCTGGCGGGACGGCTGCGGCGAAAAAAATCGGCGAGGCCATGGGTGTGGATGCCGGGCCGGTGGCTGTGATGAAGGCTGTGGTGCGCTGCAACGGCGTCTGCGGGGCGGTTACGGACAAGTACGACTACCAGGGGGCGGCTTCCTGCGCAGCTTCCAATATGTTTTACAGCGGCAAAAAGACCTGTACGGCAGGCTGTTTAGGGCTGGGGGACTGCGTAGCGGTCTGCCAATTCGGGGCGCTTTCCATCAAAGACGGGGTCGCCGTGGTGGACAGGGAGCTGTGCACCGGCTGCGGGGCCTGCGCCAAGGCCTGCCCAAACGGGCTTTTAGAGGTGTTCGACGCAGCGCGGGCAGTGGAAGTCGTCTGCTCCAGCCACTTCAACGCCAAAGAGACTATCAAGATGTGCAAGATGGGCTGCATCGGCTGCCGCAAATGCGAGCGCACCTGCCCTTCCGACGCAATCCATGTCATAGACAACCATGCAGTGGTCGATCATGAAAAGTGCACAGCCTGCGGGGCCTGCGTCGAAGCCTGCCCCCGGAAATGCATTGTCAAACTGTCATAAACAACAAAGGAGAAAGACATGAACGGTATTTTTTCTGCATTGGTCGGCGCTTTTGACGCCGCAAACCGCCCTGACCCCGAAGCGATCCGCCGGGTCGTCCGCCATAATATCGAAAAAATGGGGATAGACGGGCTTTACGTCTGCGGCAGCACCGGGGAGAATTTCCTGCTGCCGCCGGAATATAAGAAGACCATCCTAAAAGAGGCTGCGGCCGCGGCCAACGGCGAGGTAACGATGATCGCCCATATTGGCTGCAACGTCCTTGAAGAGGTGGACGAGCTTTGCGGCACCGCTGCCGACGCCGGCTATGACGCCGTATCGGCGGTGACACCCTACTATTACAAGTTTTCCGCGGAGGAGATCCGGGCGTACTATCTGCGGATTGCCGACCGCAGCCCGCTGCCGTTAATTATCTACAACATCCCGCTGCTGACCTCGGTCGCCCTGTCCAGGGAGGACTTCCGGATTTTGTTTGACCATAAAAATATCGCAGGCGTCAAATTTACAGCCCAGGATTTCTACCTGCTAGAACGTATCCGCGGGCTTTACCCAGATAAGCTGATTTACTCGGGGTTTGACGAAACGCTGCTCTCAGCCGCCGTGCTGGGGACAAACGGCGCGATTGGCTCTACTTACAACATCATCGGCAACTGGGCGAAAGCGCTGTTTAAGGCTGTAGAAACGGGAACCCTTCCAATGGCTAGGGCGCTGCAGGGCAATATCAACAGCGTGGTAGATATGCTGCTGGCGGCGGGGATCTACCCGACGCTGAAAGCCGTGTTGGCGCTGCAGGGCGCGCCCTGCGGGGAGTGCCGCCCGCCGATGGGCAAAACCACCGACGCGCATCAGATGGCAGCTGCCCAGATTGATGCCTTTATCCGTATGGCGAACCGCTGACAGGGGGTGTATGGATGGGACAGGTATTAAGCGGACTGGACCGCCTTCAGGAATACCGGCGGCAGCTTTCCGGCAAACGCTTGGGGCTGCTGACCACCCCTGCGGCGATTACAGCTGATTTTTCCGATTCAATTGAAGCGGTGCGCGCAGAGTTTTCGCTGGCGGCGCTATTTTCGCCGGAGCATGGGGTGCGCGGCGACAGGCAGGCCGGCGAAGAGGTAGACAGTTATATTGACGAGCGCACTGGCATCCCGGTTTACTCCATCTACGGTAAAAAAGACGCTGGTATGAAACTGGAGGATACCGAGCATTTTGACCTGCTGCTGGCGGATATGCCGGACGTAGGCTGCCGTTTTTATACCTATCTGGCAGCATTATTTTCAGCAATGGACGCTTGCAGCAAAGCCGGAAAGCCGCTGCTGCTGTTGGACAGGCCCAATCCGGCAGGGTGTTTGGCTGCCGAGGGGAACCTGCCGCCGGAAGGCTTCCGCAACATTGTCTGCCCTTGGCGGATGCCCCAGCGCTATGGCATGACCATCGGCGAGCTGGCGCAGATGGTCGCTGACAAGGAAGGGCTTCCGCCCAGCTTAAGCATTATCCCGGCCAAAGGCTACCGGCGGGATATGCCGTTTGAGGAAACAGGGCTGCCTTATGTCAACGCCAGCCCCAACCTGCCAAACCTCGACGCGATCCGCCTCTATAGCGGCACCTGCCTCCTAGAGGGCACCTGCCTTTCGGAGGGCCGCGGCACCACCCATCCTTTCGAGATGGCCGGCGCGCCCTGGATTGACCCCTATCTGCTGGCAGAGCGGATGGAGAGCTACCAGCTGCCGGGGGTGCGTTTCCGCCCCTGCTATTTTACGCCGACTTTCAGCAAGCATCAGGGCAGTCTCTGCGGCGGGGTGCAGATCCATCTCACCGGCGGGGAAATCAGGGCGGTAGAGATCGGGCTGCGTCTGCTGTGGGAGATGAAGCGGATGAGCGATGAGGAAGGGTTCTGGATCGCCAATGACGAGGGCGTCCATTTCATCGACCGGCTGATGGGCAGCGACCTGCTGCGCCAGGGCGATTTTGACCCCGACACGCTGCTGCCCCAATGGGCGGCGGAAGCGGAAAGTTTCCGGAAAGCGTCGAAAGATTATTTCCTCTATCCATAACAATAAGATAACAAGAGAAAATCGGCAGGGTTTGTTCCTGCCGATTCCCTATTCCCATAAAAATATCCGACTTAGGAGTCCGCGAGCTTTTTCAGGCTGCTATATTCCGATTTAACGGTTTTATAGACCTGTAAGCCTTTCTTCTGACCATAACGGCGGATGATATCACGATAAAAATCCTGTTTCCCTGGCGAACTGACCACATCGCTTGCAATACGCAGCAAATTTTCTTCATTGACGATTTCGTGGAGCGAAACCGGCAGCGCTTCCGCCACCCGATGCACCCGCATTTCCAGCTCATCCGCCGATGCAGGGGCTTCCGCTTCAGGCTCTGGCTGCTCGGCCTCCAGTTGGTCAGCCTGCAGCTGCTCGGGTTCCGGCCCGGCGGCTGCGATTGGCGACGCAGCCAACAGCGCTTCCAAAGACGGGCCTTCATCATCGTCCTGGAACGGGATATGGGACAGCCCTTCCTCTGGCTGCCCGACGTCAGGATGGCTGCCTTTCTGGAAAAGGTCAATGATGTTGATGATATCCGGCGTATCCGGATCTTCCGGCAGCAACGGTTCGTCAATAGCTACCTCTGGCAGCGGGATTTCCTCCTGCTGGGCCGCAGCGACGGCAGGCCGGCGATAATTTTTACTGTGGTTGTCAGCCTGGGCAAGCGTGGCACGGCGATAGACCACGCATTCGGTGGGGACATAGCCGCTCGTCCAGAAATCGTAAAGGGCGTCAAACCCTGAATCATTGCTGATGATATACAGATGGCTGTAGCTGCCCGAAGAAAGCATCCATCCTAACAGAGTGGAAAGCTGGAAATCAAGCGAATTCTTGCCGCCCCGGCGGATCTGGAAATAATCCACCGCCGCCCGGCAGCTGATAATCTTCTGATGCATCTCAAAGCTGATGGTGTTGGAGTTGACGCTGTAGAGGATGATGACCCGGTCTTCCCCGGTCAGTTCCTCGATCCCCGTCAGCCCTGCTGACTTAACGTTTTCAAAATCGATCAAAAAAGCTCTCATGAAATACCTCCTGGTGAAAGTGTTCGCCATAAGCGGGCATTTCTCCAGACGCCTAGCGCGCCCAACGACAGCCTGTACCCAAAGGAACCGGCCTTTGCCATATAGCCTGCAAGAGGGACGGCACGACTCCGGGAAATCCCTGCGCCGGCTTATCCGATAACCCCGCAGCACCGCAAACGCACCTCCGGAAGGCTGCCCTGCAAAACCAGGGCGGAGGGCCGTTGATACGGTACTATCGGTTGGAGCCGCTGTGCCAGGGCCGAGGTTCTCCCGGAATACCCCTAAAAAAGCACAGCGGCGGCGCTGCACGGCATTGCTTCCCTGTACGCGGCGTAAGGGCAAGGCAAAGCTGGCAGAAACAGGAAAAGGCCTATTCCGTCCATGGCCATAAACCTGCTTTTTCAGTATAGCACAACATCAACGAAAATGCAACAGATATTTTGTCAAAATTGAAATAATACGGTAATTTTATCAATCAGTCTGCCGCACCGCCAGCCAGCGCTCCGCCGTTTCAAGCATCCTTTTCCCCAGCTTTTCGCTGCCGATCTGTAATAGGACAAAGGCGGTAGAAACGGTTTGCAGGTATCCCCATTGCCAGATGCCTGCCGGCTCCACGCCAGTCAGCTGGTGCAGCATCTCGCAGCGTGCCGCCCCGGCTTTGGCAGCATTTTCGCGGTATTCCTCCTGCCATTCCCGCATCAGCACCCCTAGATCGTAGGCTTTTTCATAGTAGAGTCCATCTGGGTCGACAAACTTAAAGCTCCCTGGTCTCGCAGGGTCTTGCAGCAGGTTCAGGCTGTGGGCGTCTCCATGCACCAACACCCACTCAGCAGGACGCAGCGCCGCTTCCCTGGCCTCCAAAAAATCCATGGCCCTCTCTATGACTTTTTCAGAGCTGGGACGCTGCAGCAAGCGCCAGCCTTCACTGATAAAGTCCCTGAACCAGCGGATACTTTCCCGTCCGTCACAGAGAGCGGATTTGGCTTCATCCATTGGCACTGTCCAAGACTCCTTCAGTGTCTGACAAAGCACCTCCAGCTGCTTCCCAGCCGGATAATCCAGCGCCTTGAGCGGCTTCCCCAACCGCTCAAACAGATAGGAGCGGTGTTCCGGGCCATAGGCATAAAGCGACGCGTACCCCCGTCCCTGTGCCAGCCGCAGGGCGGCACACTCCCGCTGGAAACCGACGCCGCCGTCATCTTCGGGCATATCGATTTTGACGATACACTGGCTGCCATCCTGCCGCTCAGCCAGCGCGACGTAGGCGTGGGTACCGCCTGGGATGGCCGTCCCGATTTGGATTTTCCACTGCATTTCCAGCTTCTCAAGCAGCGCCGGCAGCCCGGCAAGCCATTCTGCGCCGGACGCGCCATAGGATTTTGCCCGGGCTTCAACCTCGGACGGAAGGGTTCTTTTCATATCCCTCACCTCTGCTGTCAATTTGATAGGCTTATTATATTTGATAGGCTTATTATAACAGAAACCCAACAAAATATCAAATAGAAGCACCTAAACCGCCAAGCAGAATGCATTGCAAAAAAATCCGAAATAGTGTATAATAATAGTAAATTCTCTTTGACAAAAAGGAGGCAATATCATGCATTACAGACCATTGGGACACACTGGCCTTCAGGTCAGCGAAATTGGCCTAGGCAGCGAAGCCTTTGTTAATCAAAGTTCTAAATTCGCCAAAACCCTTTTTGACGCTGCCATTAACGCCGGCATCAACTATTTTGACCTTTATAACCCCGAACCCTATATCCGCGACAACCTGGGGGCCGCTATGCAGGGCCGCCGGGAAAAGTTCATCCTCCAAGGCCACCTCTGTTCCGCCTGGATGGATGGCCAATACAAACGCACCCGTGAGATTGAAGTGGTCAAAGCGGCAGCGGATGACTTGTTCGCCCGCCTGAAAACCGATTATGTCGATGTCGGCATGATCCATTATGTGGACGAGCAAAAAGACTTTGACGAAGTGTTTCATGGACCAGTGATCGAATATGCCAAAGAGCTGCTGGCAGCAGGGAAAATCCGCCACCTAGGTATGAGCACCCATAACCCTCTAGTAGCGCTGCAGGCAGCGGAAACTGGGCTTATCGAAGTGATCATGTTCAGCATAAACCCTGCCTATGATATCCTGCCGCCTACTGAAGATGTCGGAACGCTGTTTGAAAAGTCCACCTATGACGCGCCGGACGTGCTTTCCAACATTGATCCTGTGCGCCAGAAGCTCTACAGCCTCTGTGAAAGCCAGGGCATCGCACTGACGGTGATGAAGCCTTATGCCGGCGGCGCACTGCTGAACGCCAAGGCGTCACCTTTTGGGGCAGCAATGACAGTGCCGCAGTGTCTCCACTACTGCCTGACAAGGCCAGGGGTGGCGACGGTGCTGGCTGGGGCGTACACGGTAGAGGAGCTACTGGAAGCGGCGGCTTACCCCGACCTGTCTGAAACAAAGAAAGACTATGCTGGGCTGCTGAGCAAAGCGCCCGCCCACCCCTTCACCGACCATTGTATGTATTGCGGCCACTGCGCCCCCTGTACCGTGGGGATTGATATTGCGATGGTCAACAAACTTGCCGACCTCTGCGAGGCGCAGGATATGGTACCGGAAACGGTGCGGGAACATTACCTGGCGCTGGAAATGAAGGCGGGCGACTGCGTCCAGTGCGGCGGCTGCGAACAGCGCTGCCCCTTCGGCGTCAAAATCATTGAGCATATGGACAAAGCAAAAGAAGTTTTCAGCTGCTAAGCGGGCTGTGCCCGCGGACAATTTGCGTCGGAAAATCAGCAAGCCGATTTTCTGGAATAAAAATCCATAGCATTTCCGTCGCGACTGGTACGGGTTCCGACGCAGTAGGCGTGTAAATCTATGCTGGCAGGGTACCCTGGCGATTAAAAGTCTTTGCGGAGCTTTCTTCAGAAAGCGACTCGTACTTTCGTACTCCCGTACCTTTTCCCTTGACAAATGCGCTTTTCTGCATTAAAATATTGAGGTACACAAAATGATCCTGGCGGGCCTGCTGCGCCCTGCCGGGCCTTGGCATTTTCAAAGCCAGTTTTGCTGCCAGGGATTGCAGAGAAGGAGTTGCCTTTTTATGAATCGAATATTGGAAAAAAGGGCGCTGAACCCCACAGTCACGCTGATGGAAATCGAAGCGCCGTTGGTGGCGGCCAAGGCTCAGCCCGGCCAGTTTGTCATTCTTCGGGTGGACGAAGCCGGGGAGCGCATCCCGCTGACGGTTGCCGGCTACGACCGGGAAAAGGGGACGGTGCGGATTATTTTCCAGATTGTCGGCGCAACGACTGAAAAGCTGAACCATCTGGAAGCCGGAGACTATTTACAGGATTTTGCTGGGCCGCTGGGGATAGCCACAAAGACCGAAGGCCTAAAGCGGGTCTGCATAGTCGGCGGCGGGGTTGGGTGCGCGATTGCGCTGCCGGTGGCGCAGAAGCTCCATGCGGCGGGCTGCGAAGTGGTTTCCATCATTGGTTTCCGCTCCAAAGACCTGCTGATCCTGGAAGACGAATTCAGGGCAGCGTCGGCCCGGCTGACGGTGATGACCGACGACGGGTCGTACGGCGAAAAGGGCAACGTCTGCCTGCCGCTGCAGCAGATGTTTGACGCCGGCGAAACCTTCGACGAAATTATTGCAATCGGGCCTTTGATCATGATGAAGTTTGTCGCCGAAACAGCAAAGCCAACCGGCATCCCCTGCACGGTGTCGATGAACCCGGTTATGATTGACGGCACCGGGATGTGCGGCGGCTGCCGGCTGACGCTTAACCAGGCAGGGCAAAAAGTGACGAAGTTTGCCTGCGTCGACGGGCCGGACTTCAACGGCTACGAGGTGGATTTTGACGAGGCAATGTCCCGGGCGTCTATGTACCGGGATTTTGAGCGCCATGCCTATGAAGAGACTTGCAGCCTATTCAAAAAGGAGGTGCAGTGAGATGCCGAATATGGCCCCGAAAAAGAACCCTATGCCGACCCAACAGCCCAAAACGCGGGCCTGCAATTTTCAGGAAGTAGCGCTGGGATATGACGAGACGACGGCGCTTGACGAGGCGGCGCGCTGCCTAAACTGTAAAAATATGCCCTGTGTCAGCGGCTGCCCGGTGAATATCCGCATCCCGGATTTTATTGAACAGGTCAAAGCTGGGGATTTTGAGGCAGCTTACCAGATTATCAGCGAATCCTCCAGCCTGCCGGCAGTTTGCGGGCGGGTCTGCCCGCAGGAAACCCAATGCGAGCAGCGCTGCGTTCGCGGCATCAAGGGCGAGCCTGTGGGGATCGGCCGGCTGGAACGTTTTGTAGCTGACTGGCACAACGCCCATGCCGTCGGGAAGCCGCAGCCTGCGCCGGCAAACGGGCATCGGGTCGCCATAGTCGGTTCGGGGCCGTCGGGGCTGACTTGTGCCGGCGACCTGGCCAAAAAGGGGTACCGGGTCACTGTTTACGAAGCGCTGCATACAGCCGGCGGGGTGCTGGTTTACGGCATCCCAGAGTTTAGGCTGCCTAAGACGATTGTACAGCAAGAGGTTGACAACCTGGCGGCGCTGGGGGTCGACATGGAAACCAACGTCATTATCGGCAAGACGCTGACGGTCGACGAGCTGTTTGAACAGGGTTTTGAAGCGGTGTTCATCGGTTCCGGCGCGGGGCTGCCGAATTTTATGGGCATCCCTGGGGAGAGCTTAAAGGGCGTCTACTCGGCCAACGAATTCTTAACCCGCAGCAACCTGATGAAAGCTTATGAACAAAACCCGGTCACCCCGATTATGAAAGGCGGCAAAGTTGCGGTAGTCGGCGGCGGCAACGTCGCGATGGACGCCGCGCGCACCGCCTTGCGGCTAGGAGCGGAAAAGGTGTACATCGTCTATAGACGCTCACTAGAGGAGCTTCCCGCCCGTAAGGAAGAGGTCGAGCACGCGATGGAAGAAGGTATTGACTTCAGGCTGCTCAACAACCCGGTAGAGATCCTGGGCTATCAGAACCCAGAAGATCCCAGGGATCCGAAAAACGGCTTTGTCCAAAGGATGCGCTGCATCAAAATGGAGCTGGGTGAACCTGACGAAAAAGGACGCCGCCGTCCGATCCCAGTGGAAGGCAGCGAGTTCGAACTGGAAGTGGACACAGTGGTCATCGCCATCGGCACCTCCCCCAACCCGCTGATCAAATCCACCACCGACGGCCTAGAGGTCAACCGCCGCGGCGGCATCATCATTAACGAAGATACCGGCCTTACCAGCCGCACAGGGGTCTACGCCGGCGGCGATGCGGTAACCGGCGCAGCGACAGTCATTTCGGCTATGGGAGCCGGCAAGGTAGCTGCAAAGGCGATTGACGAGTATCTGCAAGGAAAATAACATAAGCAGCATAACAACAGGGCAGCGGAAAAATTATCCGCTGCCCTGTCCTTATTTCCAAACAGGCCCTCCTGAATGGGATTCCCTTATACGCAGGGATTGATTACTTGCTTGCGCCGCGGAGTTTCCTGACCAAAGCGAGAAGCCCAGCCATGGAAGCTGCGAGCAGTGCGGCCCAAAGGGAAAGATTCCCTTTATCGCCGGTTTTAGGCACGTCGGCCAACGGGATCTTTTCATCTACGATGGTCTCTTCCTCTTCGATAGGAGTTTCGGCCAGGGGGACCTCCGTTTCAGGGATCGCCGTTTCAGGGGGAAGGTCGCTCAGAGGCGTATCGTTTTCAGGGACTTCCTCCTCAGGCTCCTCCTCTCCGGTCGTCGTGAAGGTATTCGTAATGGTGAAAGCGGAGGTACCGCGCACAGAAGAGATATACCCTTCGGGTACGTCGGCTTCCTCAACGGACCATCTGCTGTCGCCGTCCAGGTTGTTCCAGGAGGCGTGCCAGCCATTGCCAGCGCTCAGCGTCACAGTGTCGTAAACCTCGCCGTTGCGCAGCAGGTTGACGGTGATGCTTGCGGGGCGGTTGGCGGCGGTATCGCCGACCCAGACTTTGTTGACGCTGACGGAGGTTGTATCGGGTTCCGTTTCCTCGCCGGGGTCAGGCACGCTGTAGCTGTTGACAGCCGCAACCTCATAGGTTTTGCCGTGTTCGCCAACAAACACATCATAGCGGGCCGCTGTCCCGTTAAAGGTTACGCCGTTGAAGCGGTAGCCGCCGATGGTGGTGCTGCCAGTTTCAACGATCGCGTACCAGCCGTAGGGCAGTTCGACCGCAGCCGTCGCACCATGGACAGCTTTCAGCGCTGCAACTGCTTCGGCAGGGAGTTCTGCGCCTTTTTCGCTGATTGCGTACACATTGAATGCAAACTCTTTGTCAGCAGGGATGTTGCCGACGCCAGCTACAGTCTTTGTCAGGCTGATGCTGCCTTTGATGATATCGTTTTCGATGATGATGGTATTTTCCTTCAGTTCTGCGGATTCGTCAGAACCGTCGGCGCTGGAAACCGAAGCCTTGCCGTTCTCATCAATGCTAATCTGCCAGACGTTGTCGTTCGCCTGATAGCCAGGCGCAGGCTCAGTTTCTTTCAGGACGTAGCTGCCCATAGGCAGGCCCTCAAAAGTGATTTTGCCTTCGACCGTCTTCTGGACAGGGTAGGTAAATTCTTTGTCGCCAGTCCGGGTCAGCTGGAAGGATGCGCCGGTGATCGGCGTTTTGCCCTCGCGGCTGTCAACTTTGTTGATGTTAAGCGAGAAATTGCCCAGCACATCGACAGGGGCCCACTTATTGGTCAGGATCACCTCAACGGCTGTACTACCTTCTCCCAGGCCGGACTGCCAGCCGCCGAGAAGCGCGCCAGTTGAGTTATCCTCAACAAAGAAAACATTGCCTTTTTTGGTGACCGTGTAACCTTCGCCATAGGAAATACCAGTTTCTACGACTGTGTACTGATGCTTTTGCCCCAGCTCACTTTCGTATTCAGGCAGGCCTTCCCACTGATGACGCCAATTGTTGCCCTCATCCAGGGTAATTTCGTCGCCTTCCGGCCTGCCGTCCTTCAGCAGTTGGACAGTGACAGCAGGTTTGACGCCTGTGTAATCGCTGCCGTCCTCGGCTTTCCATTCCTTCAAAACCGAGATATTGGTGGTCTTGGCTTTATAGTAATGGTTGACAACGACAGCCGAAGTATCGCTTTCAAAGGTACCTGCCCCATTGACAATTTCTTGAAGTTTGTAGCCTTCAACGTTGCTGTCAGGTTCGGTGATTTCATAAGCCATGCCTGCAGGGATACCGCTGATTGTGAGTTTTTCGCCCGCTTTCAGATAGACGTTGTAAACGCCTTCCCCAACATAAGGACACGGCTTAACAGGCTCGGTAACTTTGCAATCCTCCGCAACTATTTCGTCGCTGCTGCCAAGTTTAACCTGGATAAGGAATTCTGGCGTATCCTCAGGCTTAACGCTGCTGTCCTCGTACCAGACTTGCTTTTCAACAGTCAGGTCGCAGCTCTCTATCTTGTTATGGAAATTAAGGATGCCATCCTCAACTTTTTCCTCGCCCAAGCATACCTCTACCTTATCAATAACTTTCGCGGTTATTGTAAAACCATCCTGTTCGACCTTAATCACATTTTCCTGAACCATTACTTTGACAGTATACTCCTTCTGGTCGTATATCACGCCAGTAATGGGGGTTTCCTGGTTTTCGCGAACGATAAAGACGTTCTCTCCTACCTCAAGCACGTTTGCAGGGATTTCAAGGGCCGCTTCAGCGGGCTTGCCGTCTTCAGCAGCAGTGTTTTTCACGCTGGCAATAACTTTGCCCTTTTTCAGCAGTTCAAACGTAAACTCGCCGGCTTTCAAGTCACGCCCGGTAAGGGTTTTGTTAAGGGTCAGCTTCGCGCCTTCGCTATTTACCGATTCGCCTTCTTTGCCCAGTACCAAGACGCCGTTAGTAGCGATGCCGCCGCCATGAGTGTTTGTCGATTTGTTGCCCGTGATAATAACGCCTTTGGTTCTGCAAATAGTTTCAGCCTTTTCTTTGCTTTCCTCGATTGGGTTAGCTGTCAAAGCCAAAAGGTTTTTAGCAGAAATAGCGCCGTTATCCTTCAAGGTAACCTCTGTAAATTCTTTGCCTTTGGCGTCGTTTTTCCAACCTGTCCAGTTAGCTAGGCCGCCGCCAGCCATGCTATTGCTGACGATTGCGCCCGCCTTCCCATCGTTATCGCGTGTACCTGCGCTGAAAACGTCTGTAGCGGATTCTTTAAAGTCGGATGCATCTTTCCACTGTTCGTAGCTATCAACGCTGTAAGGTTTGTTCTGCACTTTCATAGAAAAACTCTGCACATAACCTTCTGTCTCGGCAGTGTTTTCATATGCAGCAACACCATCAATGGAAAGCAGTGCTACATGGCCATGGACGCAGGCAGCAATACCGCCGCCTAAACCGTTGGCGTAGTTCTTAGTGACTAAAGCGTTTGTTAGGTGAAGGGAGGAACTATTTTCGACATAGATACCGCCGCCGCCTAAGTCTTCACTTGTGTGGGTCTCATTATCGGTGATGCTGCCTCCAGAAATCGCATTGCCTGCATTATTGCTGGCAATATAAATACCGCCGCCTTCGCCAAGATTGGCAACGTTTCCGCTGACATCACCGTCGGTCATTACAAACTTGCCGTTATAGACCGTCCAGGATGAGCGGTCCACAGTAGTACCTACAAACACGCCGCCGCCTTCGCCAGCGCCGTTTGCGTTTATAGAGCCACCGGACAGGTTAAAGACACCATGCCCAGAAACATAAACGCCGCCACCCTGACCCAATGGACGGTCATAAATACAACCCTTGTCTTTGGTTCTATAATAAAGATAATAAGGCCACCAGTCAGCACCCAAGTTGATATTTCCGGACCCGCGATAAATGGTGTGGTTATTGCTGATTTCGCCGCCGTTCATTGTAAAAGTACCGCTTTTTACATAAACGCCTGCGCCGGAATAATCAGCCGAATCATAACCTGGGGTGGAGCCGACAGCTGATGGTTGAGTCTGATCATACCACGGCGTACCTTTATAGTTATCAGCGATAGCGCCGCCATCCATTGTGAATGTGCCGCCGTCAACAACAATCAAAGAATACTTGTTGCGTTTAACGTCCTTATTGTCCAGCGCGGTATGGCCATTCAGCTCATCACCGTAGCCCTGCAGCTTACCCTCGCCGACAGAATCGGTCAGGGTAAATTTTTTCTTAACGGTAAACATCGGGCCAGCAGGCTCGTTGTCGCCATAACTGATGGTATGGCCATTCAGATTCAACTCAGTTTCCTGATTGATAGAAAGATTGCCTTCGCCGCTGATATCAGCGCCCAAAGAAATGGGGCCGCCTGTGCTAATAGCTGCTTTCAATTCGTCCCAAGTTGTTATATTGTTAACATCCAGCAGCTGAACCGTTGATGTTACCACGACTTTCCACTCCAGGGTCACCATTTCTGGCTCTGCGGGAGTTTCGGGAGCGGTTTCGTCCGCAGTATCAGCAGGAGCGGCAGGTTCCGGGTCTGTAACAGGCGCGGTTTCCGCTGGGGCTGCGTCTTCCTTGGGGTCAGGCTCGGTGATTTCCTCGGGCGTACCGCCTTGGGTTTCATCGAACAGCATCCGGGGCGAGAAAACAGCTACGCCAGCTGCATCATCGGCCACATCGTGGCTTTCATTAGCAGCGCCGTCTTCGCCCGCAGGGGCGTCAACGTCGCCTTCGCCCTCAGGAACTGTGTCCGCAGGGGGCGCAGACTCAGAAGGCGCCTCGTTGGATTCCTCAGAAAAAGCTTCGCTGGATTCCTCAGAAGAAGCTTCGCTGGATTCCTCAGAAGAAGCTTCGCTGGACTCCTCAGAAGAAGCTTCGCTGGACTCCTCAGAAGAAGCATCGCTGGATTCCTCAGAAGAAGCGTCGCTAGACTCCTCAGAAGAAACGTCGCTGGATTCCTCAGAAGAAACGTCGCTGGATTCTTCAGAAGAAGCTTCACCCGACCCCTCAGGCAAAATAGGTGTGCTAGGCTCAAGGGATTCAGTTGTTTCGGGCCTTTCGAAAGTATAGGTTACGACGGCTTCTCCCATTGGGCCTTTCGGCTCGTTGAAAGTGGCGTTACCCTCTCCGTCAATTTCCATGATAGGAGTACCATCCGCCCAGTTCCCCTCGGCAGCCCAGACGCCGTCAAGCGCCAAACCGCGCCATTCAGCGTATTTCTCCGCATCAAAAGTCGTATCGCCGTTCAGCAGCGAAGGGCCAAAACCCATAAACTGCTCCTGCAGCGGATAGGACATTTCCATCCCTGCAAGTTCTTCCGCGCTTGGAAGCGGGACAACAACATCGGCGTCTTCCGGCAAACCGCCAGCCAATCCGCCAATAGCCATTGTGTCATCAAAGCCTTCGTCTGAAGCGAATGCCGTGATTTGTGAAAAACTCAGGCTTACCGTCATGGCAAGCGCCATCGCAAGGCCGCGCTTGCTGAGGTTTTTCCATTTTTTCATGCTCATTCTTCCTTTCTTTGCTAGGATATTCGGATGCAAAGTATCCGGCGGCCGGGCTGGCATAGTATCTTCCAACACATTAGCCCCCATAGCTTTGCGTCCCGCCATTTCTGACGGTTTGCTAATCAATTAGCAGCTGAACCAGCGCAGCCTAGACGCATAAAACCGCCGGAGTAGCCTCCTTGGCTTTACGTCCCATAACTTCTCCAGTTCGCCAATTTCCAATCTGTGCGCCCAGCGCACGCCATGCTTTCTCTCCCTTTGCGGCGCTCCGCCTGCCGGATTGCCCGCGATAAAATTCCTCCCTTCATAATCCAGTTGTTCATTGCGGCCTTTTTATGTCAAACCCTCACGGGCAGGCATACATAGCAGCAAACTCTGCTAGCCATCCGGCAAAGATAAAATATGTGAAGGCTCCGGTTTTTGTCAATACTGCTTCACACTATTCTATATTTAATGATAGCACATTGCCTAACGCTTTGCAACCCCTATTTAGAAAAATCTTCCTTAAAAATAGGAACGATTTTTCTTTCCCAGCCTAGCGTTTGAAAAATGCAAAGGATATGACACTTTTTGAAAGGAAATGACTTCTGCCTTCTCCGCACTGAATGCAGGCCAAAGGGCTTGAAAAGATATGGAAGTTGTGGTATTATATAGAAAGGGAAAGAAGCTGGGGCTTATTTTTGCAAGGATAACCTCGGCAGCCTATACAAAGAAAAGGAGAGAGTGTCATGACTGTTGAAGAAAAACTCGCCGAAATGGGGCTTACGCTCCCCACCCCCCCGCCGAAAGGCGGCGTCTACTCGCCGGCCAAGACCTTCTGCGGCGGCAAGCTGATCTATGTTTCCGGCTGCGGGCCGGCTATCGACGGGCCGGTCACCGGCAAGCTGGGCGCTGAAGTCACGCTGGAAAAGGGGCAGGAATACGCCCGCAACGCGATGCTCAACGTCCTGGCGGTGCTCAAACGCGAAATCGGCGACCTGGGCCGGGTGAAAAACCTGGTTAAAATTACCACCTTTGTCGCCAGCACCCCCGACTTCTATGACCAGCCCCAGGTTGCCAACGGCGGCAGCGAGCTGCTGGCCAAGCTTTTCGATGAAGTCCCCAGCCGTTCGGCCGTCGGCATGGCTGTGCTGCCGGGCAATATCCCGGTAGAGACCGAGGCGCTGTTCGAGATTGAATAAGCCTTTTGGGCAGTTTCGCTGATTGACAAAAGGCATCAAATCGGGTATAGTTAAACCAACAGGCAGTTTCTCTGAAAACCGCCGGAGCTGCTCCCGGCAGGCCCCTGCCGGATAAGAAAGGATTGTGACTTATGGTAAAGACCAAGTACGAGGAATGGCTGCTCAAAGCAACTGAAGATCCCGATCTGGCCGCTGAACTGCGCGCCGTCGCCGGCAGCGAGGAGGAGATAAGCGACCGCTTTTACCGGGAGCTGGAATTCGGCACCGGCGGCCTGCGCGGCGTGATCGGCGCGGGCACCAACCGGATGAATATCTACACCATCCGCAAAGCTACCCAGGGCATTGCCGATTACATCAATGCCCACTGCCGGGACGGTTCTGTGGCTATCAGCCATGACAGCCGCATCAAATCCGACCTCTTTGCCCGCGAGGCCGCCAGGGTGCTGGCCGCCAACGGCATCAAGGTCCACATCTACCCCGAACTGATGCCCACCCCCTGCCTGTCTTTCGCTGTCCGCTACCTGAAATGCAGCATGGGCGTAATGGTCACCGCCAGCCACAATCCTGCCAAATATAACGGCTATAAGGCATACGGCGCTGACGGCTGCCAAATCACCAACGAGACTGCCGACGAAGTGCTGCGCAACATCAAGGCTGTCAACGAGTTTGACAACGTCAAGGTCATGGACTTCGATGAAGCCAAAGCAAAGGGGCTGGTTTCCTTTATCGGCGAAGATGTCTACGAGGCCTACTACGCCTGTGTGCTCAAACAGTCTCTGAACGCCAAGGCAGCGGCTGAAAGCGGCTTCAAAATCGTTTACACCCCCTTAAACGGCACCGGCAACAAGCCTGTCCGCGAGATTTTACGCCGTATTGGTATCGAATCGGTGACGGTCGTGCCGGAACAGGAAAACCCCGACGGAAACTTCCCCACCTGCCCCTTCCCCAACCCCGAGATCCGCGAAGCGCTGAAGCTGGGCATCGAGCTTTCAGAAAAGACCGGCTCCGACCTGCTGCTGGCCACCGATCCTGACTGCGACCGCGTGGGCATCTCTGTTCGTTATAACGGCGATTACAAGCTGCTTACCGGCAACGAAGTAGGGGTGCTGCTGTTAAATTATATTGCCTCCCAGCGCATCGAAAAGGGGACAATGCCTCAAAACCCAGTAGCAGTCAAAACCATCGTCACGAATGAGCTGACCACAAGGCTCGCCGAGAAATACGGCATCGAACTGCGGGACGTGCTGACGGGATTCAAGTATATCGGCGAACAGATTGGCCTTTTGGAAGCCAAGGGCGAGGAAGACCGTTTTGTCTTTGGTTATGAGGAAAGCTACGGCTACTTGGCGGGCACCTATGTCCGCGACAAGGACGCAGTAGTGGCGTCGATGCTGATCTGCGAAATGGCAGCCTTCTATTCCAAGCAAGGTAAAAGCTTAGTCGATGTACTCAACGGCCTTTATGACACTTACGGCTATCACCTCTGCACCCAAACTTCCTTCGCCTTTGAAGGCGAGCAGGGTATGGCCAATATGGCGGCAATTATGAAAGAACTGAGCGAAAAACCAGCCAAAGAAATCGGCGGCGTGCCGGTCACCCTGTTCAACGACTACGACGCCAGGGTCTCGGTAGACTGTGTCACTGGACGCCGGGTGCCGATTGGCCTGCCTCGTTCGTCGGTGCTGATGTACGGCCTGGAAAACGGCTGTAAAGCCGTCATCCGCCCCTCCGGCACAGAGCCGAAAATCAAGGTTTACTACTTTGTTGTCGACAAGACCGAAGAAGCCGCACGCGCAGCTGAGCAATCGTTGAACGCCGCTTTCAGAAATTTGTTAAAAATCTGACAGCATTTGTGGATTCTGCCAAATATCTGCCGAATCCCCTTGACATTCCCCAAAAATCCTATACAATAATATAGGAGAGTAAAAAAGAGTACCAATAGAGGGAGGACCATTTCATTATGGCAGAGAAAAGAACTATCGGCGTATTGACCAGCGGCGGCGACGCCCCGGGCATGAACGCCGCAATCCGCGCCGTTGTCCGCGCCGCTATTAAAAACGGCATGGGCGTTAAAGGTGTTGTCCGCGGCTACAACGGACTGATTCACAATAATTTTATCGACTTGGCTATGCGGGATGTCTCGGATATCATCCAGCGCGGCGGCACCATGCTGGGTACCGCCCGCTGTAAAGAGTTTTCCACTGAGGAAGGCGTGCTGCTTGCGGCCGAGAACTGCCGTAAGACAGGCATCGAAGGCCTTGTGGTCGTCGGCGGCGACGGCTCATTCCGCGGCGCAAGGGATCTGACCAACCTAGGGCATATCAACTGTGTGGGTATCCCTGGCACAATCGATAACGATATTGCCTGCACCGAATACACGATTGGCTACAATACGGCAATGAATACCGCGATGGAAATGGTCGATAAGCTCCGCGATACCTCGCAGTCCCACGACCGCTGCAGTGTCGTCGAAGTTATGGGCCGTCGGGCAGGCTACATTGCCCTAAACGCCGGCATTGCCGTTGGGGCCTCTTACATTGCCGTCCCAGAGCGCAAATTTGACATGGACGAGATGCTGGGCAAAATCCAAGCTGCCCATTCGATGGGCAAGCAGCACTTCATCATTGTCGTCGCTGAAGGCGTCGCAATGGACATTGAGGGCGGCTGCGAAACCATTGCTAAGCGTATCGAGGAGGTCACCGGCATTGAAACCCGTGCCACCGTCCTGGGCCACGTCCAGCGCGGCGGCAACCCCACTGTCATCGACCGAGTGGCGGCTACGACCATGGGCCATTACGCCGTCCAGCTACTCACCCAGGGTATCGGCAGCCGTGTTGTCGGCCAGCAGCAAGGCAGGGTCGTTGATTTCGATATCAATGAAGCGCTTCAGATGAAAAAGAAGATGGATATGAGCCTCTACACAGTAGCAGACGACGTTTCCTTCTAAAATCAGTTGTTTACAGCAATTATGCACCTGTGTAAAAGCAGGTGCATATTGTTTTTAGGCAGCAAAAAGGCCGCAGGACGAACCCTGCAGCCTTTCTTTGCTTTATAAGGGAGATTAACGGGCAATTTTGTGCTTGACCCGGTCCTCAACCTCGGCGCGCTTGGCGTCGTTAAAGCGGTCGACCGTCCCGACCAGATAACCGGTGATGCGGCGGATGCGCTCAAAGCCCACCGGAGCCAGCTTATAAGACAGGTCAACGTACTCGCCGTCCACCTTAATGTCGATGGTCTCGAAGTTCCTCCCGGGGTGCTCCTCCCGCAGATGGGTGACGTAATTCTGAATTTCCTGTTTGTCCAGCGTACCGCCGGTCACTGTGATCCTGGTTTCCATGGCCAAGCCGTCCTTTCCTTTTTCTATCCTCTACTATACCATCTATTGGGGCGGTTGTCAAGGGGAAATACAAAATATTGAAAAGAGTGACACTGACGTTATTCGATGACTTCGACAGCAGAACCATTGGCAGCCAACAAAATTCAATCAGGGCTTTCTTTTTTGCTCTTCAGCCTCCCTTTTCCTTTGACATGTTTTACACATTCCAAGAGCACGACCTCCATAAGCTAAAGCCTCATCCTCGGTGTCGAAGGGAAGATAGCTGGCATTTTTCTTAGCATACTGACAGTACCCTTCAATATGGAGTTTATTTGTTTTAGTATTGTACAGGAATTTCATAATATTGCTCCTTTCCTTTCAAAGTCAATCCACTACGTTTGTAACGTCTTCAGCAGAACCGGTTTCAACCAGAGTATACAACTCCACAAGGCGCGTTTCATTGTTGCACCACTCATAAGTCACATTGCCTTCTTCATCGGTTAGCTTGAACTTTTTATAACCTTCAGGGAGGGTAACGATGCTTTCAGCGGAGCCAGAAACGATTTGATAATCGCGTCCACTAAAAGTGGTGTTAGATGCACTTAAGGTCGAAATGCTGTCTTCTTCAAAATCCATCCTGACCTTTGTTATTGAGGAATTTATTATTTGTGCAGTTGCATTTTCAAGATACAGATTAGACTTTATAGAGTCTGCTTTCAAAGTAGAATTTTTAACCTCTACAGAGGGAAATGACATATCCTCAATTTGAACGATTGCTCCATCTTGAATAGATACAAGAGCTTTGTCACCATCTTCCCAATCATTGGCTTTGTACCATGAACCAAACCCTTCAAGAATAATGTTGCGGTTTATAATTAATTGATTTTTAAACGTCATACGCTTTTCTGTATGTTTGCTTAAAATAGTATCAATATTAGGATCAGCTAGCGCATCGCGGACTTCTTGTTCGCTTTTAACAGTTGCAGTTGTATTAGGCAAGGCACCTAATTTAATATTAGCACGACCATAACGGATAAGGTCTTCCACAGTAAATCCAAGTAAGGTAGTGCTTTTTCCATCTTCTGATATTTTTAATTGTAATTTAATGCGGTCAATACCTATTTCAAAATTTCCAAAGATAACTGTTATAACTCCTGTTTCTTCATTTTTCTCAACTTTCTGTAACGATGCTAATACCCAACCATAATCTGATGTTTCATCTTCTGGATAATAATACATACTACCGAAAATTTTTGATATATCTTGAGATAGCCCGCTAACAGATATAGTCATAATCCTCAAACCATTTATTTTAATACATTGACTAACATATGTCCGCCCAAGATAGAAAGAATCACCCCAATAATAACCTTCATTAGGTATAAATACAATACCTTCTGCAATTTCATTATAGGTGCCATTTTCTACATAAAATTCATACTTTTGGCCCGTAGACGAACCGCCGCCTGACGAGCCGCCAGTATTACCACCTGTCGAGCCACCACCAGTCGACCCTCCGCCTGCAGAACCGCTGCTGGAGCTGCCTCCGCCGCCGGTCGAGCCGCCGCCGCCAGCTGAGCTGCTGCTTTCAGAAGGCGTTACCGTTTTCCCTGTCGTATCAAAGGCTTTTTCCGCGGCAGGCTTACGATAGCCGGTCGCTTCGCCGGTTTTTTCCGAGAATTTGTAAGCCTGGCCGTCGATTTCGACGGTGCCAGTGACCATCGCGCCGTCATCGTTCAGATAGTAGGTCTTTCCATCGACCTGGATCAAACCGGTCTGCATCTCGCCGGAATCCTGCAGAAAATATTTTTCCTTGCCGACGGTCACCCAGCCTTTTGCCATCGCGCCGGTGGCGGGCGCCATATAGAACCATTCGTCATTCGACTTCACCCAGCCGCTGCTCATCGCCCCGCTGGACTTCAGGTGGTACCATTCCCCCTCGATTCTCTGCCAGCCGGTTTTCATCGCGCCGCTGCTGTCCAAATAATACCATTTTCCAGCATCTTTGACCCATCCGGTCTGCATCGTCCCGTTCTGGTCAAAAAAATACCAGCGCCCGTCGATCTGCTTCCAGCCGGTCTGAAGGACGCCGTTTTCTGACCACTGCCAGCTGCCGGATTCATCTTTCTGCCAGACCGCCGAAACGCTTGCGGGCACCGAAACTGCTACTGCAACTGCCAGCAATGCTGCCAATAACCTTTTTTTCATGTCAAAACCTCCCGATTTTCTTTGCTGCATTCCGTCCGAAAAGTGTACCTTTCGGTCGATTTCTTTCTGTCCTTCTGGGAAAGACCTTTGAAAGAATTCAGCTGCTAAATCAGGAGGTTTCCGTAAATCTGTATACTCTCCACGGACAGAATCTGATGACCGAAAAGTACACCTTTCGGCAACATCAGAGCGCACTCACCCTGCCCGGGAAATCCTTTTATTTATTATACCATAGCTTTTGTGGATTTGCAACCAATCTAAATGGTTAATAGTGAAATTTTTTCCTGCTTATTTTTGTCAATTCTGACGGTGATCTAAACAATCAGCCCCAAAAGCTGCCGCCCGACGATAAAAAGGCGCGCGTGCTGGCAAAAAGTTCCTCAACGGGGCAGCCGGCGACCGTCCCGCCCAGCGCTTCTTTGAGGCTGCCGCTTTCCATCATCTGTAAAACCTCCGCCCTAGCGTTGGCGGCGGCGCTGGCTGCCGCCCAGTCCGACAGCTGCAGCTTATGGGCAATCTGGTCCTCTGTCCGGCGACGCATATATTCCGCCTGCCTGGACATCCGCAGATCCCACCAGTCCGTGCTGTCCTCACCGCTTGTAGAAAAAGTGATCCTCCCATGGCTGAAGGACTGGGCGTTGGCAATTTCGCCGTCGGCCCCAATGGCGATAGCACGGGAACTTCTGGCGCTGATCCCTGGGATCATTGCTTCGTTGCGCAGCTGGTCAAAAGTAAACCAAGCGTCAATCCGCGCCATGATCTCCTTGGCATATGCGGGATTTTCCTCCATCCGCTTCTGGACATCGGGATGGATGACGACCGCAGTCATGCCGCTGGGAACCCCCTGCAGCGCTCGAATTTCCTTTGGGGCGGTAAATCTGCCGTCTATAGAGCCATAGAAGGGGTTGGGGCCGCTGGGCCTCCAATTTTCCAGCTCCTTTGCCGCCGCATCTCCCTCCTGGTAAAGCAGGTAATGGGGATAGTCGTTGCGGGTGCGCCAATAGCTGCTGCTGGCGTCAAAGACATGGTAAACGACATTCCCGTATTTTTCTTTGAGCATTGATTCTAACGAAACCGCGCTGGTCCCCTCAGTTTTTTCTGCTTCAGATGCAGCGGACGCTCCAGCGGCTTTTATCGCCTTTTCCAGAAAACCGCCTGCCTGCGCGCTGGCAGTTTTTTGAGCCTGCATCCAGGCAGAATAGGGATTGATGATTCCATTTATTGTATTCATCTTCAGCACCTCCAACTAACCCAACAGCTGTAACAAGAACGCTGCGCCTACTGCTCCGTCAAGCCCCAGCTGCTTGCGCTCCCAGAGCATCTTTTGCAGCTCCTCAAGCTTTTCCTGGCGTTCCTGCCGCAGCTCCCAAGCGTCTTTCTCATCCTGTTTCATTACCTTATCCATCGGCAGCGCCACTGCGTCCTCCCGGACGCTTTTCCGCGCAGCAGCAGCCGTCATCGCCAAGAAGCGGCTGTTGCTTCTGCCGCCCTGTATGGCGGGAAGGGATACTTTCCCCACCCTACTGGCCTGTTCAATCCGGTTCACCTTCATTGCTCCTTTCTTGCAGCAAAACTGTTGCACAAAACCGCTGGCCCTCCGTCCGGATGGTCAGCCCGCCCATATACCGTTCAGCCTCCTGCCGCACCAGCAAAAGCCCCAGCCCATGCAGCGCCGAGTCCTTTTTGGTGGAACAGGGCAGGCCCTGTTCGCCTGGAAGGATTTTCCCATCAAAAGGGTTTTGGGCCTCAATCAGGAAAAAGCGTCCCTTCCGGCAGCCGGAAAGAGTCGCCTCCCGGCGCTCTGGCGGCAATTTTTCACAAGCTTCCAAAGCGTTTTGCAAAAGGTTATCTAGAATAATCCCTAGGCTAAAGGGATCGTACCCTGCATTGGATGGGAAATGAACGGCGACTTTTAAAAAGGTCTGCTGACTGGCGGCTTGGCGCTGCCTGCTGCCGACCACCGCATCCAAGACGGCGTTCCCAGTCTGGACTGTCGGAGACGGAGCTTCCCCCTGTTCCCCGAGCTTTGCCAGGTACTGTTTCAAAGCGCCGTACTCTTCAGCCGCCGCCAGTCCCTGCAGCACCGCAAGATGGCTGCGGAACTGATGCTGTTCTTGGCGAAGGCTATTGTAGGATTCTTCTGCGCAGGCAAGCCGTTCGGCAATATCCGCCGCCTTAACCCGCTTCAGCTGTTCCTGCTGCAACGCAACCGCCCGCTGTCTGGCGGCGACAGCAAGCAGGCTGCCGCAGATAAAAAGCCCCGCCATCAGCGGCACCAGCGCCAGGAAAACCGGGTGTGCGCCGTAAAGCTCATAAACCGCCCCGTCCCGCACCTCAAACAGCAGCTTCGCCACCATATTGCCAAACAGGATCCCCAATGCTGGGACGAGACAAAGCCCAGCCACCGCACTGGGGCCCAAAGCCAGCGGCCCCTTTGCCAACCTGCGCCTGAAAAGCCATAAAAACAGGACTAGAAAAGCCAGATACCCGCCCAGCAGCAGCGAAACATTTCCCGCCGCCGCCCGGTAAATAACCGCAGGGTTATCAGGAGGAGGCTGCCGCCCCGCCAGATAAGAAAGGCAGCCCGCCGTCACCGCAGCAGCGCTCTTGGCGCTGTAAAAAAGCGCTACCGCCAGCATCCCTGCTGCACGGTTAAGCCCCAGCTTTCCAGCCGCCAGCGCCAGCATCAGCAAAACCAACGGCAGCGAAACCATCCTGCCGCCGCTGATGAAACAGCAAGCCAGGTACCCGCAGCCGGCAGCAAGCAGCCGCCCCACCGTCCTTTTCTCGAAAAAAGCAGAGACAAACGCCGTGAAGCCTACTCCCGACAGCACCGGCACAAACCCGCTTACCAGCCGGCCGAAAAGTAAAAACTCCCCTTCAGCCATTGCCGCCCTCCCGGCGCAGGAATTCCGTATAGGCTTCTACAAAAGCCGGGTAACGGTGTTTGGCAAGGGGAAGCTTTTCGCCGTTTTTCAGCACAACCTCGCTGTGGCTGTAGGCCTGGATATGCCATAAGCTCACCAGGTAACCCTTATGGATACGGAAAAACTGCCCCTCAAGCTCGGCTTCCAGCACCTTCAGCCGGGTGTAGCTGCTAAGCATCTCCCCCTGCATATGTACCACCGCCCGATGGTTGCTCCCCTCGATATAGCGGATATCCCGGATGGGGATGGTACGGCTGAGGCTGCCAAGCCGCAGCGTTAGCATACGCCCGGCGTCTTTCCCAGCAAGCCGGCTTTGGGCCCTGGCAAAGACTTCGGCAAAACGCCGCTCGTCAATCGGCTTGAGCAGGTACTGGAAAGCCCCTACGTCAAAGGCATCGGACACATACTCTGGATGCCCGGTGACAAACACAACCAGCGGCCTTTCCCCGCCGCGCTGCCGCAGCTTCCGCGCCAGCGCTATCCCGTCCGGCTCGCTGCCAAGGCCGATATCCAAAATCACCAAATCGGCATCAGCGCCTCGCAGCAGGCACTCCGCCGCCGAAGCGCAGCCTGATACCTGCCAGCCGGGGGCTTGTTCCTTAACCAGCCTTTCCAGGTATTCCCGAACCTCCTTCTCATCTTCACAGATTACTGCTTTTGGCATATCCATCCCCTCAATCCTCATTATCAGACGCCATAGCGCCGGTAAAAGCGCTATGGCGCAACTGGACAGTTTTTAATCGTAACTAACCTTCCAAAATACGGGAATACGACGCTTTCTGAAGAAAGCTTAGCAAAGACTTTTCATCGCCCGGGTACCCGTCAGTACAACTTTACACGCCTACTGCGTCGGTAACACTGACCAGCCGCGACATCCCATGCAATGTTTTTCATCCACAAGCCGCCGAGCGGAGCCAGGCGGCAAACGCGAACTGTCAGCGGACACAGCCCGCCCGCCGAGCGGGGCCAGCTTCATGCAGCAGCCGGTCAAAATTTTGACGGTAAGGGGCCAGGTGGGCCGCCGTCGAAGGGGCAAGTTCCCCTGTGGCAATCATCTGGTCAAAGCGCGTTCCCGACACCCAGGCAACATCGCAGGTTTCGCCGGGCTGAAGACGAATTTCCGCCAGCTCTGCATCGCGATAAAGCATATAATCGTGGCAAAGGTAGGGTGGGGAAACCGTCTCCCCTACCAGCATAAGCTCTTCCGGACGGGCGGTAAGGCCGGTTTCCTCAAAAAGCTCGCGGGCGGCAGCTTCTTTAAGGGACTCGCCAGCCTTGACATGGCCGCCGGTATTTTCCCAGAGATTGGGGGCAAAGCGTTTTTCTGGAGAACGACGGGTGAGCAGGATTTCTTGGCTGCTGTTGACCACCCATACCCCGACAACCTGCAAAAACTCCCCTGGCTGCGGCGTAACGCCGTGTTCGCAGGTTTTGCCCAGCAGGCGGCCCTGTTCGTCGTAAAGGTCGTGAAGTTCCATGATTTTTCCTCCAATCTATCGTTTCAGCGCTGATACTTGACGGATCATTTGACAAAATTCCTGCCGAAGCAGCTGCCTATCCGCCGGCGAATAATAAAAATGGCCGGATGTTTGCAGCGTCTTTACAGACACGCGAGCATTCCCCTCGAAAAATTTACCGGATTGAGGCGAAACCATTTCGTCCTGTAAAGACAGGTAGACTTGCGACGGAACAGCGAGCTGTTTGGCAAGCGGCCGGACACTTTTCACTTCCGAAAATAATTCCAAGTAGCGCGGGGCCCAGCCAAAATAACGCAAAAGGTTTTTCTCCAGTTTAATGCTGCAGGCGCGCTGGGCCGCCAGCATCCGTTCATCGTTAGGCTGGATATTCCCCAAAAAGACTGACCAGGTAGTTTTTAATAACATGGGCGTGAGATGGATTTTAAGGGGCGTGTTGAGCAGAAAAAGTGCGGCAACTTGGTTCTCTGCCGCCTCCTGCATCGCAAAAAGCGTCCCCATCGAATGCGCTGCAATTACTACCTGGCTGTAAGAGGACAGCAACAGACGCAGCGCATCGTGTACCTGCCGCTTCCACCTGGCCATAGAAGCCGCCGAAAAATCCCGCACGCCTCTGCCGTGCCCCAAAAGCAGCATATTGTGGACCGACCAATCAGGCGGGACAAGCGGGATAAGAGGGGCAAAATGCGCCGGCGTTCCCAGAATGCCATGGACAAACAAAATGGCGGTATCTGCGCCTTTGACATAGCGGATATAAGGATTATCAGGCATAGGGGGCTTTCCCTTTCTTTTGCAGCAGTACGGCGCATTCGATGTGATGCGTCCAGGGGAACATATCCACCGGCTGCATCTTTTTGACCTGGTAACCGCCGCGAACCAACGCCTGCAAATCCCTCGCCAAGGTTTCGGGATTGCAGGAAATGTAGACGATTTTTTCCGGCGACAGTTTAATAGCTGCCTCCAAAAACTTCCGGCTGCTTCCAGCACGGGGCGGATCCATCAGCAGCAAGTCGGCGCTGCCGCCGTCATCGGCAAATTTTTGCAGATAGTCCCCCGCATCGGCACAGACAAAATGGATGTTGCTAATCTGGTTCAGCTTTGCGTTTTGCTGGGCGTCCCGCACTGCCGCTGGGTTATTTTCAATGCCCAGTACCTCCCCTGCCTGCCCTGCGGCGATCAGCCCGATAGTGCCGATACCGCAGTAGGCGTCGATAACCCGCTCGCCGCCCTGAAGGTCGGCAAAACCCATTGCTTTATTATAGAGAAGGGCGGCCCCTTTGGCGTTGACTTGGTAAAAAGAACGGGGGGAGATGCGGAAAACCAGCCCGCAAAGCCTGTCCTCAATATAGCCGCGTCCAAAAAGGGTTTCCTCATGGCCCGTGATGGTCAGTTCGATGTCGGAATCGTTGACGGCATAAACCAGCGTGGTGATTTCAGGATGCGCTTTCAGCAAAGCTTTGGCGAAATTCGCCTTATGGGGAAATGCCGGCGACGCCCCTACCAGCACAACCATCAGCTCGCCGGTGCCTTCCGCCTTCCTCACGAGCAGATGGCGGAAAAAGCCCCGGTCAGATGCGGCATCATAGGGGGTGAGCTTAAAAGCGGGAAGCAGCCTGCGCACCGTCGCGGCAATTTTAGCGGCGGCGGGATCTTCCAGCATACAGCTGTCGGTGACGGCGATCCGCCTTTCCTTGGCCTGCCAGACGCCAGAAACGGTTTTGCCGCCGCGAGTACAGCCAAAAGCCACCTGCATCTTATTGCGGTAATGGGTCGGATCATCCATTCCAAGGATAAATGGGAGACGACCGTAACGCCCCAGCATTTTTTGCAGCTGGGACTGTTTCCAGCGCAGCTGGTCAATGTAAGGGAGGTTCTGCATTTGGCAGCCGCCGCATTTTTTATAAATGCCGCAGGGCGGCGTCCAAGCTTTCTTTTCCGGCTCGGCTGGATGAGCTGGACGAGATTTTTTAAGGGCTTCATAAAAGGGGAGGCCGTCATTTTTCGACGGACGCGGAGATCTGGGCATATTCAAAAATCCTTTCCAAAGATTGCCAAAATAAAAAGTTTTACTCGATTTTTTAAAAAAATCGCGGATCCTGGCTTTCGGCCCGCAGGCCGCGCCCCCCCTTGTACCTATTCGCAGGCAAAATGCTTCAGGCTATAACAGAGCAGGGCTTGGTCGTAATCGTCGAGATTGACGAGGCTTTCCAGGGGGCCTTCCAGCAAAGTAGGGTCGACGAGGGTAACAGTGCTGTAATGCAGTGCTAAAAAAGGGGCCATAACACTGGCATATTCGTCGCGTATAACCAGCAGCCGCGGAGCCTTTTTCAGGCCGGTAGTGATGGTGACAACCGGCGCAGGCTCGCCTAAGAAGAGAGCGTAAGGATCACTGCCGCCCAGCAGCTCCCGGTAATAGAGGCCGTCATGGAGCTGGGAACCTTCGTCATAACGATAGGTCTCGACGGTTGGAGCAAGGGTGCTGCTGGAGGCGGAATAAATGTCAATGGTATCCGGGGAAGGACCGGCATAGAGGGTTTTATGATAGAGGGAGCCGCGGAAGTTATGGGAAGCGTGCTGAATATTGAAGCGTTCGGCAGCAAGCGGGACAAAACCCATCTGCTCGCCGCAGGCGCTGTAGCCAAAATAGGCCCCCAGCGTTGTCCAACGGTGATCGGAACGATAATAAAGGGGTTTATTGTGGTTGGCAGCCAAAAGGCTGTAACAATCAATGGTCCCCAACCGTTCAGAAACGCTTTCGTAGACCCTATCCAACAGCGCCTTCTGGGAAAGTTCGGTAATAGAGGCCGGCAGCAAGTCGCGGTCGATGCCGACTGAAGTAGGGATCAGCATCAGCGAAACTGGACCGGAAAAACTCTTGGCGAAGGTTTCGGCCTCTGCCAGCGATTGGGCAAGGCGGGCTTCGGAAACGCTGCCAAACTGCTCGGCCATCTGCCCGTCAAGGATGTAGACGCCGTTTACCTCCCGGCGGCCGGAAAAGATAGCAAAGTTCGTGCGCAAGGCAAGGAAACTGCTGCGCAGCGGAAAATGGTCCTGTAAATAGCTTTCAGCTTGAGCAGCAGGGTTTTCCCCCGGCGGCAGCGTGAATTGTGGAAAATCGGCCAGCACCCGGTTCTCTGCCATGGAAAAGCTGTTTTTGGGCAGAAAAAGAAGCCCTGAAAGCCCTACGGTTAAAATCAGGCTGAAGACCCATATGGTGCATTTTTTCCCATTCATAGCATCCCTCCTTTCAGCCAAGCAGCAGCGGCGCTGCCGGCGCCCCAACCAGGAAAGCGGTACATAGCAGCATCAGCACCGCCGCAGCGATAGGCCGCAGTATCTCCATCAGCCGCGGCGATTTGCTTTGCAGCCAGCGCCCCAGGCGCTTTATACCGCCCAGCGCCTCTGCCCAAGCAAGAACCAGCGCAAACCAGCAGCAGCTTGCCAGCGAAAGCGCCTGCCGCAGCCCGCCGCCGTTTTTCCCAAACAACGCGCCAAACATTTCCCAAAGGCCCGCAGCGTCCTTGCTGCTGAGGAGCGCCCACCCCAATAGAACCAACAGCAGCGTAACGCCTCTGCGCAGAGCGGGCGGGGCCTTCTCCAACGCTTTCCCCCAAAGGCAGCGTTCCCCTGCCAGCAGCAGCCCATGACAACCCCCCCAGGCCAGGGCTGTCCAATGGAACCCGTAGCAAAGTCCAGCGATACAGCCAGCCAAAACCAGGAAAAAAGCTTTCAGGGGGGCCTTCTGATTAAAAGGCAGGTTGGTTTTAAGGAAGCTGTAAAGGGAGCCCTGCCACCTGCGCCAAAAATCCCGCAGCGATAATGCCGTATAGGGCAGTTCAAAGCTCTCCGGCAGTGAAAAGCCCAGCAGCTTGCCCAGGCCTACGGCCATGTCGCAGAGGCTGGAAAGCTCAAAATAAAGGGCTAGACCGAAAATAGCGATCCCCAGCCAAGCCGCCGCAGCGCCCGGCCTAGGCAGCGCTTCCAGCTGCCGCCAGGCTCCCGAAAGGCTATCCGCCAGCAACAGCTTTTTGGCAAGCCCCATCGTAAAACGCCAGACGCCGTCAGCCTGCCCCGTAAGCCCCAGCGGGCGGCGGGCAAGCTCATGGCGGACTTCCTGGCTGCGCAGCGCCGGGCCGGCCGGCATTTTAGGGAACATTGCGGCAAAAACCGAATAGGCGATGAAGCTTGTCTGCGCCCGGGATTCCCCACGGAAAATATCGGTAAGGTAGCCGACAGCCTGTACCGTGTACAGCGAAAAACCCAGCACCGCCGGCAGCGGCGACGGCCAGCAGGGAAAAGCAAGCCTTTCTGATAAAAAAGGGGCCAGCTTATAAAATCCCCAGGGCAGCAGGTTGCCGAAAATGCCGGCAGCCAACAGCAATTTCCGGCGCAGCGGGCGTTCCTGCCGTTCCAACGAAAGGCCGAAGAAATAGTTGAAAGGCAGGCTGAAAATAAGCGCCAGCAAGAGCGTTGGGTCGCACCAGCCGTAAAGCAGCAGGCTTGACGCGAACAGCACGGCATTTTTCCGCTTCATCGGCGCTTGCTGATGGATAAAAAGCGTAATTGGCAGGAAAATGTAAATAAAGGTAATTCCCAGCATAACAGTCCTTTCCTTCTAAGGCTCCGCCGTTGAGTATCCTGGTTCTTTAGAGAGATGAGACAAATTGCCTGCTATGGAAACAAACGCGCCAAAAATTCGCCGAAGCTTTCACGATCATACAGCGTGTTGAGCACCGGCAGCAGGGCTTTTGTAGTCATTAGCTCCGGAAAGCCCAGCGCTTTCAGCAAGACTCCACGTCTGCCGGCTGCCCCATCTGCGCCGCTCAAACCCCAGCTAAAAAGGTCGGCTTTGGTGACCGGCGTCCGGCGCACAGCCGTTTCGCCCGGCAATACCCCTGCCCGACGCAGGCAGGCGCAGAGGGTATCGGAGTCGATGCCTTCCACCCCCAGCTTTCCTTCCTTGGAAGGGGCAGCTTTGCGGCGCTCCTTGCCGTAAATATCGGGGATGTAGACGTCGACGAGCCGGCCGCCTTGGATGGCGGAATGGAGGAAATGGCGGATTTTAAACCCGGCGGCATCGGAATCGGTGAGGATGATAAGGCCGCTTTTTTGGGCCAGCAGCCGCAGCATATCAAGCTTTTCCTTATCTTTAAAGATCCCAAAGCCGCCAGTTTCCAGAATCACGCCGTCCACCACCTCGGCCAAACGCTGCCGATCGTACTTCCCTTCCACTACGACGGCCTCTTCCAGCCGGATCATCGCCCTTCCTCCTTTAAGTCAAGGATTTGGGCAACAGTCTGCTCCAGGACAATTTTGGGATCAGCCCGGCTGGACTTCAGCGCCAGGTCGGCGTCCGCCAGCGTCTCCAAACAGCCCCGCAGGGTGCGGGCGGAATAGGGGGCCACATCCCGGAAGGCGTTTTTCACTAAGAATTCCCTGCCGCGGTAGGGGAACAGCGCCAGCAGGTCCTTCGCATCTTTTCCGGCCAGCAGCGCGGCTTTCGCGCGGTAGAGGTCGACAAAAGCGCTGCTGATTGCCGAAAGGATGACGGTCGGCTCCTGCCGCTGGGCAAACAGCTCGTCTAACAGCAGGAAAGCTTTCGTCCGCCCCTTCTGGAGCATCGCGCGGGAAAGGTCGTAAATTGACGCGTCAAGGCTTTTATGGGTGACTGCTTCGACGTCGGCTAACGTGATTTCCCCAGACTGACGGTAGGCAATCAGCTTATCGCTTTCTGCCATTAAAGTTTTTAAGGCCATGCCGCAGCGGTCAACCATCGCGCCTGCAGTATAGGAAGACATTTCGCACCCGGCTTTCTGGAATTTTTGGCGCAGCAAACGGGTAAGGTCGCTGCGGGTTTTGGGCTGGCAGGCTACGACAGCCCCAACGCGGGCAACCTGGTCCATCAGCTTTTGCAGCTTGGCGGACTTTTTAGGGTTTAGGTCGAAAGCGGTGACAAATAGGACCAGCACCGTGGAAGGGTTGGGGTCGGCCAGGATCTGCTGCAGCGTGTCGCTGTCGGACTTGGATAATTTTTCCAGGTTGGGGTTGTGTACAACAACGCATTTATATGCCGCCATCAGCGGCAGGCTCTCGGCCTCGGAACGGACGGCTGCCATGTCCAGCGAAGCGCCGTCAAAACGGCGAAGGTTGAAGTTTTCAGTCCCTTTTTTTACAGCTTTTTCCAGGATACGCTGCAAGCAGACCTCCGCCAGATAAGTTTCTTTGCCGTAAATCAGGTAAGCTGGCAGCAGTTCCCCCTCCCGCAGCGTATGCAGCAGTTCGGCATCATCATAAAAAGGCATATCCCTGCTCCTTTCCATCCCCCTGCCCAGGCCGCCAGCGTAAATCTGGCCCAGCCCGCAGAGAAAGCGCCATCAAGGAAGCGCTTTTTGGGGTTTTGTCTTCTTCAGCCTTCAAGTCGCAAAACAGGCGGTAAGCGGATTCGTAAGGCGCAGGGTTTTTCTGGTAGTCTAGGCAGAGCTGCCCGTCGGTAAGCCCAACAAGCAGCACCGCCTGCCCGCCGCCAGTGCGCAGAAGGCATTCATATTCAGAAAAGAGCAGCCAGCGGGAAGGAGCTAAGAGCAGCATTTCCTCCACCTCTGCTGAAGCAAAAGCCTGCAGCATCCGGCTGCTTTCAGGGGTAACAACTTTTTCAGCGCCTAAAATGGTCAGCAGGCTGTAAGCGCCGCCGGTGTAGCAAAGCCGGTCGGCTGGAATGATAACGCCCGAAATTCTCGTGACGCCAGCAGCAAGCAGTTCGTCTGCCAGCACCCGCCCTTCATAGGCGCTTCCGCCGCAGCCAATCACAACGGCATCCGTGCCTTTTTGCAGCACAATGCTGCTGCCAGAGGAAGCGACGTATTGGGAAACAGAAAGGGAATCCCCTCTGCTATAGGCGGCAAAGAAAGCGCCCCATACTGTGACAACGACTGAAAGGGCACAGGCGGCAATTTTTGAGGCCGCTTTGCCTTTCAAGGCAATGGGGATCAGCAGTAGGATGCCGACACAGACCGCACAGGGGATAAGGGCCTCTGTGCGCAGCGGCAGCACTGGGCCTTTGGCCCCAAGCTCAACGGCCGTCTGGACTAAAAGAAGGAGTTTTTCACAGACAAACCCCGCCGGGCCGAAACCTAGTCCAGCCAACAACCCGCAGCCTAAAAGCACCGGCATCAGCGGCAGGATCAACAGGTTGACAACTGGGGCAAACAAGGGGGTGTAGCCAAAAAACAACACGGATACAGGCAGGGTTACGATAGGCACTGCCGCAGCTGTAGCGGCAGCAGAAACCAGTCCGCGCAGCTGCGAACGCTCCCGCAACTTGAACAGCTGGGCCGCGGCATCGGTAAACGCCGGAGCTGCCGCTGTGACAGCCAGCACCGACAGTACCGACATCAGAAAGCCCATCCGGCAGACCAGCCTAGGGTTTATGACGGTCAGCAGCAGCACAACGCCGCCTAATGCGTTGACAGGGGTGCTGTCACGGAAGGCCAGCTCGGCAGCCGCAGCCATCGACGCCATCAGCAGCGCCCGCAATGCGGACGGTCCGCTGCCAGTAAGCAGGACGAATAAAAGCATTGTCAAAAGCCCGCCGACTAGGGCGCGCCGGCGGCCGGCAAGAGGAGTAAGCAGGGAAGCGGCCATACCGCAAAGCAGCGAAAGGTGCAGCCCAGACACGCAGAGGATATGGGCGGCCCCCGCCCGCTGGAAACTGCCGTACAGCCTTTGGGGGATCGCATCGCTGTCGCCAGTAAGCATTGCCTCCATCAGTCCGGCGGCATCCCGGCCCATTGTACGGCGGAGGCTGCGCTGAAGGCGCTGCAGAACATCTTCCCGCAGCTTCCCCCACCAGGGCTGCGGCGAGGTAACAGCCAATGTGGCGGAATCGGCGCGGAGGACAAGCTCTGCCCCGCGTGCCAACTGGGGAAGGGCCGGCAGCCGGTCTGCCGCCTTCGCGCTGATTTCGACCTGTTCGCCCTCATAAAGCAGCAGATCCTGGTCGCCAGTCAGCAGAACGCCCGCTGTGAACGTCCGGCCGCCAAGGCTGATGCGGGCGTTTTGGATGACCCAGCCGGAGGAAGCGCTGCCTTCGCCGACCCGTCCGGAAAGGACGACGTCCTGCCCGGCGGCCAGCTCCCAACGCGCGGCCAGCTGGTTTTGCAGGAAGATGCTGACGATACAGGCCGCTAAGGACATCAGCCCTGCAAGCAGCAAAAAACCGCCCTTCCTTTTCCAGAAAAGCCATCCGCCTGCTGCTGCCAGCAGCAGCGTGTGCAGCAATAGGACCCACATCTGCCTAGGACTTAAAAAGCAGCACAAAAACAGCCCGCCAGCAAACGAAAATCCTGACACGGCCAATGGCTGGCGCACCCGCATGGTTCTTCTCCCCTTCTTCGTAAACCTTTTCTGCTTCTATTGTAACAGTTTTTTAAGCAGCTTGCAAGAACAAAACGGGATTTTTCGGGTTTTAACAGTTATTTCATGAAAAAATCGGCAAAACCCTTTGACATTTGCCGCGGAGTGTGCTATAATAATTCAGGTTTAAGTGGTGCAAAGCTGTTGCCAGCTATAAATAATGGAGAGTTGTCCGAGTGGTCGAAGGTGCAGCACTCGAAATGCTGTGTCCCGAAAGGGACCTAGGGTTCGAATCCCTAACTCTCCGTTTGCGGTATATCGCCGCAGATGATGCGCGTATTCACGAATGTGGATACGCGCTATTTTTTATAGACAGCGCCTTATGGTTTTAGGCCCGCAAGACTATATGCTTGCGGGCCCGTCGCCATTTATTGCCTAGCCTTGTTTAACAATTCAGGGTGTAAAAGAAGAATTTAACGGCTGTCGTCCGGTTTCAGTACCGCGTAAATGCTCCCCAGCAGTTCCCCTTCTCTATCGTGCGCAAGCGCCCACGCCCCAACTCCGGCCAGCTTTTGCTCTTTTGCCAGCTCTGCCTTTTCTGCTGCCGACGCTGGGTCTTCATAGCTGAGCAAAAAATCCCTGCCGACGAGATAGGGTACCTTGCCGTCAGGATGCCGCGCCTGCTTGCCTTTCCCGATATAACCCCGCTTTACCTGATCGTAGCTGACCGATTTGGCACTGCGGTATGTATCATAAAGCCCTGATGCGCCTTCATAGACATAGCCGTAAAACGGCATTCCCAGCACCAGCTTTTCTGCTGCAACACCCGCCGCAAGCCAATTCTCCACACCGCCTTTTACGCTGAGCTTATACTGCGGCGAGGCCTCGCTTGGCTGATAAAGCGGCGCGTTCAGGTCGGCATACCTGTCCCATGGCCCGTGAAGGTCATAAGCCATCAAAAATATATAGTTGGTATATTCAGCTGCTTTTTGGGGCTGGATTTTTTTCAGGTATTCGCCGCTGACTCCAGCCGCCATTGTTAAGAGATAGGACCGCCCGTCCCTCTCGCCCTGTTCGTCCAGCTTTTCCCGCAGCGTTTTCAGCAGCAGTGTCAGGTTCTCTTTATCCTGCGGACGCTCCTTGTTTCCAGCTTTGCCGCCGGATACCGGGTATTCCCAGTCCAGGTCAACGCCGTCAAAACCATGCTTTACAATAAAATCGACGCAGCTCTCCGCAAAAACCGCGCGGCTTTTTTCAGTTGCCGCAGCATCGGAAAAACGCGCCGACCCGTCCCAGCCGCCCACAGAAATCAGCGTTTTCAGCGCAGGGTTGGCTTTCTTCAGCGCCCGCAAGCCCTCAAAATTTTTCAGGTCCTGGGTCTGGTCGGTCAAAGCGATACGGTTATCGGCGCCGATTTCTGCAAAGGCATAATGCAGATGGGTGAGCTTGTCCGCCGGCACTTTATCCGGCGTATAGCCGCTGTAGGCCGACCAACCGGTGTAATACCCAACCAGCAGCGGTTCTGCCGCAGGGGCTTTGGACGCCGGAACCGCTGGAGAAAACGCCAAAACCGCCGCGGCCAATCCGGCTGCGGCCTGTAAAAAAAGTTTCATTGTTCGTGATTCCTTTCTCTGTATTGAATAATATAATGACAGGCTGTATAGACTGTCCATTTCTATGATACTATAAACTCTTTGTATTTTCAAGCCGCAATATTTGGAAATTCCCCCTCCGGCCGCTGGGGAAAAGGAACTTTAAAAAGACAACTGGTAAAATTGCGCTTTTTTCTCCGACTTGCTAGCCAGCCTGCAAAAAGTGTGGTATACTGGAAATAACTTCATTGTCAACCAATAGGTTGCCAGAGAAGAAAGGATGGATTAGACCGTGGCTGCTGGGACTGCATGGATAAAAAGGATTTTCAGCTGCGAAGGGATGATGAGGAAGCACGCGCTTTCCGGCCCCCTCCCTACCGACCGCGAAGCCTACCGCACAACCCTGCGGATTGCTTGGCCTTCGATTGTCGAATCGGTGCTGGTAGCGCTGATTTCAGCTGTGGACACGATGATGGTGGGCAGCATCGGCCCGCAGGCGATTACGGCCGTAGGCATCACCAACCAGCCAAGGCTGATCCTGATTGCGGCAATCATGTCTTTGAACGTGGGCGTCACCGCCGTAGTGGCCCGACGCCGCGGCGCAGAGGATGCAGACGGTTCCAACCGCTGCCTGAAGCAGAGCTTAATGCTCAGCGCCGGAGCTTCCCTTCTGCTATGCGCCATTGGGATGCTGTTTGCCGAACCGCTGATGCTTTTTGCCGGCGCGCAGCCCGAAATCTTGGAAGAGGCGTCGGGATATTTCCGGCTGATCGTCTTTGGTACCTTTTTCAGCAACATCGGTCTGACCATCAATGCCGCCCAGCGCGGCGTTGGCAACACCCGCATTTCGATGACCACCAACCTGGCGGCCAACGGCGTCAACGTCCTGTTCAATTTCCTGCTGATCAACGGTATCGGCTTTTTCCCGCGACTTGGCGTCTACGGCGCAGGCATCGCCACCGCGTTGGGCAACATCACCGCAATGCTGATGGCATTGCGGTCGGTATTCAGGCGCGACCTTTACCTAAACATCACCGCCCGCCATCCCTGGAAATTCGACAAGTCCACCATGTCTGCGGTTTTTTCGGTCAGCAGCAGCGCCTTAGTCGAGCAGGTGTTCATGCGGGTGGGCTTTTTTACCTATGTCAAAACTGTCGCTTCGCTGGGGACAATCCCCTTCGCCGCCCATCAGATTTGTATGAACCTGATTAACTTTTCCTTTGCGGTCGGCGATGGCTTCAGCATCGCCTCCTCCTCGCTGGTCGGCCAGAGTCTCGGCGCAAAACGCCCTGACCTCGCCCAGCTTTACGTTTACATCGCCCAACGCATCGCCGCCTTTTTTGCAGCGGCGCTGTTCGTCTTCTTTCTGGCGGCAAGAGCGCCGCTGCTGCGGCTGTATACCGAAGACCTGGCGGTCATCGAACTGGGCAAATCCATCATGGTCCTGCTGGCGCTGTCCGTCCCAGCCCAAATCTCCCAAGTCATCATCACCGGCTGCCTGCGGGGCGCGGGCGACTCCAAATATGTTGCCCGGACTTCGTTTATCAGCATCGCCCTAATCCGCCCCATCCTGAGCTGGGCGCTTTGCTATCCGGCGGGGCTTGGGGTCATCGGCGCTTGGATCGGGCTTTTGCTGGACCAGACGCTGCGGCTGCTGCTCAATTACCTGCGGTTCTCCACTGGGAAATGGACGCAGATTCAGCTGTAAAGACAGAAAGGGGATTTTATTAATGACATACCGGCACTTTTTCTGGGATTTCGACGGTACGCTTTTTGACACCTACCCTGCGATTGTCGCAGCTTTCCAGGCGGCCTTGCAGGAGTTTGGTATTAAAGGCGACCCTGACGAAATCTACAAGCTGATGATGACCACCATCACCTACGCTGTAGACGCCTACAGTGAACGCTATGGCCTTGGGCCGGCTTTCAAAAGGCGTTTCCGGCAGCTGGAGCGCCCCTTTGAGCAGGCCATGGCTGCGCCCTACCCAAGCCTGCGGGCAGTCTGCCGGGAAATTGCCGGGCGGGGCGGGAAGAATTATCTTTACACCCACCGCGACACAGAGGCGATCCTTTACCTGAAACGCTATGGCGTGGATATGTATTTTGCAGATTATGTTACAAGCGAGGACCATTTCCCGGCAAAGCCTGCCCCCGACGCCCTGCTGGCGCTGATGGCGCGAAATGGCGTCAGCCCTAAGGATGCCGTTATGATCGGTGACCGTTCTATCGACATCCTAGCCGGAAAAAATGCTGGGATGGCCGGCTGCTATTTTGACCCCCAGCACATCAAGCTGGTGACAGAAGGGGATTTTACGGTCCACGCCCTGACCGAATTGGTAGATTATCTTTAAAAATAGGCGGCCCCCCGCAGGTTAGAACTTGCAGGGGGCCGTTTTTTATTCCGCAGCTAACGCTGCTTTGATCATAATTGCGCACTCAAGCCGCTTGCGCTCCATCTCGCAGCTTAGGCCGTGGGGTTTGAGCACATCGCCGGCATACTGGAGGTTGTTGGCGTTGCAGCCGCCCGAACAGTAGAATTTTGCCCAGCAGGACTGGCACTCGGTTTTGCCGTAGATGTTGGCTTTGGCAAAATATTCCTTGCGCGCCAAATCGAAGCTGCCGTCGTAAAGCGACCCCATTTTCCACTCCTCCATCCCCACAAACTGGTGGCAGGGGTAGATATCGCCGTCGGGGGTAATTGCAACGTATTCGTTGCCGCAGCCGCAGCCCCGCAGCCGCTTGATGGCGCATGGGCCTTGGTCCAGGTCAATCATAAAATGGAAGAAGTTGAAGAATTTTCCTTTTTTGCGATAGGCGATTATTTTTTCCGCCAGCCGTTCATATTCGGCAAACACCTGCGGCAGGTCCGCCTCGGTCAGCGCATAATCGTTTGACGGGTCGGTCACCACCGGTTCAATTGACATCTGGTCAAACCCCAGGTCATCGTAAAAATGCAGCACATCCTCTGCGAAGTCTAGGTTTTTTTTGGTAAACGTACCGCGGACATAGTATTGCTGCCCGTTGCGCTTTTTGACCAGCTGCTGGAATTTGGGCACGATAATATCATAGGAGCCTGAGCCATTGACACAGGGGCGGAAGTAATCGTTGACCGCCGGGCGGCCATCCAGTGACAACACGACGTTGGACATCTCGGCGTTAATAAAGTCCATCTTGTCCTCAGTGAGCAGCATCCCATTGGTGGTGATTGTAAAGCGGAAGTTCTTACCATGCAGCTTTTCCTGCTCGCGGGCATAAGCGACAATCTGTTTGACGACTTCAAAGTTCATCAGCGGCTCGCCGCCGAAAAAATCCAGCTCCAAATTGCGGCGGCTGCCGGAATGTTCAATTAGGAAATCGATGGCGCGTTTGCCTGTTTCAAAGCTCATCAGTTTGCGCCCGCCGCCGTATTCGCCGGTTGATGCAAAGCAATATTTGCAGCGCAGGTTGCAGTCGTGGGCAATATGGAGGCACATCGCCTTGACGGGGCTCGAAACCATCCGGTCGGCGAACTGGGCGTAGTCGTCCTCGGAATATAGCAGGCCGTTTTGATACATTTCGTACAGTTCCCCGTAGGCTTCTGCCAGCTCCTCTGCGGAAAACTCTTCCGAGAGTTTCTCCAGCACCTCAGCCGGGCATACAGCCTCAAGCGGCGGCGACAGCTCGTCCAGCAGCTGGTAAGCTGCATCGTCGACCACCGAAACGCCGCCGCTGTGCACATCCAGCACGATATTGAAACCGCCTAGCTTATATTTATGTATCATCTTTATCATTCCTTCTTTTTTTGACGCTTTCTGAAGAAAGCTTGGCAAAGACTTTTCATCGCCCGGGCGCTCGTCTGCGCAGCCGTAACCGCCTACTGCGTCGGAGCCTCGGCGCACCGTAAAACCCCGCCGGGCTTTGGGCCTGGCGGGGCCTTCATGGTGAAAGAAAACTTATTTCTCCTCGTGCTCGCATTTCTGGTTGGCAACGGTGCAGGAGGTCTTGCAGGCCGACTGGCAGCTGGCCTGGCATTCGCCGCAGCCGCCTTTGGCGCAGGACTCTTTCAGGTTTGCGCTATTGAGGGTTTTCACGTGCTTCATATTCAACACTCCTTTTGTCATGGATTTGTATCTCAAACCGGCGTCACCGCCCTTTGCGGTCCGCCTTCTGGACACCCAGTATACCGCCGATCATCGCCGCCGTCAGGAAAACCGCCGCTTTCATACAGTCGGACAGCCCCGGCAGGCGCGAGCCAAGCGCCATCGCCGCTAATAGCTGCGCAATAAACAGCAGACCGCCGGCTGCCGCGCCGCAAAGAAGGCCCTTTTGGCCATACCGCCGGGCCGTCACCCAGCCAGCCGCCAAAGACCCTATCGCCGCGCTGAGCAGCATGAGGATTTGAAGCGCCCCCAGCGGCAGCCCCATCGCCGACACAAGCCATGCCGACAAAAGCAACATCGCCGCCAGCACCAAGGCCCCCGCCGCCCAGCCCACGGCAAAATGGACCGGCACTGGCAGCGGCTTTTCAGCGGCAGTTTTCCGCGCTTTTATTTTTGCCACAACAACCCACCCCTTTAGAAAAGTTTTTCTTAAGGGAAGTATATGCCGCTTTAAAAGGGATTAGACGGTTTAGACTTCGTCGTGGACTGTTTCGCAGGACTCGATTGCCCAGCGCTTGATGCGGATTTTGCTCCGGTCGCTGCCGGTCTCGATCACCAGCGTGTCCTCCCGCAGGGAAACCACCCGGCCGATCACGCCGCCGCGGGTAATGACCTCATCCCCGACCTGCAGGCTGTTGCGCATTTCCTGGACTTTTTTCTCTTTTTTGCGCTGGGGGCGGATCAGCATAAAATACATGATGACCAGCACCAGTACCAGCGGAAGCATCTGGATCAAAATAACCATAAAACCAGATGCGCCTTCCGCGCCTGTGGTAAGCAGGCTGGAAGCAAGGTTGAAATTCATTGATAATCCTCCAATCGGTTTGCTATCTGCAATATAACCTATTATACACGATAGCTGGCGTTTGTGCAAGAGGAAAGTACGGATTTTTTGTAAATTCAATGACAATAGGCGGAAAATTCAAAACGATAAGTATAAATATTTTAAAATTTACGTTTGGTTATGATGAGAGGCTCGGTATTGCCCCGGCGTCATCCCATACTCCCGCTTAAAGGCCTTATGGAAGGTGCTGAAGCTTAAAAAGCCGACTTGGGTGCTGATTTCTTGGGCAGTCAGCGAAGTTGTTTTCAAAAGCTCGGCGGCTTTCGCCATCCGCACCTGCTGCAAATAACTGGCGGGGCTGTAGCCGGTGCGTTCCTTAAAAAGGCTGAAAAGGTATTTTTCGGACAGACCGAAAGCGCTGGCCATCGTCCCGGCGCAGCAGTCCGGATCGGCGTAATGCTCGGAAAGGTAGCACAAAAACGCTTCGCCTTGGCTGTCCTTCTGGCTCATCTGTTGGGCAGAAGCCGCCTCCGCCGCCTGGCGGCAGGCTTCCTGTAACGCTGTCAGGCATTTTTCCGGCGAGCCGTAGAGCTGGTATTTGGGCAGTTCAAGCGGCGGCTCTTCCGGCGCGGCCTCCTGCCAGGCTAACATTAAGATCCCTCTCAGCATGAAATAGCGCTGCTCCGAATCGATCCCCAGCGTCCCGCTTTCCCAAATAAAAGCATTGGCAATCTCAGCCGCCCGCTCAGCCTCCCCGGCCAACAGGCGGGTATAGAAATCTTGGAGTTCCCGCATCCAAGGCCGCTTAGCGCCCGGGCCGCCCAGTTCCGCGGGCAGCACCTCGGACTGCGGCGGGGGCATTTCCTGGGTGCAGAAATGGAGGTAGCTGCTCCGGGCTTTGATAAAGGCTTCCCGTACCTCGTCCAGCCGGCCGCAGAAGCCGCCCACAGCCAGCAGTACCGTTACCTGCAAGGCGCTGTCTTCCCGCACCAGCTCGGACAGCGCTTTTTCCCCTTCCTTCCTGCCGCCGGGGCAGGGCCAAACCAGCCCGAAGGCCCCATCTTCCAATAAATGCAGCAGGGCCCCTTCTGGCAGCCTGCTGCGCAGCAAGTTCGCCGCCAGCAGCCGCACAACCTCCACGCCGCCGGAAGCGTCTTCGTCGGCCGCTACCCGGATCTGCCCGTAACAGACTAGGAAATGTTCGGGGAAGGTGGGGAAGGTTTCCCGGATTTCGACCGCCTGTTCTTCAGTAAGGCCGCTGCTGTGGAAAAGGCGGTCAAGCAAATTGGCGCGGCTGGCCTCGCGGTAGCTGTCCAGCATCCGCGAAGTGTCGTCCCGCTCCAGCTTCAGGTTTTCCAAAAGCGTTAAGATTTTGGCGTATTCATCCTGGCTGGAGCTTTTAAGCAGCCCTTTTTCCGTCAGCTCGGCCAGCAGCCTGCGCATCGGCTGGCTTTGCCGGTAGGAGGCCCAGAAAGTCGTCAGCAGCACCACGAGGATTACCGCCAGCAGCGATTGGATCAGCCGGCTGTAAATCGGCCCGGTCACATCGTCGAAGTAGGCTTTCGGGATCCGCACCGAAACGCAGAGCGTCCCAGCCGGGCTGGTCATCGACAGCACCACGTCGTCCTCGGCGGGAAGGCTGCCGCTGCGGGCAGAATAGGACATTAAGGCCGAGCCGTCCCGGTCGGCGAGGTCAAGGCTGCCGTATTCCTGTAACGTGCCTGCCTGTAAAAGTTCCAGCACAGGTTCTTGGCGGATAAAGACAAAGGCCACGCCCCGGGGCGGCGACAGCGTCGCGTCGGAAAAGGTGCTTAAGGGGATGGCGTAGCAGAAGGCGGTCTTCTGCGGCTGGATCTGCCCGCGGGAACGGATGCTGCCGCAGGCATGGAAACGCATCGAAAGGGAGAAAGGGTCGGCTTCATAATAACTGAGCAGCGTTTCTGGGGACATATCTGTAAAAGTATAGGCTTCCAGGAAGCTTTCGGTGCTTAGGAAGCTTTGCTTGGCGGTAACGACTAAGCTGTTGCGGAAAAAGCAGACGGCAATATCCGCCACCAGGCTGTTGCCGCCGGCAATATAGGCCAGCTGCTCGCGGGTTTTGTTGATGGTTACCACATTTTTAGCGGCAGGCACGCCTTCAATCATGCTGGCCTCGGAGAAATAGCCGCTGATATTGCTGGTCAGGCTGTTTTGCAGGCTGTTAAGCTGGCTGGTAATCATATCCAGCCCCGACGCCATAACTGCGCGGCGGTGCTCGGCTTCCTGCTCGCGGAACGCCCTGTCCACCTGGCGGATCACTGGGATCAGCGCCAGCGCCAGCACGGCCACCACCGCCAGATGGGCGGCAAGGGTCTGCCAGAATATATTCAAATGCCTTCTGATCAACGGAGCATCCCTCCTCTTTTCAGCCGTACGTCTTTAAGAAATTTATTAGGAAGATTTTTGCCCATGTCATAATTATAAACAGAATAGCCAAAAAAGTCAAGCTTAGATTGACAACTATAGCTGCTTTCCCAAATAGAAGCTGACTATTTTCCAGGCATCGAACCATTTTCCAATGGGAAGTCCTTACTTTTTGCCTATGATTCGACTGATTTCTAATTTATTTTTGGTGAGTTTTCTGTTAAACTTCAGATAGCACAAAAATCCGACGCAATCTGCCGCCGGCCCGCCGCTATTCCAGCAAGGCCCGGCCCCCGCAGAAAATCTTATCCAAAAAGGAGACAGCAATATGAAACAGCAGGCACTTCCCCGGCGGGGCTATTTCAAAAACCTTGCCGCCCGCCTGAAGCGGAACTGGCAGATGTATGTCTTCCTGATCCTGCCGCTGGCCTATCTGATTATTTTCAAGTATATCCCGATGGTCGGCGTCCAAATCGCCTTCCGCCGCTATACGCCCGCAGGCGGGATCTGGGGCAGCCAGTGGGTAGGGATGGCGAACTTCCTTAAGTTTTTCCAGTCCTACCAGTTCAGTCGGGTGCTGGGCAACACCATCAAGCTTTCCCTCTACGCGCTGGCAGCTGGCTTCCCGCTGCCGATCCTGCTGGCGCTGTGCATGAACGCCCTGCGCAACAAGCATTATCAGTCTTTTATCCAGAACATCACCTATATGCCGCATTTTATTTCAACGGTAGTAATGGTGGGCATTATTTTACAGATCCTCAACCCCCGTATCGGCATCTTCGGCAACATCTATACATCGCTGACCGGCAAAGTAGCCCCCGACCTGATGGCAAACCCGGCGGCGTTCGGGCACCTATATGTTTGGACGGGCATCTGGCAGAATTGCGGCTGGGACACGGTCATCTATGTGGCGGCGCTGTCCGGCGTCGACCCGGAGCTGCACGAGGCCGCCGTCATTGACGGCGCGAGCCGCTTCAAACGGCTGTGGAGCGTCGATTTCCCGTTCATCATCCCGACGATTGCGATTACCTTTATCCTGCGGTGCGGGTCGCTGGTCGGCATTGGTTTTGACAAGATTTACCTGATGCAGAATGACCTGAACCTGCGGGCCAGCGAGGTTATCTCCACCTATGTTTACAAAGTAGGCCTTGCCGCTGGCGGCGGCGACTTTTCCTACGGCGCGGCCATTGGGCTGTTTAATTCGGTGATTAACTTGATTCTGATTGTGCTGGTCAACTGGCTCTCCGGCCGGGTCAGCGACAACAGCCTGTGGTAAGGGGGGATGCAGGATGACATTGGCAGTTTCACGGCAGGACGAAGGGGTCCGCAACAAGATCCGCACTTCTGCCAGCGACAAGCGTTTTTACTTCACCGTCAACTTGATTTTAGGGCTGGTGACGCTGATTGTGCTGGTGCCGCTGATTTTCATCGTCATGGCGTCCTTCTCGGCGCCGGAGGCGGTCAATTCGGGCAAGGTGCTGCTCTGGCCGGTCGATTTTACGCTGGACGGCTACAAAGCGGTTTTCAAGCATAAGCTGCTGGGGGTTTCTTACCTGAATACTTTTTTCTACACGATTGCCGGCACGGCGGTCAACATCTCCATGACGATGATCGCCGCCTATCCGCTGGCGAGGAAGGATCTGCCGTTCAAGGGCGTCATCCTTTTCCTGTTCACCTTCACGATGCTGTTTTCAGGCGGCACCATCCCCACCTACATCCTGATGGGGCAGCTGCACATGATCAATACCCGCTGGGTGATGATTATCCCCGGGGCCATCAGCGTCTACAACATGATTATTGCCCGCACCTTTTTGCAGAACATTCCCGGCGAGCTGGAAGAGGCGGCCACCATTGACGGCTGCAGCGATTTCCAATACTTTTTCCGCATCGCCCTGCCGCTCTCCGGCACGGTAATTGCGGTGCTGACCCTCTACTACGCCGTGGCGCATTGGAATGATTATTTTACAGCGTTCCTTTACCTGAGCAAGCGGGAATACTACCCGCTGCAGATTGTGCTGCGCGAGGTGCTGATTGCCAACTCTGTTTCGGCCAACGATATTGCCGATATGGACGCCGAAACGATGCTGGCCCGCCAGGGCATGAAGGATCTGCTGAAATATGGGCTGATTATTGTTTCCAGCGCCCCGATCCTAGCCCTTTATCCTTTCGTCCGTAAGTATTTCTTAAAGGGCGTCATGATTGGCGCGCTTAAGGGATAGATTGTCCGTCCGGCGGCTCCGGCCGCCCAACCAAAGGAGGAAAACCCTATGAAAAAACGAATTCTTGCTGCGCTCGTATTAGCTGCAATGGCCGCGTCGGCAATGGCGTCCTGCAATAACAATAACGGCGGCTCGTCCGCCGGCGGCAGCACCCCCGCTTCCCAGGGCAGCAGCCAGTCCGGCGGTCCCTCTGCCGGCAGCACCCTAAGCCCTGTGGGTGAATACCCCCTTTCGAGCGAGACCCAGCCGCTGTCTATCCTGATGGCCCCTTATTACACGGTTGAGGATTACGACACCAACGCCCTGACCCTGCTGGCTGAGGAAGCGCTGAACGTGGAATTTGAATTTGTCTTCCTGCCTTCGACCGACCCGGACGACAAGCTGGCCATTATGATTTCCTCCGGCGAGGAGCTGCCCGACGTTGTCAACCACAGCATGAATATGGCGACTTGCTACCGCTATGCCCAGGCCGGCGCTTTCCTGCCTCTGAATGATTATTATGAGACAAGCTCGGTTTACGCCAAAAAGAACGCCGACGACCACCCGGAATTCGGCATCATGGAAGCAATCACCAGCCCTGACGGCAATATTTATACCCTTTATGGGTTCACAAAGAATAACCATGATGAGATGATGTACAAGCTGTGGATCAACCGCACCTGGCTGAAGGATTTGGAGCTGGAGATGCCGACGACGACCGCGGAGTTTGAGGCTGTGCTGGAAGCCTTTAAGACCCGCGACCCCAACAGCAACGGCGTCGCCGACGAAATCCCGCTGGCGGGCGCGACCGGCTGGAGCGAAGACCCCACCATCAACCTGATGAACGCCTTTGTGTTTGAGACCGGCAAAACCGACCGGCTGATCATCGGCCCTGACGGCAAGCTTTCTACGACCTATTTACAGCCCAACTACAAAGAAGGCCTCAAGTATATGCACGGGTTAGTGGAAAAGGGGCTGCTTGACCCTGTCACCTTTACCCAGGACGACAGCCAGCTGCGCGCGATGGTTGACGACCAGGAAATCGCCAAGGTTGGGGTATTTGCCTTCTCCTCCATTACCCTGCTGGACGTCAATACCAGCAAATGGATTGACGATTACGCGCCGATGCCCCCGCTGACCGGCCCTGATGGGACGCGCAATTCCTCTGTTACCCTGATTACAGCCGCGCCGCAGTGGCATGTAACCAAAAACGCCCGCAATCCTGAACTGGCCTTCCGCGTCGGCGACTGGTTCGCGAACCCCGAGCTGTGGAACACCGAGCGCTATGGCGTCGAAGGGACCGATTGGGAAAAGAACCCTGAGGACCCCACCGGTCTGGTTGTCAACGAAATCCACAACATCTGGGCCACCGACCAGAACAGCCATTGGCACACCAGCCATCCTAAATATTACTATGACGAGATGACCACCTTCATCCCCGGCTATGAGGAAGACCATTGGCGCAACCGCATCCGCACCGCGATTGCCGAATACGCCAAGGCACGCCCCGACGACAGCGAGATCATCGGCAACCTGGTTTACACTGATGAAGAGCTGGATCAGATCAGCGAAATTAGCTCCACCCTCTCCACTTACGTCAAGGAATGCAAGACCCGCTTCATCACCGGCGATATGGATATCGACGGCGAATGGGACGCCTTCCAGAAGGAGCTGCAGAACATCGGCGTTGAAAAGCTGCTGGAAGTCTCCCAAAACGCCTGGGACCGTATGCACCAGTAAGAATAGGCGCAAACCAGTCGGGGCGGGCCGCGGCTTGCCCCGGTTGCCGGCTATAGGAGTGATTTGAAATGAAATTCCCGTTAAACCATGACCTGCACTGCCACAGCGTCCTTTCCGAGTGTTCGTCCGATCCCGAAATGACGGTAGAACGGATCCTTCGCCATGCCGAGGAACACGGCTACAGCGTCCAGTGCATCACCGACCACCTCTGGGACGCAGCCGTCCCTGGCGCCAGCAAATGGTACGCCCCGCAGGATATTGCCCATGTCAAGCAGTCCCTTCCCCTTCCCAAGTCGGATAGTGTTAAGCTTGTTTTCGGCTGCGAGACGGAGTATGTAGGCGGCAGCGGCGTTGCGATTGCCCCTGAACACTATGATGAGTTTGATTTTATTGTCATCCCGCCCAACCATTTCCATATGGTCGGCCTGACCCGCCCGCGGGAGGTAGATACTGAGGAAAAAGCGGCGGAACTGTTCACGGCCCGTTTAGAGGAGCTGTCCGCGCTGGATCTGCCTTGGAAAAAGGTGGGGATTGCCCATCTGACCTGTGGCTTGACCTTCCGCGAAGGGGATTATATGAAGGTTTTCCGGATCATGGACGAGGAGCGCCTGAAAGCGGCCTTCAAACGTTTCGCTGAAAACGGCGCTGGCATCGAACTGAACTCCGGCAGCATCGGCGGTACCGACTGGCGCGGCCATATCGACGACGAGCTTCGCCTTTACCGGATTGCCCGCGACATGGGCTGCAAATTCTATTGCGCCACTGACGCCCACCACCCCGCCGAGCTGGAAACCGAAAGCCTTCGTGAAATTGCCGACCGTCTCGAGCTGACTGACAAGGAGCTTTTCCCGCTGCCTTGAGGTACGGAAGTACAGGGGATACGGGAGTACGGGAGTACGACGCTTTCTGAAGAAAGCTTAGCAAAGACTTTTCATCGCCAAGGTACGTGCCAGCATAAATTTACACGCCTACTGCGTCGATAACTCCGTAACAGGATTGTCTGCCAGTGCAGGCGGTTCGCGGGAGGAGGAGTTTTTTGAAATTTGCTGTTAATCATGACTTTCATTGTCATACTTTTTTGTCCAGCTGCTCGGCCGACCCGGAAATGACGTCGGAGCGTATCCTACGCCATGCTGAGGAAGCGGGCTATGAAGCAGTTTGCCTGACAAACCATCTGTGGGACGCCGACGTTCCGGGTGCGAATGCCTATTATGCGCCGCAGGACATCGCCCATGTCAAAAAGGCGCTGCCGCTGCCCCATTCAGATAAGGTGCGGCTGGTTTTTGGTTGTGAAACAGAATTTTTGGGCGGGGACAAGCTGGCGCTGACGCCGAAACATTTTGAAGAGTTCGGATTTATCCTGACGCCTGTCAACCATTTCAATATGCTGGATTTTACCCGCCCGGCTTCAGTCAACACAGTGGACGGCGTAGCCGAGCTGTTCACGGCGCGTTTGGAGGAACTTTGCAAGCTGGATTTGCCTTGGGAAAAGGTGGGGATCCCCCACTTGACCTGTATCCTCACTTTTAAAGATGGGGATTATCTGTCGGTGTTCCAGCGGATGGATGAACAGCGTCTGCGCCCGGTGTTCCGCTTTTTTGCACAGAAGGGCGCGGGCATTGAGTTGAACGCTGGGACGCTGCGGGCAGAGGGCTGGGAACGCCATAAAGAAGCGGTGCTGCGCCTTTACCAAATTGCCCGTGACGAGGGATGCAAATTTTATTGCGGTTCCGATGCCCACCACCCCGATGCACTGAACGCGGCGGCGTTGCTGCGGCAGGTAGCTGACGTGCTGGAACTCACTGATGCGCAGCGCTATCGGCTGCCAAATTCGTCGTTTTAGCAAAATCTTGCTTGACATGGCGCTGCTAATTTGCTATACTAATATACGCGAATATGCCGAAAGGAGAGGGGCAGCATGATCCCGCCCAGCCAGCATTCCCAATTATTTTATGATGCCGCCCCTTTGGCAGCACTGCCTTTACTGGGCCTGCCGATGTTGGGGCTTTCCCTGTCAAATGGGAGAAAACAGCTGCCGCTGCTCTGTGCCCCAGCAGCAGCTTTTCTGCTTTGCGGGCTGTTTTCCGGCCTGCTGGAAGAAGCCGCTGCCCCATTCTGGCAAATCCTTTCAACCGTTACAGCCTTTGCCGTTGGCTGGTGCTTAACAGCGCCTGTTCTCAAGGCGAGGGTTTTTGCAGGTATCGGTGCGCTGTTTTTGCTTTTGCCCAACCTGAAAATCTTATCGCTTTTGGCAATGCTGCCAAGCGTGCTGTTGGCTGTCGGCCTGCACAAGCTCCAGCAGGACCGCAGCCAGGAAAGTAGCGCTTTGCTGCTGACGGCGGCGCTTCTATGCATGACCGGCGCGGGGATTATCGCCAACGTTCCGTTGCCGCCGGCAGCGCTGGCCTTCGGAGCCGCTTATGCCTGCGCTAACCGGACAAGACAATAAATTTCAGGAGAATATTATGACGACAAAAATAAAACAAATACTGAATAATATGTATCGGTACAACGCTGAACATATTGCAGCGATGACTTTTGGATTTTCAGAGGACACTGTATACGATGCGCTGATCGTCGCCCCGTCATACTCTCCGTATAAGCTGAACGCCGACAGTCGCTTTACCATCAAAGAAACCGGCGGACAAAGCTACTGCACCGGCTATGAGGCAGAAAGGGACGGGCAGAAAATTGCCTGGATTAAGACCGCCGCCGGCGGCTGCAACCTGCTCGACTACCTGCTGATCTGCGGCGAGCTGCAATTCAAACAGCTGATTTTCATCGGCGCGGCGGGAGCGCTGAAACCGGATTTCCGCATTGGCGAAATCTGCACGCCGTCCTACTCGGTAGCAGGGACGCTGGCCAACACCTACCTAAAAGACAGCCTGCGCGATTATGTCCCCTTTGAAAAAATATACCCCGACGCAGAATATACAGATAGTATTATCCAGTTGGCGGCAGCGAATCAAATTGCCATCCGCCGCGCGTCGGTCTTCTGCACCGATTCGATTGCGATGGAGTACACCCACCTTGACGAAATCCGTGCACTGGGTACCGACCTGATCGAGATGGAAACGTCGGCTTTTTACGCCGTAGCCCAGCTGATGGAAGTACCCGCGGCAGCGCTGTTAGTGATTTCCGACAATTCCGCCGCCGGCATACCGCTGGTGGGCAGAAGCGAGGAAGACCAGAAGGCTTACGACTACGCCCGCAAAACGCTGCTGATTGACCTTATCGACAAAATTACCAGCAAATAAACGCAGCCCGCGCTGGAAATCCCAGCGCGGGCTGCGTATTGCGTTCCGACGCAGTAGGCGTGCAAGTCTGTGCTGACGTGTACCCGGGCGATGAAAAGTCTTTGCTAAGCTTTCTTCAGAAAGCGTCGTACTCCCGTACTCCCGTATCCCCCGTAACCTTAGCGTATCTCCCGGCACTCCAGATAATAACGTTTATCCCAGGCTTCGCCCATCGAAAAAGTCTTGCGGGGCAGCGCGCCCTCCACCGCTACCGTCCTAAACAGCTCCGACTTTTCCATCGCCGGCAGCAGGATGCCCGCCGCGCCCTCGCTGCAAAGCTTCTCCAGCACATCGCTGCCATGGATATAATCAATACTTCCGCCGTACTTTTCAAGAAAGCTGTCGAGGAAAACCTGGACGCTTCCCACCGTCAAGCTGTGGGAAGGGCTGTGGATGATAATTTTTTTCGCTTTACCATCCATCAGCAGAGTAAAGGACTGCTTTTTGGACACTTTTTTCTTGGCGTCAGCCTTTGGCGCTTTCGGAGCGATCGCTGCCCAAGCGGTCAACTCCTTCAAAAACAGCTTGTGGTCTATACCGAATAACGCCCGATGCACCGGTTCAAAGGCCAGCGACTCATCGTGAAGGTTGCAGACTTCCACAAGCATCCACCGCGCCGGGTGGCAGGCGATTTCCTCTGGGCTAAGGGCCGGCTTGATCGCCTCCCAGCAGGCTTTGGCGGCAGCAGCAGAATGGTTGCCGTCCCCAACCGCAAAAAGGATTGGAGATTTGCGGCTGGTCCCTACACGCTTGTTAAAAGCCGCCGAGTCGGCAAGCTTCGCCAGTGCGGCGCTGACGCCCTCCCGGTACCGGCTCCCGTCCGCCTGCCAGCCGGCCAGATGGCCGCCGCCCATCATCAGGTCAAAATCATAGCAGCAGGGCATTTCCGCCTTGCGTTCAGCGAATGGTTCCACCACTGTGCAGTCCGGATCGTCGACAAGCAGCATAATATGGGGCATTTCCAAAAAAGCGCCTTCGCGGATTTTCACCCGCGGCGGGATCCGGTCAAGCACTGTCCCTTCGGTAGCGCGGGTGAGGCTGCGGCTGTTTGGCTTGTAATCATAGCATTCCAGGTCGAGCACCCCTAAAAGCCCTTTGCGCACCTGTCCGCTGCGGAGTGTGCGTTCCAAGTAAATAAAGCTGTCGGGACAGCGGTCAAAAATGCCGCCCTCCAGATACCAGCGCGTCGTTTCCTGGATGGATGCTACTTTCTGTCCAAAGTCCAGCTCCTCCAACAGCGCTTCGGGGAAAATCATATGGTAGGCGCTGGGGTGCCCTTCAGCAAGGGCCGCCGTTTCCTGCCAATAATCAGGCTGGGCGGTGAACTGGTCGCAGGCCACGACGCTGAAACGCGGCCTTAGGTTTTCCTTAGGGATTAGGATATCCCCTGGATAAAAACCGATATTTTTTTTCATGTACAGACTCCCTTTCGATGGTACAAGATATAACTTCTATAAGATATTATAGCATATTCCCTTGTCGATTGCAAACCCATCCGCAGCCAACAGCGGCAAACTGACTAAAATTGGCCCCCTCCTTGCAGGGTGCATTCTTCTAACCTGTCTTCATTTGTAAAATCATACTCGTTTCCCATAAGCAATACATATTAGAGCTGTCGGCAATAATCAACAGCTCGTCTAGGTCATGAGGATGACGCAGAACCTGCCCTTTTTGCCCATTGGCCGAGGGCGAAAAGTCAATAAAAAGCTGGGAAGTGCCGCCGTTGTTTACACAGTCGGAAAAATGAAGCAGGCACAAATTGCCCTTTTTATCTATCATCTGTTGGGCGGACAATAAAAAATAGGGATATTCTTCTGCATCCAAACCCAAGAATGGCAGAGCAACCGTCTCTTCACGATACTGCCTATTTCATAATAAGCCTCTTTTAAGCCATCAACATATTGCTGAGCAGGATTTATAATATTTGCCTACTGATTGCCAGAATAAGCGGCGGCAAATACCTGTACTCATTCGTCAAAATAAGAGGCAGACGCAAACTGCACAATACCGTTTTTCTCGGCGCGATAGGCCATCTGCGGCAGCAGGCTTGGAATATCGCAGCCTTCAGCCAGCGAAGTGTCGACATAAATCGTTGACAGCTTTTTCATCGTCCCCAGGGTTTCTGCGCCCTGAAGCCCCGGCAGCCCCCAAATTTCCAAGCCCCAGCCCTTATAGCCGGCAAGCCCTGTCAGGTCGGTGACCTTGGTGTCGGCAATTTCCAGCGACCCCAGTTTTTTTAGGCCCTTGATCAGCGGCAGCGCATCATTGCCGATCAGCGTACCGTTTAACATCAGCGTATTCAGCCGCGTAAGCCCTGCAATCGGCGTCAGATCGGAAATAGGGTTGCCGTTTAAGCTTAAAAAGCGCAGGTTGTCAAGGCCGGCAAAAGGCGTGAGGTCGGATATGTAATTGCCCCGCATCGCCAGCGACCGCAGCCGTTCCCGCCCGGGGATGGAAAGCAGGAAATCGGCGCTGTGCAGCCCCTTGCCCACTGCGCTGTACTCCCTCAAGGGTTTCGGCTGCGTTTCGCCGTCAAGGCCAGGCTGTTCAAACGCCGGCTGTTCACCGGCGGGCAGGATAAAATCTAACGGCGTAAAGGCGGGATTTACCCTCTTAATGATACTCGGCCAGTCAAAGGGAGGAGGCGGGCGGCGTTCAATCACTTTGACGTTTCTGTCCAGGCAAGATGCCATATAAGACATTGGCCAAGCATTGCCCATCTTGGGGGCGGCATATTGGGGGCGCACCGCCAAAACGCTGCAGCCGCCGGCTTCGTTTAGGGCGGCAAAGCAGACCTGGCCGCTTTCGGCATCCCAGAAATTCCCATACCCCAGCGCTGCTTTGCGAGGGTCAAACAGCACCGCAGGCTCGACGCCCAAACTTTTCAGGAAAGCGTTGCCGTCCCCATAGAAATCATGGGGATAGCGCTGGCTTTCGGCAATCTCCGCCATCAGGACAAGCTTTAAAAAATTGGTGGTATTGGTCAGCTTCAGCCAAGGCTTTTCAATTTCCGCCGCTTTGGCAAGCCAGACCGTCGGGTCGTCCGCTGCAAGGTCGCTTTGGCGGATACCAGCATACCAGCAGGGCGTCTTTCCTCCGGCGGCCAGCAAAAAGCATTGCAGCTTTTCGCCGCCCTGCCTGTTCGTCTTAGGTGAAAAAGACGGCCCCACGAACAAAGGCGGCAGCCGCAGAACGGGCAGCTCATGAGCCCGCATCAGCGAAATGTGCCGCTCTGCCGGCCAGAGGAAATCCATCGCCCCATAGCTCTCCCGCAGTACCTCCGGCAGGTTTTTCGGAAGTATTCTGGCATCTTCAGGCTCGATAACCTCCGCTTCCGTGTCTTCGTCTTCGGCCCTCTCGCGTTCCCGCAGCGCCTTGATAATCTGCGGCGCTGTCAAGTGGTACCAGACGATGCTGGCGGCTTCCTTAGTCATTTCAAGAACCCGGCGATGATCCGCTCCTCAGCCTCTTCTTCCGAAAGCCCCAACGTGCGCAGTTTTAGAATCTGTTCGCCGGCAATTTTACCGATAGCCGCCTCATGGATCAGCTGGGCGTCACCATGATTGGCGGTAAGCTCGGGGGCGGCGCTGACCCTGCCCTCGCCGGCAATAATCGCATCGCATTCCGAATGGCCAGTGCAGCGGGTGTTGCCGATAATCCGGGAACGGTATTCCTGATAGGAACGGCCCTTGGCTACCGACCGGGAAATCAGGTCGACGCCGGAATCCTCGCCGTTGAGTTCAACCTCAAAATCGGTTTTGGCCTGCTCGTCGCCGTCCGTCATCAGCCGCTCCCTGATAACCAGTTTCGCCCTAGCGGCAAGCCGCCCTTTGGTAACGCGGCGGGTGCGGTCGACGCCGCCCAGCTGGGTGGTGTCCATTTCCAGCACGGCGTCTTCGGCAAGCTCCACCTCTGTCACCGGATCGATAACCCTAGCGCCTGCGCCGCGCCCGACGCCGATATGCTTTTCAAGATAGCGCACCTGCGCGCCTTTGCCGACAAAGAAGCGGTGGATGCCGTTGTGGCGGGCCTCGCTGTCTTCCTCATTGTGGACGCCGCAGCCGGCGACAATCGTAACGTCCGCCCCTTCGCCAATATAAAAATCATTATAGACTAGGTCGTCAAGGTCGCCGTGGGTGACGCAGGCAGGGATATAGACGGTTTCGCCCTTCGCGCCGGGTTTGACGTGGATTTCAAGCCCTGGCAGGCCTGTTTTGGAACGGATCTCAACTTGCTCGGTGGACTGACGCCCGGCGCATTCCCCGTCCTCGCGGATGTTAAAAGCGCCGTCAAAGCCGCCCTTCCAGTCTGACACCATATCCAAAAGCTTTTTGGTAATGTTATTCATGTTCAAGCCTCCTTCCGGATGGACGCCGCCGGGCAGCTGGGGCAGCTGCCGCCTTCTGAAAGCAGGGTAGGCAGGATTTCGCTGCCAGGGCCTTGGGCAGTGACCCGGCCGTCGGCCACGACGACGATTTCGTCGGCAATTTCTAAGATGCGTTCCTGGTGGGAAATGACTAACAGCGACCCGGAGAGCTTTTCGCGCAGCTCCTTGAAAACGTCGATAAGGCTGGTAAAGCTCCACAGGTCAATCCCCGCCTCCGGCTCGTCAAAAATGGAAAGGCGGGTGCCGCGGGCCAGCACTGAAGCAATTTCGATGCGTTTGATTTCGCCGCCGGAAAGGCTGCCGTCCACCTCACGGTCGATGTATTCGCGGGCGCAAAGCCCCACCCGGCTTAAAATGCCGCAGAGGCTGTCCTCCGAAAGGGCGCTCCCTGCCGCCAGCCCAATAAGGTCTCGGACAGTAAGGCCCTTAAAGCGCACCGGCTGCTGAAAGGCATAGCTGACGCCTGCCTTGGCCCGCTCGGTCACGTCAAGGTTTGTAATATCCCGCCCATCGAACAGAATACGCCCTGACGTCGGAATTTCCAGCCCGGCGATAATCTTGGCCAGCGTCGTCTTGCCGCCGCCGTTGGGGCCGGTGACGACCACCAATTTCCCCGCTGGCACAGCTAGGTCGACCCCTTTGAGGATCCCTTCGCCGTCCGGCAAATCCCAGGTAATATTTTCCAGTTTGAGCATACTTTCCCTCCTGGACAAAAGTCCCCGCCGGCAGCGCAGCCAAAAGGGCAGGACGCCGGCTGTTTATAAAAATTTGTAAAATTTACATACGCCGGCAGGCTACCGCCTGCCAAAAACAGTATACCACAACCCAGCCGCGTTTTACAGGGGAAAGCGTACATTTTTACGAAAAGAACAGTTTTTATGAGAAATCTTTCCTGCTTTCAGATAGAGTGTTTGCCAGCCAATCGGAAAAAATCGTGATTTTTGCAATAACTATCATTGGTTTTTCAATGGGAATTTGCCCCAAAGGCTGGTATACTGGAAGTGGCAAGAAAAACTGCCGTTAGAAAGGAAGGTCATCATGCAGATCGGCGCACAGCTTTACACCTTGCGGACCTATCTCCAGACCGAGGAGGACATCCGCATTTCTTTGAAAAAAGTAGCCGATATGGGCTACAAGATTGTCCAGGTTTCCGGTATGGGCAAAATCGACCCCCATCTGCTGCGGGATATCTGCGACGGGCTGGGGCTGAAAATCGTCCTTACCCATAATCCCGCCGAACGGATCTTATGGGACACCGACAACCTGATTAAGGAGCATGAAATCTTGGGCTGTGAGTATATCGGCCTGGGCGGGATGCCGGAAAAATACCGCTCTGATTTCTGGATTGGCCAGTTCGGCAAGGACTTTTTAACCCCCGCCAAGAAGATAGCCGATGCTGGCAAACATTTTATGTACCACAACCATGATTTTGAGTTTGAACGCCAGCCAAACGGCCGGCTGCTGATTGAAATGCTTTTGGAACAGCTGCCGCCCGAATTGATGGGGATTACGTTGGATACTTATTGGGTACAGGCCGGCGGCGCGGATGTCTGCCAGTGGCTGGAAATCCTCAAGGACCGCATCCCCTGCGTCCATTTCAAGGATATGGCCGTCAAAAACCGCGTCCAGCTGATGGCTGCCGTCGGCGAGGGCAATTTGAATTTCCCTGGCATCATCAAAAAGCTGAACGACCTGGGCACTGCCAAATACGCCCTCGTCGAACAGGACGTCTGCCCCCGCGACCCCTTCGACTGCCTCCGCGTCAGCCGTGAAAACCTGCTGCGCTATGGCTGTACCGATTAAAGGCCGCCTTTAGGGGCTTGTTATACTTCAACACATCTGGGAGAGGAGCGTTTTATTATGGAAATCGTAAAAATGGGCATTATCGGCGTGGGAAATATGGGCTCGACCCATTCCCTTTCTATCATCGAAGGCAGGGTGCCGGGGATGACGCTGACGGCGGTAGCCGACCGTGACGCCGCCCGTCGGGATTGGGCAAAAGAAAAGCTGCCTGACTCGGTAAAAATTTTTGAAGAAGGCGATGACCTGATCGAGAGCGGCCTTTGCGACGCCGTCATTGTCGCGACACCGCACTACCAGCACCCGGTGCTGGCCATCAAGGCAATGGGCAAAGGCCTGCACGTTATGTGTGAAAAACCCGCCGGCGTGTTTACAAAAGCTGTGCGGGAGATGAACGAGGTCGCCGCCAAGTCGGACGTCACCTTTGCAATGATGTTCAACCAACGCACCAATTGCGTTTTCCGCAAGATGAAGGAGATGGTCTCCAGCGGCAAATACGGCCAGATCAAGCGGGTCAACTGGATCATTACCGACTGGTACCGCGCCCAGTCCTACTACGACTCTGGGGCTTGGCGGGCCACCTGGGCCGGCGAGGGCGGCGGCGTGCTGTTAAACCAGTGCCCCCACAACCTTGACCTGCTGCAGTGGATCTGCGGGATGCCGGACAAGGTGACGGCTTTCTGCCACGAGGGTAAATGGCATCATATTGAGGTTGAGGACGACGTTACTGCTTACTTGGAATATCCGAACGGCGCAACCGGCGTTTTTGTCACCACAACCGGCGACGCCCCCGGCACCAACCGTTTCGAGGTGACGTTGGAAAAGGCCAAAATTGTCTGTGAAAATAAAAAGGGTGAAGAGGGTTTTACACTGTCAGTCTATGAGCTGGAAGTCAGCGAACGCGAGCACTGCTTCAGCACCCCGTATGGCTTCATGCCGCCCAAAGGGGACTGGGTGTCGGTGGAGACCGACGGGGAAAACCCCCAGCATATCGGCGTCCTGGCCGCTTTTGCCGACCATATCCTCCACGGCGGCCCGCTGGTGGCAAAGGGCGAGGAGGGCATCAACGGCCTGACCCTCTCCAACGCGATGCACCTGTCGAGCTGGCTGGGCAAGACCGTCACGCTGCCCATTGATGAGGATCTGTTCCTTGAAAAGCTGCAGGAAAAGGTGGCCTCCTCTAAAGTCAAGGTTGGCGGGAGCGTCCATTTTGACACGCAAGGCACTTACTGAACCTGCTATGCTGTGCCGTCCGCCTGGGATTTCCGGGCGGGCGGCTGCGGCGTCCTAGAAAGGAGTTTTCGCTTATGTTTGCTGAAATCCAGCTTTCCGGCTTTTCGGACGAGATTGACGAGAATTTTGACCGGCAGATGGCGGTTATCCCGAAGCTTTCGATGCGTTATATTGAAATCCGCGGGGTAGACGGCAAGAACATTGCCGATTTGACGGATGAGGAGCTGCAAGCCGTCCGGGAAAAGCTTGACAAAGCCGGCGTGTCGGTTTCCTCCATTGGCTCCCCGATTGGTAAGATTGATATTACCGACGATTTTGCCCCCCACCTGGAAAAATTCCGCCGTGTGATGGAGATGGCAAAGGTATTGGGGACCCGGTATATCCGGATGTTCAGCTTCTTTATGCCCCAAGGCGGAGATCCGGCGGACTACCGCGGCGAGGTGCTGCGCCGCTTGCGGGTCATGATTGAAGAAGCGGAGAAGGAAGGGCTTATCCTGCTCCATGAAAATGAGAAGGGGATTTACGGCGACACTGCGCTGCGCTGCGCCGACCTGATGAAGGAGCTTTACGGCGAGCATTTCAAGGCGGTGTTTGACTTTGCCAATTTTATCCAGTGCGGCGTCGACCCCAAGGATGCTTACGAGCTGATGCGCCCTTACGTGGCTTATATCCACATCAAAGACGCGCGGATGGCGGACGGCAGCGTGGCGCCGCCCGGCATGGGCGACGGCAGCCTGCCGCTTTTACTGGGCAAATTCAAGGCAAGCGGTTACAAAGGGTTCTTGTCGCTGGAACCGCATTTGACCAATTTTACGGGCCTTGGCAGCCTGGAAAAAGAGGCGCAGGAACGCCATACCGCCCTCACGGGCGAGGAAGCGTTTACCCTGGCCCATGACGAGCTAGAAAAAATCCTGGAAACGCTGTAACAGCGCAATATTTGCCGGTTAGAGCGGCAGAATGGAGCATAGCAATGAAAAAAGCAGCGATTGTCGGCTGCGGCGGGATTGCCGCCGTCCATGCCGGCGTTTTGGACCACTTTGAAGGCGCAGATCTTATCGCCTGCGCCGATATCAAGCCGGAGCGGGCAAAAGCAATGGCAGAGAAGTATGGGCTTCACGCCTATGAGAGCCTGACGGAGATGCTGGACCAGGAACAGGTCGAGGTGCTGCATATCTGCACCCCGCATTACCTCCATGTACCGATGGCCGCCGAGGCCCACCGCCGGGGCATCCATGTTTTTACTGAAAAGCCGCCGGCCATCAGCCGGGAACAGCAGAAGGAATTGGCGGCGCTGGCGGAAGACGGCGGCGCGAGGATCGGCGTCTGTTTCCAGAACCGCTATATTGACGCGGCGCTGAAGCTCAAGTCGCTGGTAGAAGACGGCGAGTTCGGCAAAATTTTGGGCATCCGCGGCTTTGTTACCTGGTACCGCGACGAGGCCTATTACGTTGAAAGCGGCTGGCGGGGAAAACTCGCCACAGAGGGCGGCGGCGCGCTGATCAACCAATCCATCCACACGATGGATTTGATGAATTTCTTCATGGGCAGGCCCCGCTCGGTGGAGGCAATCTGCCAGAACCGCCATTTGAAGGGGGTTATCGAGGTCGAAGATACCGTCGACGCGCTGATAGACTACAGCGGCGTGCCTGGCGTCTTTTTTGCCACGACCGCCTACGGCGTCAACAGCCCGGTGCTGATTGAAATCAGCGGCGAAAAGATGACCGCGCGTATGGAGGAAACCGAAGTTACCATCCGCCGCCCCGGCAAACCCGCCGAGCATTTGGACTTCAACCGGGCGTCGGTGCTGGGCAAAGGCTACTGGGGCGCGGGCCACGACGCCTGCATCCGGGACTTCTATGGCGCGGTAGAGGAAGGCCGCCCCTTCAAAAATGACGTTGCCAGTATTAAAAATACCCTTGATTTGATGCTTTCCGTTTACGAATCTGCGGCGGCAGACGGCGCTCCTGTTATGCTGTGAGGGTACGGGAGTACGGGGGTACGACGCTTTCTGAAGAAAGCTTGGCAAAGACTTTTAATCGCCAGGGTCATCGTCAGCACATACTTAGCCGCCTACTGCGTCGGAACCCGGCGAATGAGAAAGGTTGATTTTGATGAAGCTATCGTTTCGTTGGTATGGGGCGGACGACCCTGTAACATTGGAAAAAATCCGTCAGATCCCGACCATGCACTCGATTGTCACGGCCATCTACGACGTGCCGGTGGGCGAGGTCTGGCCGGAGGAAAAAATCGCGGCGCTGAAAAAGGCCGTCGAGGATGCCGGGCTGCATTTCGAGGTCATTGAAAGCGTCCCCGTCCACGAGGACATCAAGCTTGGCCGGCCTGCCCGCGGCCGCTATATTGAGGCTTACTGCGAGAATATCCGGCGGCTGGGCAGAGCGGGCGTCAAATGTATCTGCTACAATTTCATGCCGGTGTTCGACTGGACGCGCACCCAGCTGGACAGACAGTTGCCTGATGGTTCCAAGGCGTTGGTTTACTATGTAGAGCAGCTGAAAAAGATGGATCCGCTGACCGGCGAGCTATCGCTGCCTGGCTGGGACAGCTCTTATAAAAAAGAAGACCTGCAAAAGCTTTTTGACGCTTATAAAGAGGTGGACGAGGAAAAGCTGTGGGAAAATTTGAGTTACTTTTTAAAGGCAGTTATCCCAGTTGCCGAGGAAGCGGGCATTCGCATGGCTATCCACCCCGACGACCCGCCCTACCCGATTTTCGGCCTGCCGCGGGTGATTACCTGCGAGGAAAACCTCGACCGTTTCTTAAAAATTGTCGACAGCCCTGCCAATTCCCTTACCCTCTGCACCGGCTCGCTGGGCTGCGCCAAATTTAACAACATCCCCGCGCTGGTCGACAAATACGCCGCGATGGACCGCATCGGCTTTATGCACGTACGCAACGTGCTGCTGCTGGAAGATGGGAGCTTTGAGGAATCGGCGCACTATTCCGGCTGCGGGTCGTTGGATATCTTTGCTATTATGCAAGCGCTGCACCGCCGTCATTTTAAAGGTTACCTGCGGCCTGACCATGGCCGGATGATTTGGGGCGAGCAAGGCCGGCCGGGCTACGGCCTTTACGACCGCGCGCTGGGCGCATCCTACATTACCGGCCTCTGGGAAGCGCTTTCGAGGATGGAATAATAAGGTTTCGTATGGCGTGAAACTCTATAAATCTCTTGGTGCTTCAGACAGAATATTCAGCAAAGGAGAAAACTGATCATGAACCTGCCATTTGCTCTTGATTTGAGCGGCAAAACGGTAGTCGTTACCGGCGCAGGCGGTGTGCTTTGCAGCTGCTTCGCCGAAGCCGCCGCCCGCTGCGGCGCAAAAACCGCCCTGCTCGACCTGAACCTGGAAGCCGCCGAACGCTGCGCCGCCGCTATCCGCGAAGCTGGCTTTGAAGCGAAAGCCTATCAGGTTAACGTACTGGAAAAAACGACGGTTGAAGCCGCTAGGGAAGCCATTCTCCAAGATTTTGGCCCCTGCGACATCTTAATTAACGGGGCGGGCGGCAACAACCCCCGTGCTAACACAACGAAGGACTACTATTTGCCCGACGACCCCGACGACAGCGTCGTCACCTTTTTTGACCTTGACCCCAAAGGGGTGGAGTTTGTCTTCAACCTGAATTTCTTAGGCACGCTGCTGCCGACCCAGGTTTTCGCCAGGGATATGGTAGGCAGGGAGGGGGCGGCAATTATCAACATTTCGTCGATGAACGCCTTTACCCCGTTGACCCGCATCCCCGCATATTCCGGCGCAAAAGCGGCGGTCAGCAACTTCACCCAATGGCTGGCAACCCATTTCTCCAAAGCCGGGATCCGGGTAAACGCCATCGCGCCCGGCTTTTTCCTAACCAACCAGAACAGGGGCCTGATGGTCAACCCTGACGGTTCCCCCTCTGCCCGTGCAGAAAAAATCCTTGCTGGCACCCCGATGGGCCGTTTTGGCGAGCCGGAAGAACTGCTGGGGGCGCTGGAGTTCCTGATGAACGACAAAGCTTCCAGCTTTGTCAACGGTGTCGTCATACCGGTCGACGGCGGATTTAACGCCTACTCTGGCGTGTAACACGAAAGGTGGCTGAATTATGCGCTTCCTTAGCTTTTTCAGCGGCTTTCCCAGCCGTCGTTTCCCGCCCGGCATAGCCGAGCGCCTGAAAAGGGAACTGGCCCGGCGCGACAGCCTTGTCTTCATCAGCGCCTGGCCGGCAGATTACACGAGAAACGACAGCGATTCTGATGGTATGCACAATATGTTTGTAGAATTTGGCATACCCTTTGCCCAACACTGCGTCATCGACAACCGGACAGAAGCGCCTCGCGCCGTGCGGTTGGTCCAAAACGCATCCTGCCTGTTTTTGATGGGCGGCCATCCTGGATACCAGCTCCAGCTGATACGAAAAAAGGGGCTGGAAGCTGCAATCCGCGGCGCTGATTCGGCAGTGCTGGGTGTCAGCGCCGGCGCTATCAATATGGCGAAGCACTCGCTGGATACCAAGGAGTCCCCTGTTCCCTACGACGGGCTAGGTTTAGCTGATATCACCGTCAAGCCGCATTTTGAGCCTGAAAACCAATCTGTGCTGTCCACTTTACGACAGGTTTCCATGGATCTGCCTATCTGTGCGATGGAAGACGACAGCGCCATTTTCTTGACAGGCAATGATATTTCATACTTAGGGAAAATCCACTGGATTGACAAAGGTAGTATTTGTTCTCTTTCGCAGAAAGACCTGCTGATAATACCATCGTGAAAAAGCCCCCGCTCTGCTCAAAACAGGGCGGGGGCTTTTAAATTTTCAGAAAGGCTTATGGCTTATCATCTGCAAAGACAATAGAAACGCTGCCCGTTACATTTCCCAAAACGCCGTCCGGAGCCCGAAGGTATAGCCGGTAGGTTCCGGATTCTGTCATTGGAGGCCCAACAGTAAAATCCGCGGCGCATTTCAACGGTTCCTTCGGCTGCCGCAGGTTGTCCACAGACCAATAGGCTGCTTCCTTCTGCCCAGCCTTGGTGAAAAAAACTTGCATCCTTTTGCCTGTTTCCGCTGAAATGTCATACCAGATTTGATCCCCCTCAGACAGCGTGTATTCTCCCAGAAAAATAGTTTCGCCGGCTGCTACCGTTTTCAGGCTGATAGGGATCATCTCCAGATTATCCTCGCCATATAGATCGTCTTCCTCGCCAAACAGCTCGGTTATCTCCGCTTTGGTCAGATAGGAGACGCCAATAATTTTATTGTCCTCGTTGCGGACAATTTTGATGTGAACGACCCCTTTGGGATTTACATCCAGCGTGTAGAAGGCTTTGTTAGGCCGGATATCCAAAAAGATATTGACCAGCTGGCCCTGATAATAATAGTCCTTTCCGTCCATGGTAACGCCAACCGCTTCATATTCCGCCTGCTGCGCTTCCGCCCACTCCTTTTCCTTCTTCTGGGTCAGTTCGTTGAATTCGTCATAGCAACCCAATGCATTAAACAGTACCGATTGGAAAGGCGTGTTCTCATCCTCAAGGGCTCTGTTCAGCCAGACTTTCAGCGTATCCTCACCCATATGCATAGCCAGCGCAGAAAAGTAAGCGATGCTGCCGTCTGCGTAAGTCTTCTCGGCGTAACGCTGGATGAAGGCGCAGTCTTCATCCAACAGGCCGACCGCAACGCCCCAAAACGCAATCCGATTATCCGTATAAATCTTGTCCAGCCATTTGCCTTGGGCCTTCTCGTCCAAATTGCCGAAAATGATTTGGAACACTGGAAGGCTGTTCTTTTCGTAATAATACGCCGCCTGGGCGTCAAGGTCATCTTTTAGGATGGAGTTTTTGCTGTTTGAAGACTCCCCCTGCCCATGGGTAAGGCCTGCTGCATTCGGATCCGCAGAGCTCGGCCAATTTGAGCTGGGTAAGCTTGGGTTTGGCCAGCCGTAAGCGCCGGCTGCCGCTGCCCCCAGCGTCAGCGCCGCCGTCAATAGAAACGCAAGAGCGGCTGTAAATTTAGAGGATTTCTTAAACGACATAATTGCACCTAACCTTTCCTTTAAAAGCGCTGCGTTGGCATTCAAGGCCACCGGCATCCCGCCCGAATAGCCCCCCGCCGCCCGCAGCAGCATTTCGCCGTAAGCCCGCCGTTCCTGCGGGCTTAACATTTTTAGCACCTTTTCATCGCAAGCCAGCTCGCAGGCCCTATCCATCTCCTTTGCCATCAGCCAGACAAGCGGGTTAAACCAATGCAGGCAGAGGGTAAACTGCGTCAGCCATTTGCAGAATATGTCTCCGCGCTGGTAGTGCGCCAACTCGTGCAGCACCGTATAGCGGAAATCTTCTGGGGAAAGCTCCGCCGTCGGCAGCACAATTTTGGGGCGCGCAGCCCCTACCAGCATCGGTGAAGCGACCATCGGGTTGACCCAAAGCTCAAAAGGCCGACGGACGCCTACCTGCGCCCCCAGCTCAGCCAGCTTATCCAGCAGCGCCGGGTCAAAGACCTCATATTTGCCTGCTTTCACACAGGCCCAAAAGCTGCGATAGGCTGTAATCCGCTGGATTAACAGCACGGCAGCCACCCCCAGCCAGACTGCCCAGAGGTATTGCCCCGCATATCCCCTTACTTTCCCCCAGCCCTCGCGAAGCCCTGCATCCGGCAGCGGCGCAGCGGGCGCTTCAGGCGCATTGGGCGGGGACAGCTGGTTTTCCCCTTCAGCTGGGATGTCAGGCTGCCCAAATGGAAGCGGCGCTTTTGGGGCGGCAGGAGCAACAGGCGCTGCCGCCCCTGTCTCCAGCCGCTCAAACACTGTCCCTATTAGGTTCTGTCCAAAGCTGAACGGCAGCAGCAGCCTGGCAATAACCAGCAGCCAGATGCCATGCTGCCATCCCTTACTCAGCTTTTCCCTGAAAAGCGGCCTGCAAAGCAGCAGCGGCAGTATCAGCAGGGAACCAGAAAGGGACAACGATAAAACCATTTTGAACGCTCCGTTCATGGCCTATCACCGCCGCTTTCCCAAAAACGCTGCAGCGCCTCGCAGTCTTCCGGCGGCAGCATCCCTTGCTGGATCAACGTCGCAACTAGCCCTTTGGCGCTGCCGGCATAAAGCTTGTTGAGCAGCACCTGCGTCTGGGCCGCCTGATACTCCGCCTCAGAGACAATGGCAAGGTATTCGTTGCGGCGGCCAATTTTACCGGTGCGCAGCAGCCCCTTCTCAACAAGCCGGGAGAGCAGGGTAATAATCGTGTTTTTCTGCCATCCGCACCCCTTCTTCGCCAACGCCTCGACAATCTGGGCATACAAAGCCTTGCCGCCGGCGGCCCAGATAATCTGCATCAGCGTCAGCTCAGAATCTGAAACCTGTGGAACCATAGCGATACCTCCTTAGATGACAAATTGTAGTCTAAAGATAGGATAACACATTGTCGTCCATATGTCAAGAGGTTTTCCCAATTTTTTTAGAGACTTAAAAGGGCTGGCAGCCGGCAGTCAATAGAGCACATCCCAGTTTTCGGCGGCTTTGCGGATCAGTTCCTCATATTCTTCACGCAGCTTCGCCGCCTGATAACGGAAGGTCGTCAGCGCCATATCACACTCCCTGGCCGCTGCCGCACAAGACAGCTTCCCCATCCACCACCGCCGGCAGGCGTTGTCAAAAACATCCGGCAGCGGCTTCGGCGGCCGCCCGAACTTGACGCCGCGGGCGCGGGCTGCCGCAATCCCTTCTGCCTGCCGCTTATGGATATTGTGGCGCTCGCTTTCGGCGACAAAAGATAAAATTTGCAGCACCAGGTCTGCAATAAACGTCCCCATCAGGTCCTTCCCCTGCCTGGTGTCCAGCAGCGGCATATCGATCACGCAGACATCCACGCCGATTTCCTTGGTCAGCCGCCGCCACTGCTGCTGGATCTCCTCATAATTCCGCCCCAGGCGGTCAATACTTAGGATGTATACCAGATCCCCTGCCCGCAGCTTTTTCAGCATCCGCTGGTACTTTTTCCGGTTGAAGTCCTTGCCCGACTGCTTGTCTATGTAAATCTGGCCTGCCGGGACGTTCCTCTCCTGCATAGCCATCAGCTGCCGGTCCTCGTTTTGATCCTGGCTGGACACCCGGATGTACCCATAAATCTTCTGTAACATAATACCCTCCCATTGATAGAAATAGTGCGGAAACCATCCGCTTTATAACCAGATTCTGTCCAAATCTGTCTTCTATATTATGACTGATGTTGACCAGAAACGGCAATATTTTTCTAAAAATAAGGGTGGAAAATTTTTACACCATTAAGCTCTTAAATCTTATGAAAAAACGCAAATTTATGAATTTATTTTGCTATAGCGGGATAAATCTGCGGGGATTATGCAGGAAATCATCAATATTCATGCAATTTTTTGCAAAAAAAGCTTGACAGCTCTTTGAAATGGTGCTACTATTATTACCAGTGATATTATCAGATGAAGCCTGCCGGGCGGCAACCGCCGCCTAGCGGCTAATCCCAACCCAAACCACAAGGAGGATTCCTATGAAAAAGATCCTTGCGGCCCTGCTGGCCGGCTGTATGGCGGCAGTGAGCCTCGCCGCCTGCAACACTTATACTGACAACAGTTCCAGCAGCGCCCCCAGCTCCCAGGGCGGAAGCTCTTCAGAAAACAGCGGTTCTGAGTCTTCTTCTGCACCAGCTGAACCGATGTCTTTCACCTTCATCGGCGGCAACCCCGTAACCCTGAACCCGATCCTCTCCCAGAGCACCGACGATGGCAACTCGTTCTATCTGCTGCAATCCAGCCTGTTCCGTTATTACGACGACCAGGTACAGAATGAGCTGTGTGAAAGCTACGATATTTCTGATGACGAGCTGACCTACACCTTCCATCTGCGGGATGCGGTCTGGTCAGACGGCGAGCCGATTACGGCAGAGCAGTTCGCTTACGCAATCCAATGCTACACCAGCCCTGACATGGGCTCCCCAGCGGCGTCAAACTTCGATAACGTCGTCGGCGCCATCGACTTCAACGAGGGCAATGGTTCCTGGGAAGAGGTCGGCGTCAAGGCGCTGGACGAAAAGACGCTGGAAATTACGCTGATCCAGCCGGAGCAAAGCTTTATCCTCGGCATGGCCACCAGTCCCCCATACCCGCTGCGGCAGGATTTCGTCGAAGCCCAGGGCGAAAAGCTGGGTTCCTCGCCGGAAGCGATGCAGTTCTCCGGGCCGTATGTGCTGGACGATTGGAAGCTGGACAGCTCGCTGACCTTCAAAAAGAATGAAAACTACTGGAACGCTGAAAACGCTTTCCCAGTGGAGACGATTACGCTGCTGAAGGTGGACGACGCGAATACCTCCTATTCGATGTTTGAGAGCGGCGAGGTTGACGCATTGGCCGGCGTTTCCGCCCAATATTACGATGCACTGAAAGAATACGTCACCACCCAAAGCGGCGGCGAAGGCCTTATGTACCTGTGGATCAACCAGAACGGCCTGACAAGCGAGTCCAGCAGGGTGTTGGCGAACAATAATTTCCGCTTGGCGCTGAACTACGCACTGGACAGGGAATCGACCATAGCAGCTCTAAGCCCCACCCAGATTCCTTACAGCCGTTTGCTGCAGCCTATCTATCCCGGCAGCAGCGCCGATAAGATCTATACAGAGGAATATCCGGTCGAGTCTGCGCCGCTGGGCGGCGATGCGGAAAAAGCCAAGGAGTATTTGGCGAAGGCGCTGGAAGAGCTGGAAATTTCCGACGTTTCCGAGCTGCCGCAGATCACTTTCGTCACCTGGGACGCCGACCGCCAGAAAGTTTTCTGTGAGTCGCTGATCGACCAGTGGAAGCAGGTCCTGGGGATCACGTCAATCCAGCTGAACCAGTACCCTATCGGCACGGCCATCGGCAATTATATGACAAACCAGTATGATATTTTTGCCATCAGCATCTCGGCGGGCATCACCCCAGTAAGCTGCCTGGAAAACTTTGTCACCGGCGGCGACTACAACACCGGCATCTGGGCCAGCGAGGAATACGACGCGCTGGTCAAGCAGATTAAGACGGAGAAGGATGACGCCAAGCGCTGCGAAATGATCCAGCAGGCGGAGCAGATCTTAGTGTCCGACAGCAGCGTCGTCCCCTTCTATGCGCTGAGCACCACCTATGCCACCCAGCCTTACGTCAAGGGTTTCGGCATCGGCACGTTAGGGTCGGGCTTCCAGTTTGACCATCTGACAGTTGAAAAATAAACTAGCAGCGGCTTTTGGGGCGCGGGTGCTTCGGCGTCTGCGCCCTTTGCCGCTGCAAAGGAAGAGGTGGGTATGGGAAGGTACATTTTGAAAAGGCTGGCTATTTCGGTGGTGACGGTCTGGCTGATCGCAACCTGCAGCTTTTTCCTGCTGCACGCGCTGCCAGGCAATCCCTTTGCCTCGACGCAGGTCCTGCCGGCGGATGTGATTGAACAGCTGATGAAATATTACGGGCTGGACCAGCCGCTGTGGGACCAGTACCTGAAATTTATGGAGAACCTGCTGCATGGGGACTTTGGCTATTCGCTGAAATACGCCGGGCAGTCGGTCAATGGGATTATTATGAGCACCTTCCCAGTCTCGGCGCAGCTAGGGCTGCAGGCCTACTTCCTGTCGCTGCCGCTGGGGGTGTTGTTTGGCATCATTGCGGCCCGCAGGCGAGGGAAAGCGGTTGATTATGCGCTGGTGGGCTTTTCGGTGCTGGGGGTCTCGGTGCCGGTATTCATTGTTGCTTCGCTGTTCCAGTATGTGTTTGCAGTAAAGCTTGGCTGGCTGCCGGTGGCGCAGTGGAAAAGCTTTTCCCACACGGTGCTGCCGACGCTGACGCTGGCGCTTGGGAGCATTGCCGGGCGGACCCGCACGATGCGCACGCTGATGCTGGAGGTCACAGCAGAGGATTATGTCAAAACGGCCAAAGCCAAGGGGCTTTCCAGCGCCAAGATTGTCTGGAGCCACCAGATCCGCAATGCAATCATCCCGATGATCCCAAACCTGGGGATGGAGATTGTCGGCATCCTGATGGGGTCGTTTGTAGTGGAGCAGATTTTTGCGATACCCGGCATTGGGGCGCATTTTGTTAAGTCAGTCACAAGCCTGGACTATACGATGACGCTGGGGCTGACGGTATTTTTCGGTATTTTTGTCGTTGGGGCGAATTTTATTTTCGATTTGGTTTATGGTTTGGTAGATCCCCGGATCAGGGTTGTAAAGTGAGGTGGGCAGATGACTGAAACAACAAAAGGCGCGGCGGCAGGGCTGACAAACGAGGATTTCCAGCCTGTTTTATCGGAAAAATCCGCCGATGTGATTGTCCGGCCCAGCGTCAGCTATTGGGCGGACGTCTTACGCCGGCTGAAAAGCGACAAGGTTGCAATGATAAGCTTTGGGGTGATTTTTGTGATTGCCTTATTTGCCATTTTTGCGCCGATGTTCTCCCCTTACGATTATGAGACGACAAACCTGAAGGCGACAAACCTCGCCCCCTGCGCCGAGCACTGGTTCGGCACCGACCAGCTGGGACGGGACTTATGGGCCAGGGTCTGGGTCGGGGCGCGGGTGTCGCTGTTTATCGGCCTAGGCGGCGCGATTGCCCCGCAGCTAGCCGGGATCTTAATCGGCGGCGTGTCGGGCTATTTCGGCGGCTGGGTCGATATGGTGATTATGCGGATAATCGATATTGGGGTATGTATCCCGGAACTGGTTTACATTACGCTGATGATGCTGTTTATGGGGTCGGGGCCAATGGCGATTATCCTGACCATCGGCATGGTCGGCTGGATGGGCTCGGCGCGGTTCATCCGCGGGCGGGTCATGCAGTTCAAAAACCGCGAGTTCGTGCTGGCGGCCAAAACGCAGGGGGCTTCGCCGCTGCGTCAGATTTTCCGCTACATCCTGCCGAATATCCTAGGGCAGCAGGTCGTTAGCATTACAGCGGCGATCCCTGGCGCGATTTTTATGGAGGCCTACCTAAGCTTCATTGGGCTGGGCATCAAGTCCCCAATGACATCCTGGGGGCAGCTTTCCCAGGTGGGGGCGTCCTTTTACCGGGTGCATCCCTATCAGCTGTTCATCCCGGGGGCCCTTATCAGCGTGACCATTTTGGCGTTTTACCTATTCGGCAACTGCCTTAGGGACGCGCTGGACCCCCATCTGCGCGACTGACGCAGGAAAGGATGTGCAATATGAGCGAAAGAATCCTTGAGGTCCGCGACCTGGCGGTCTCTTTTGACACCTATGCCGGCGAAGTACAGGCTGTGCGCGGCATCCATTTCCACCTCGACCGGGGAGAAACGCTGGCAATCGTCGGCGAATCAGGCTGCGGCAAAAGCGTTACTGTACAGACGATCATGAAGCTGCTGCCCTCGCCGCCGGCGCGTATCAAGTCTGGGAGTATCCTTTACCAGGGGGAAGAACTGGTGGGCAAGAGCGATAAAGAGATGGAAAATTACCGCGGCAAGGAGTTTTCTATGATTTTCCAGGACTCGATGACCAGCCTAAACCCAACGATGCGGGTAGGGAAACAGCTATGCGAGGGTATCCGCAAACATCAGCGTATCGGCGCCGAAGAAGCGAAGGCCGTTGCAGTCAATATGCTGCGGGAAGTGGGGCTTCCAAACCCCGAAAAAGCTTTCCGGCAGTATCCCCATACCCTATCTGGCGGGATGCGGCAGCGGGTGATGATTGCGATGGCCATTGCCTGCAGCCCGAAAATCCTCTTTGCCGACGAGCCGACCACCGCGCTGGATGTGACCATGCAGGCGCAAATCCTCGACCTGATGAACCAATTAAAAGCGGATACCGGAGCCGCAATTATCCTGATTACCCATGACCTCGGCGTTGTGGCGCAGATGGCCGACCGCATTTCGGTGATGTACGCCGGCGAGATTGTCGAGTCCGGGACGGCGGCGGAGGTCTTTTATAACCCCTGCCACCCCTACACCTGGGGGCTTTTGGGGTCTATGCCCAGCATCGCCGGCAGCAGCCGCCAAGCAAAAGAGGAGCTGCTAAGCATCCCAGGCACGCCGCCCGACCTATTTGCGCCGCCGGCAGGGTGCGCCTTTGCCGCACGGTGCAGCTACTGCATGAAAGCCTGCCTGAAGGCTGACCCGCCGGAGTTTACGGCCGACGACGGGCATATGGCGCGCTGCTGGCTTTTAGACGGGCGGGCAGCGCCGGTCACACCGCCGGTGGGCAGGAAAGCGCCGGCTGGAAAGGAGGGGGCCTGATGGCAGCACCGCTAATCCAGGTGGAGAACCTGAAAAAATATTTTCCTGCCGGCAGGAAGCAGCTTCTCAAGGCAGTGGACGACGTAAGTTTTTCGATTGGCAGAGGGACGACCCTCGGCCTAGTAGGAGAATCGGGCTGCGGCAAGACCACCATTGGCCGGACAATCCTAGGGATCTATGAGCCGGACGGCGGGCGGGTGCTTTATGACGGCGCCGACCTGGCGAAACTGAACAAGGCACAGAAAAAAGCGATGACCCGGAAAATGCAGATGGTGTTCCAAGACCCCTATGCTTCGCTGAACCCGTTTTTTACGGTGGGCGAGATTATTGAGGAAGGGCTGCTGATCCATAAGCTTTACCCTGATAAGGCCCAGCGCCGGGAACGGGTATACGGGCTGCTGGAGCTGGTGGGCCTAAACCGCGAGCACGCAAACCGTTTCCCGCATGAGTTTTCAGGCGGCCAGCGGCAGCGGGTAGGGATTGCCCGGGCGCTGGCGCTGGAACCGGAGTTTTTGGTTTGCGACGAGGCGATTTCGGCGCTGGACGTTTCCATCCAGGCTCAGGTAGTCAATATGCTGATGCAGTTCCAGCGGGAAATGTCGCTGACCTACCTATTTATTACCCATGACCTTTCAATGGTACGGCATATCGCCGACCAGACGGCGGTCATGTATATGGGGAAAATGGTGGAATATGCCGATACAGGCGAGCTCTACAGCCGCCCGGCCCATCCCTACACAATAGGGCTTCTGTCGGCGGTTCCAGCAGCAGACCCTGACTATCAGAAAAGCCACCAACGGATTCACCTGCAAGGCGAAGTACCCAGCCCAATCAATCCTAAGCCTGGCTGCCGTTTCTGCGGCCGCTGCAGCAAAGCCCTTCCCCGCTGCGCCGAGGAAGAGCCGGTTTTAAAGAACCTGGGCGGCGGGCATTTTGCCGCCTGCCATCTCCTTTAACAGGCGCATTAAGAATCACGAACCGAGGATGAACATGGATTTTGATTTTGAAACCCTTGTAGACCGGAGCGGCCAAGGAAGCCTGAGGGATAGCATGACCCTTCCCCAGATCCAGTTGGCGGGCCTCACCCCTTTTTCCGCCGCCGAGATGGATTTTCCTACCGCCCCTTGTATTATCAAGGCCTGCCTTGAACGGGTGCAGAAAGGGATTTTCGGGTTTGCTTTATGTGACAAGCCTTATCAGGACGCCGTTCTGCGCTGGATGTCGCTGATGCGGGGCTGGCAGGCCGAGCGGGACTGGATTGTCCCAGCTTATGGTACGATTTTTTCGTTGTCCATTGCTATCCGGGCCTTCACAAAGCCCGGCGGCGGTGTTTTGATCCAGCGCCCAGTCTATGACCGCTATGACCAAGCAATCCTGCGCAATAAGCGGGTCCCAGTCAACAGTCCGCTGCAGCTGCGGCCGGACGGCAGCTATGCGATGGATTTTGCCGACCTGGAACAGAAAATGGCCAAGCCGGATGTTTCGCTGATGGTGCTGTGCAACCCGCAAAACCCCGTCGGGCGTGTCTGGCGGCGGGAGGAGCTGCAGCAGCTGGCAGAGCTGGCGGGAAAATATCAGGTAACGGTGTTCAGCGACGAAATTTTTGCTGAGTTTTGTTTCCTTCCCCAGCCGGTTACCCCTTTCGCTTCGCTGCCGGAGGCGAAAAACAGTGCGATTACCTGTACAGGATTGGGGAAAGCTTTTAATTTTACAGGTGTAAACCATGCGAATAACCTGATCCCAGATGAGGAAAAGCGGGCAATTTTTATAGAACAGCGCAACCGTGACCATTACGGCAGCATCGACCCGCTGGCCTATACGTCGGTACTGGCTGCCTACCATAGCGACGGCAGCTGGAACCGGGCTGTCAATGGACTGCTTCTCAAAAACGGCGGCCTAATCCAAGAATTTTTCCGGAAGCAGATGCCCGCTGTACGGACTGCGCCGCAGGAAGGCGCTTTTACATTGTGGATTGACTGGCGCGGACTGGGGCTTTCTGACGACGAAATTTTCCGCTTTTTGGAAGAAGACGCGCTGATCCAAACCAACCGCGGCCGGGAATACGGCGACGAGGGGCTGGGGTTCTGCCGGATGAATATCGCCACTCCAACCGCTGAAATCGAAAAGGCGCTTGTCCGGCTGAAAGCAGCAGCCAAAAAACGCGGGTTAATATGAGGGGAAATTAGAATCGAGGCGGCCATATACATGGCCGCCTCAGTCTGTCGCAAAATGGTTTTTGGGAAGGAGATTCCGCCCTCTGCGGAGGGCGACCAGAGCCGCTTTTAGTAGGAAAGCCCGATTTTTTGAAAAAAACCGCGTAAAACTTTTTTCCTTGGCAATCCTAGGAAAGTAAATTTTTTGACAAGATAAGGGGAGTTTACCCTGGAGCTGCAATTTACCGCCTGACAGCGCCGCAATAGGCGTTCCAATACCTCGACGTCCCGTCTTCCTGCAAACAAGCGCCGCCAAACAGGTAGCACGGCTGGTCAAACCCTTTGCTGTCCGTCATATAAACAAGCGAACACTCCTCTACATACAGTTGATCGCCTTGGGAAAATGTTATGTACTGTCTGAAATTCCCAGCGCTGATTTGCTCAAAAGCCTCTTTCGGCGATAAAATCGGCTCCGTTGTTATTTCCTTAGTCGGCCGAATGCTGCAAACCAACCGGCAGATACTGCCATCGTCGGCAAATTCTGCCGTACAGTACCCACTGTAACGGACGCCGCTTTCATCTATCGGCGCATTTTCAACGGCCCATTGGAAAAAACTTCCGCCAGGGATTGTCATCGAAACCTGGCCGGGCAGCAAGCCGTGGCTATCCAGCCAACCCTCCAGCATCTCGCGTTTGGTGGAAATCTCGCTGGCGCTAAGCCTCCCGCCTGGCCGGCTAGGCTTCCAATAGCGCCAGCTGCCGTCCATGCCGTCATACCAAAAGCGCGCTTCCCCACTGGCGTCAGAAACAGAAAAGCTGCTTCTCCCAGCAGGCGGGGCTTCAAACTGTATCCCGGTAAGCGCTGACACCCAAGAGAGCACGGCCCTTCCCCGCTCTTCATCGCCAGCTAACGTGTACCGATAAACAGGCGCAGGTTCGGCCTCTTCCGCCAAAGGCATCGCTAGTTCAACGGCAACGCTTGACATATCCTGTTTGACAATGGGGCTTATTGGCAGGTTGCCATAAGGCTGCAAAATATAAACGGCAAACGCCGTCCCTATCTCAGCGGCGAATACTGCCGGGACAGCCAGCGCCTGCAACAATAAATCCAAGCGCAGTTTCCTTTGCTCAAACAGGTCAAGGCAGAGCCGAACAAGGAAATACCCCAGAAGGCTGCCCGCCAGGCCATGGAGCAGGTCGTCCACGTCAGGGTCGCCCCGCCTAGCCATCAGCTGCCAGGTTTCCGTTGCCAACACCGTGCCAGCAAACGCCAGCAGCGCCAGCCGGCATTTTCGGAAACGTTCTGCTGCAAAAGGCAGCAAAACCCCCAGCGGCACAAACGCCAGCACTTTTTGGAAAATCCCTTTCAGCAGCAGCGGGTCCCACATGACCCACGCCTCCCGCCAGCAGCGGAATAGTGAAAAATTTGCTTTGTCTGGTATGCTTAAATAGATTAGGTACATCAGCACGGCGAGCCATAGGACAAGCATTGTCCAACTGATCGCCTGCCCAAAAGACAGCTGCAGCCCTTTGAATGATCCGTGGGCAACTGCGTAGCCCAACGCCACAAGCCACCCAGCCCCCAGCATTACTGTCCCATGCCAAAAAATAACGGAGACCGTCCATTCCCAGCCCATCAAAACCCCCTCCACTTTCAGAATAGCAAATAAAAGCTGCCCGGCCGTCAGACAGCCGGGCAGACAGCAAGAAGCCAAAGATTAGCAAACTTTGACAATCCAATTGAAGGGATCCGGACGCTTGCCCCACTGGATGCCGGTAAGCTCGTCATAGAGCTTCTGGGACAGCTCGCCAATCTTCCCGCCCGACAGCACCATATCCTTTTCCTGATAGCGCAGAAGGCCGACAGGCGAGATGACCGCCGCTGTACCGGAACCGAACATCTCGGTGAATTCCCCCTTGTCATAAGCCGCCGACAGCTCTTCGACCGACAGCCGGCGCTCAGACACTTTATATCCCCAATGCTTGAGGATCTCAATGACCGATTTACGGGTAATGCCGGGAAGGATGCTGCCCTGCAGGGCAGGGGTGACGATCTCGTCGCCAAGGACAAAGAAGACGTTCATTGCCCCAACCTCTTCGATATAACGGCGCTCCACGCCGTCCAGCCACAGCACCTGGGAAAAACCAGCCCTAGCGGCTTCATCCTGGGCAATCATTGAAGCGGCATAGTTGCCGCCAGTCTTAGCAAACCCAGTGCCCCCGCGGACAGCGCGGACATAGTTGGTCTCAACATAGATACTGACCGGATTAAGGCCGCTTTCATAATAAGCGCCGACAGGGCTTAGGATAATCAGGAATTTATACTCGGTTGAGGAATGCGCCCCAAGGTTTGGCTCCGTGGCAATCATAAAAGGACGGATATACAGTGAACGCCCGTCGCCGTAAGGGACCCAGTCTTTTTCCAGCTCCACTAGGGTTTTAAGTGCCTCCAAAGCAAAGTCCTCGTCAAATTTAGGCATGGAAAGGCGCTCATTGGAGTTGTTGAGACGGCGAAAATTTTCCTGTGGCCGGAACAGCTGGATGCTGCCTTCCGCCGTACGGTAGGCTTTCAGGCCCTCAAAGGTCTCTTGACTGTAATGAAGGCAGTTGCTCGCCGGCGACAACGGCAGCGGCCCATAAGGGACAATCCTAGCGTCGTGCCAGCCAGCGCCTTTTTCCCAATCCATAATAAACATATGGTCTGTGAACTGATGGCCGAAAACCAGGCTGTTTTCATCGGGCTTCTGTTTGGGCGCAACGGTGCGCTGCAGGGTGATTTCCATGGCTTTGTACCCTTGTCCTCCCGGAACGGCCGGCAACGGCGCGGCGGAGGATCCTTTCCTTATAAAATACCGGGCCAAAGCAAACGGCCCGTATCTGAATTTAGTATACCACAGCGCTAAAACACTGTCAATCCAAAGACGCCGTTTTTTCCCGCCTTCGCTACAGAATATTTTGTAAAAACCCTACAATTATGCCTTCCCAGAAGGCCCGTGGTAATTTTCTTCGCAAAAAAGGAAATTTTTTCGCCAAAAGGGCTTGACAAATTCCCAAAATGGCGCTATAATATGATTGTTGTCACGGAAGACGTAAAAATATGAAGGTGTAGCTCAGCTGGTTAGAGTACCTGCTTGACATGCAGGGGGTCGATGGTTCAAGTCCATTCATCTTCACTGAACAGGCTGCGGGTTTTATCCGGATCCGCAGCCTGTTTTTGGAAGCATAGCTCAGCTGGTTAGAGCGCTGCGTTCACATCGCAGAGGCCGCGGGTTCGAGTCCCTCTGTTTCCATCTTATCAGGCGGCTGCAAAACGCGGTTGCCTGATTTTTTATGCAAGAAAGAAGGGATAGGGTGGAAGAAAAATTTTTGGCTAGCCTAAAGTCTTTTGCTGAGAGGGATGCCCGGATTGAAAGCGTCATTATCGTCGGCTCTTATGCACGAGGTACCAACACCCCATCCTCTGATCTTGACCTGTGTATCCTCACACCAGACAAGCCCCAAATGGTTGGATGCCCTGATTTTATTCAGATTTTCGGGCCTTTTTCCAGAAAACAAACCGAGTATTACGGGGCTTGCACCTCTATCCGCGTCTGGTACGACAGCGGCCTAGAAGTAGAGTTTGGACTGGTAGAACCGTCTTGGGCAAGCCTGCCGCTGGAGGCCGGCACCAAACAGGTGCTGGCCGACGGCTATCGGGTACTGGTGGACAAGAAAGGCTATTTTAAAAACCTTTGCCTTGAATGAATAGGATAAAAAGTGGCGCTCCCGTCCGGAAATCCCGGATGGGAGCGCTTTCTAATTGCTTAGGCTTTTAGATAATCCGCACCCGGATAACATCTGGGACAGCAGACAGCTTATCGGCAAGGCTGTTGTCCACCTTTGTTGTAGAATCGAAAATAGTATAGGCATAGTCCTTGCGGGAACCGTTAATCATATTTTCGATGTTGACGCCCGCATCGGAAAGGATCGTTGAAAGCTTGCTCATCATACCGCTGACGTTCAAGTGGATGACGCAGATCCGCGCCGCACCCGACCGCGGCAGCGAAACGTTAGGCAGGTTGACCGAATTGAGGATGTTGCCGGTTTCTAGGTAAGTTTTCAATTCACTGGCTGCCATCATCGCACAGTTATCCTCCGATTCCGGCGTCGAAGCCCCCAGGTGGGGCAGGGCGACGATACTGTCATTGCCCAACATCTCCTCAGTGGGGAAATCTGTGACATAAGCGGCGAGTTTACGCTCGCCCAGCGCCAACAGCAGATCTTCTGTCACAACCAATTCCCCGCGGGAAAAGTTAAGCAGCCGCGCGCCGCTCTTCATCATATTGATGGAAGCGGCGTTGACCATCCCCTTGGTCTCGTTGTTGCAGGGCAGGTGCAGTGTCACATAATCGCAGTTTTCGTATACCTCTTTCAGCGAGGTCGCGTGAATAATTGCCGTAGAAAGCCCCCAAGCTGCGTCGACGCTCAGGTAGGGGTCGTAGCCGTAAACCTTCATTCCCAGCGCTGCGCCGGCATTAGCCACCAGCACGCCGATAGCGCCCAGACCCACGACGCCCAGCCGCTTGCCTTTCAGCTCTGGGCCAACAAAGCTGCCCTTCCCCTTTTCGATCTGCGGCGGAAGCTCTCCTTTGAGCGTCTGCACCCAGTTTAAAGCTGGTACCACCCGTCGGGAAGAGGCCAGTAGCCCCAAAAGCACCATCTCCTTGACGGCGTTGGCGTTGGCCCCTGGCGTATTGAAGACGCAGATACCCTTCTGGGCGCATTTCTCCAGCGGGATGTTGTTGACCCCCGCCCCCGCCCTGGCAATCGCCAGCACCGACGCCGGAAGCTCCAGGTCGTGCATCGACGCCGACCGCACCATCACCGCGTCGGGGGCGTCCATATCGTCCCCCCAGCTGTAGCGGCTGCGGTCAAAAATGTCCAAGCCGACCGGGGAAATTTTATTGAGTGTCTGGATATAGAACATGGTAAAACCTCTTTCTTTATAGAATTTGATGCTTTCTGGCTGCATTGATAAGTTAATTTGCCGTCTCGAACGCCCGCATAAAGTCGGCCAGCTTTTCGACCCCTTCCAGCGGCATTGCGTTATAAATCGAAGCCCGCATCCCGCCGACACTGCGGTGGCCCTTCAGGTTGATAAAGCCGGCGGCGGCAGCTTCTTTGACAAATTTGGCGTCTAGCTCCTCATTGCCAGTGACAAAGGGGATATTCATCAGCGAGCGGGAACCCTTCTCCACCGTGCCCTTGAACAAAGCCGAGCTGTCCAAAAAATTATAGAGGATACCGGCTTTGCGTTCGTTAAGGGCCTTCATTTTTTCCAAGCCGCCAATCTCATCCCGGAGCCATTCCAGCACCAGTTTGCAGATATAGATGGCGTAGCAGGGCGGCGTATTGTACATGGAACCGTTTTCGGCATGGGTTTTATAACTGAGCATTGTCGGCGTACCCAGCCTAGGATCGCCAATCAAATCCTTGCGGATGATAACCACCGTCAGCCCTGCTGGCCCCATATTCTTCTGTGCGCCTGCATAGAGCATCCCAAAGCGGGAAACGTCAATCGGCTCCGAGAGGATACAGGAGCTGACGTCTGCCACCAGCGGCACGCTGCCGGTATCGGGCAAAATAGGGAATTTCGTGCCGTAAATGGTGTTGTTCAAACAGATATGGAAATAGTCGGCGTCAGGGTTGAAACCTTCCCGATTCAGCGCTGGGATATAGGAAAAGGTACGGTCTGCTGAAGAGGCTACGGCCCGCGCGCCCTCTCCAAGAAGCTTCCCAGCTTCAGCATAAGCCTTTTTCGCCCACTGGCCAGTAATAACAAAATCGGCCGCACCGCTTTTCACAGCCAGGTTCAGCGGCACCATCGCAAACTGGGTCGACGCGCCGCCCTGTAGGAACAGTACTTCATAGCTGTCGGGGATACCCATCACTTCGCGCAGCAGCGCCGCGCAGCCGTCAATAATTGCCTGATAGCTACCCGACCGGTGGGACATTTCCATCACCGACTGGCCGCTGCCCTCGTAATCCAGCATTTCCGCCGCCGCCCGGGCCAGGACGGCTTCGGGGAGCATCGACGGGCCTGCACTGAAATTGTATACTCTGCTCATAATTGTTTACCCCCATTATGTCATAACAGTTTATGTCCAAATTGTCTTTCTATAAAATACAGTTATTCTCTGTAGAAAAACATTCGGTATGCTGCATATTATACTACAGATCGGGGAAAAATGCAAGCATTAAAATGCACAGCTGCAAAAATTTTCTATATCAGGCCCTTCTCCCAAGAAATTTTTGCAAAAGAAAGCAAATACCGGGCATAAAAGCCGGCAAAACCGTAAACACTACCCTTGAAAGAAAAACGGCGGGAAAACCGCCGATGGCATACACATAAGGCCAATCATGCAATGATGAAAGGAATGGTTTTCCCATGAAAAAAACAGGTTTCCACAAAAATCCCGCAGGCGGCAAGGGCGTCTATCTAGCTATCGCGGTCAGCGCAGTAGCCGTCGGGGCGGTGGCTTGGCTGGCCACCAACAGCCTAACGGAGGAAATCGAACCGATCCCGCCGCTGGAGCCGGTAGCCAGCCTGCCTGAGTCAAACAGCACTTCCCGGCAGGTAGACGTCTCCAAAAGCGACATCCCCCGCGGGGAAAACTTTGTCGTGTCTTATCCGTCTGAATCCTCAATAACCGCCGAACTGCCCCAAGAAAATGGCGGCGACACCCAGCCTGATAAGCCACTGGAAACTGTAGCCGAACCTTCCGAAGACGCTTCCTCTGAAGCGTCCAGCGAACCCGCTGCCCCCAGCTGGACAACGCCGGTGGCAGGCACCGTCGTCACCAACCCCTACAGCAACGGCGAGCTGGTCAAGTCGCGGACGCTCGGGGAATGGCGCACCCATGACGGCATCGACCTGGCCGCCGCTGAAGGCGAGCCAGTCAAGGCAGCCGCCGACGGCATCGTCAAGGATGTGCGCAGCGACAGCCGCTGGGGCTTTGTTGTCGAAGTCGAACACGGCGACGTAACCGCCTACTACTGCGGCCTAGCCGACAGCGTTAAAGTCGAGCCCGGCGCTGAACTGAAACAGGGCGACCAGCTCGGCGAAGTGGGCAACACCTCTGTCGTCGAAGCCTCTGAAGAAGCCCACCTCCACCTCGGCATGAAACAGGACGGCAAATGGATCGACCCTGCCGCCGTTTTGGGGATTGCGTAAAAGGAACGGGGGTACGACGGCTTTTGAAAAAAGCCTAGCTTAGCAAAGCTAAGCTGCAAAACTTTTTAATCGCCAGGGCGCTTGTGTGCACAAACACAATATCCTACTGCGTCGATAAGCAGAACCTGAAAAACCATCAGGAAATTGTTATCGACGCAGTAGGATGTTTCTTTTTGAAAAAACGGGTATCTTGGCGATTACAGTTTTTTACAGTTTAGCTTTGCTAAGCTAGGCTGCTTTCTTATTAAAAAAGTGTCGTACTTCTCACTGGTAGAGGGGGTAACGGCTGCAAAGAGCGTCCACCATCTGGGTGACCTGAGCCTTGGCGCCTTCAAAATCTGTAGCAGCCAGCTGGATGCAGTGGGCAATGACGTCCATATCGGCGGGCTGCAGGCCGCGGGTAGTGACAGCCGGCGTGCCTAACCGGACGCCGCTGGTGATAAAGGGGCTTTGGGGATCCTTGGGGACAGCGTTTTTGTTGGCAGTGATGTGGACTTCGTCGAGCCGTCTCTCCAGTTCCTTGCCAGTGACGCCCGTACCTTGTAAGTCAACGAGCATCAAATGGTTGTCAGTACCGCCGCTGACCAGCGCCATCCCGCGATCCAGCAGCCCTTTGGCCAGCGCCTGGGCATTGTCAAGAATGCGCTGCTGGTATTCTTTGAACGAGGGCGCAAGGGCTTCCTGGAAGCAGACGGCTTTAGCGGCGATGACGTGCATCAGCGGCCCGCCTTGGGTGCCGGGGAAAATAGCCTTGTCAATCTGCTTGGCGAACGGTTCCCGGCAAAGGATCATCCCGCCGCGGGGACCGCGCAGCGTCTTATGAGTGGTTGTGGTGACAACATCGGCATAGGGCACGGGGTTGGGATGCAGCCCCGCCGCCACCAAACCGGCGATATGGGCCATATCTACCATCAGGTAGGCACCGCAAGCGTCCGCAGCCTCCCTAAAGCGGGCGAAATCAATGGTACGGGGATAGGCCGACGCCCCAGCTACAATCATTTTGGGCCTGTGGGTTACCGCCAGCTCCATCAGCTTTTCATAATCAAGCCGTCCGTCTTCCCCAACGCCATAGGGGATGATGTTGAAATAGCTGCCGGACATATTGACCGGCGAGCCATGGGTCAGATGGCCGCCTTCGGCCAAGTTCATGCCCAAAATCGTATCGCCGGGCTTCAGCAGGGCAAAATAGACGGCGATGTTAGCCTGCGCGCCGGAGTGGGGCTGAACATTGGCGTGCTCTGCGCCGAAAAGCGCCTTGGCGCGGCTGCGGGCCAGCTCCTCCACCACGTCCACATACTCGCAGCCGCCGTAGTAGCGCCGCCCAGGATAGCCTTCAGCGTATTTGTTGGTCAGGATACTGCCCATTGCCGCCATCACCGCTGGTGAAACGATATTTTCGCTGGCGATCAGTTCCAGGTTGCGGCGCTGCCGGGCAAGCTCGTCGCCCATTGCCGCCGCCAGCTCGGGATCCGTTTTGGCAACAAAGCCAATACTGTCCATCAGGTCTTCATACATAAATATTCCTCCTTCTTATCGGCAGCCCAAGGCTGCCTTCCTTATCTTCTCCAGCTATACTGGAACAGATTCAGAAAACACTTTGCCCGATACCGGCATCACGCTGGAAATGACCTTTTCCAGGTCTGCCTCGTATTCATCAAACATCGGCTCGGTACTGGTCATCTGCACCAATACCAGGGCGTCGTCAAACAGGATGTGGGTCTGGGAAATCTTATACGGGATTTCAACGCCGGTCTGGGTTATGGTACCAGTAATCAGATAAGTCGCCGCCGAATTGCCCAGCGTCCCCTTCCTTGCTTCGCCAGTGACGGTAAGTCCGTCCATCGCCCCCGACGGCATGGCCTCCGGAATGCCGGATTTAATTTTTTCCAGCACCTCCGGGTTGTCGGCATCCAAGACTTCCCTTTCTATCTGCGCCCGCGTTTCAGCGTCAGCCTGCCGCAGGTCCACCGCGGCTGCAATAATATTGGAGCCGTCTAAGCTGTTTATCATGTCCTGCCGCATCAGCAGGTAGCTGCCTTCACTTTCGGTGACAAACCAGCCCGCCGGCGTGACAAAAGTCAGCTGCGGCGTCCCCTCTGACGGCATATCGGACAACCGCCCATTGCTGTCAAAGACCATCGTCCGGCCGTTGCGGGTGATTTCCCCTACCGCCATTACGCCATTAGGCTGGATATAGTATATGCCGTCCTCCAGCGTCAACAGCACGTCGGACAGCATCCGGCCATCGTTTTCCAGGTAGTACCAGTTCCCGCCGTCCTGCAGCCAATCAGTTTTCATCGCGCCGCTGCTGTCCAGGTAGTACCAGCTTCCGTCATCCTGCACCCAGCCGGTGGCCATATAGCCTGACGGCGTGAAGCAGTACCAGTTCCCATCCAGAAGCACCCAGCCATCCTGGGCGCAATTTCCCGCTGGATAGCCGTACCGCCAGCCGCTGCCGTCCCACTGCCAGCCGCTTTCCGCTGCCGACGCCGGCGCGGCAGCCCAAAGTGCTGCTGATGCTGCCAGCGCGGCAGCCAAAATCCTGCGCAGATACTTTTTCATGACCATCTCTCCTTTATAAACTGCACCATCAGAAGCTGACTGCGGTAAACTCAAAGGGCCGCTTCATCGCTTCGACTGCCGCGCCCCGCACCGCCATAATAGACAGCGTCTGCTCATGCGGCACGGCGACCTCCCCGGTTTTCAGGAAATGTGCAAGCTCTGCCATAAAGCCGCCAAAATAATCCGACTCGGCCGTAACCACCCGGCCGTCCAAGCTCATCATAAACGGCGACCCCGCCTCAAAGCCGGTCATAACCGCCTGTCTGCCGCCCTCAAAAACGATAAGCAAACTGTAACAGCCCTCGCCCGGCATATACATAACCTTCTGGGGCTTCGACTGGATCATCATCATAATCGGCTCCAGCTGATGGATGCCGTAGGTTTCAAAACCATTTGGCCCCCAGGAGCGGATCGACCGCACGCTGCCAGGCTCGACCTGGTATTCCGACGCAAACCGCAGCGCCGAGGTAGAATAGCAGGGGGTGCCGCTTTTTTCAGCAATATCAAAGATTCGGCGGGCCGTGGGATAATCCGGCGCAAAGGTTTTGTCCACATAGCAGGGTTTACCCGACCGCAGCGGCAGCTGGCAGAGGCCCTCGTGCATCTCGCAGTTATCGGGGGAAAGGACAATAACCGCATCGCTCTTTCCCACCAGCTCCTCAACCGAAGCAGCTTTAGCAATACCGTGTTTTGCGCACCATTCATCGCTGGTCATGCCGGTAATCGGGCTGGCAATCTGCCCATAAGCCAGCGTCACCGCAAGCTCGCCGCCGCTTGCCTTTTGCAGCATAGCGGGGTAATTGTTCGCGTGCCACTCATCCAAATAATAATCAATAAACCCAACGTTGATCATAAAAAATCCTCCTTTTTGCCAAACCCATCGACACAGCAGGGTTTTATGCCTGCGTAAACAGGCACTTTGGCCACTAAAAATTTTGCCGGCCTAGCCCTGCCAAACTTGGCTTCCTTCACAAGCGGCCGTCCCCTTCGTACCCCTCGTATCCCCCTATGTAGTCGTTGACGAGCAGGTCGACGCAAGCGCCGTAGCTTTTCATCCCCATCGTCTGGCCGTAGCTCTGAAGGAAGCCGGTATAAATCGCTTCGGCTGCTTCGGCTGCCTTGCCCTCATAAGCCGCCCAGTAGGCATTATTTTCGTCAAGGTCTCCCCGTACCAGCGGATCAAGGCCCCCGTAGACCTCTGCCCACAGCTCCCGGTCAGCCTGATAAAGGGCGTTCCCTAGATGGATATACGCCAGCAACGCCCCAGAATAGCGATAGACAGGGTTGTCGGCGCTGACCGAGGCCGCCACCGCAACGAAGTTCGCTTCCTGTTCCGCTGCGACGTTTTTCTGGTGGGCAAGTTCATGGGCAATCGTCGAAGGGATTAGGCTTGCTGGGGAATCGACATTGAGGTTGGATTCGCCAAGGAAAGGGAAAAAGACGCCGGTAAAGTTGGTCATGCTCATAATTTTCGAAAAAAACACCCGTTTGGGACGCCGCCAAGGGCTTTCCAAAAACGCCCAGCGCTCGGTAATATTATCATACGCCGTTTCTGCGCCAGCAAAAATATCGTCAAGGCTTTCGTCAAAACGGCCTGCCTCGTCGCGTTTTACCTGGCCGCAGTAAAGGTTGGCCAGCACCGCATAATAGCGGGTGGTTTCATAAAGGCTTTCAACGCTGACCGGCGCTGCCGCTAGGCCACTGCGGTCGGAAAAGCTGTCGGCATAATAGTTCGCGCCCCAGAATAAACAGAAACCGTCATAAATCAGCAGCCCGGCGCAACAGAAAAACAACAGCGTACGGCCAATGATCCCCGGGCCCTTGGCCTTCAGCTTGACGCCGCAGCGGACGAGCAGCCCGACGCCTAGTATGACCAGCGCCGCAATGCAAAGCTCCATCCCTGAAAAGGGCAACATACAAACGGCGGCGCTGACAGCCCGTTTCCAGGGGGTTGTAATGTGCAGGACGAGGAAGTTCATCGCAGCGCGGTTTTGCCTGACCAGCAGGAAAAAACCTAGAAAGGCCCCGCCGCAAAGCAGCGTAACCCAGTACCCTTTGCAACCGGCAGCCGCTTGCTTTAGGCGCTCTGCCGCCCTCACGTTTTGCTCTCCCAGCGGGAGTATTCGGCAAAGACGCGGTTGTGCAGAAGGCCGCGGAAACGGCTGAGCCGCAGGTTTTCGCGGGTAGGGTGCACCCGGTTGGTCAGCAGCACGACGAAAAGCTGCTTCTCCGGATCCACCACCAGCGAGGTGCCTGTAAAGCCGGTGTGGCCGAAAGCTTTCACCGATACCAAATCGCCCATGAAATTCAGCCCGCCATAGGCCAGCTTAAACCCCAGCCCGCGGTTTTCCGCCATCCCTGGGGTATAGTTGTGAATAGCCGCCTGCAGCATCGCCTTGCTGACGAACCGCTTGCCGTCCAGCACGCCGCCCCCGGCCAGCATCCGCCCAAAGCGCTCCATATCCCGCAGGCTGGAAAAGACGCCGGCATTTCCCGACACACCCTTTAAGAAACGCGCGTTTTCGTCATGTACGACGCCCCGCAGCCACTGGCCGCTTTCCGGGCAGCGCTCGGTCGCGGCAATCGCCCTGCCGTGGGGGCAGTAGCCGGTGCTTGCCATCCCCAACGGTTCAAAAACCAGCTCTGCGGCCAGCTTATCCAAGGGTTTGCCGCCAACCATTTCCAATATTTTGCCTAACAAGATAAAGCCCATACAGCTATAGCTGACCTGCCTGCCTGGCTCGCCGTCGAGCGGATGGGCCAGCACCGCCTCAGCGGCGCGGCTAGGGTCGCTGGCGGTTTCGCTGAGGAAAAAGTGGCTGGGGATACCGGAAGAATGGGTCATCAGCTGCCGCAGCGTAATATCGGCCTTGTCCGACAGGATACCAGGGAAGAAGTGCCCCAGCGTGTCATCCATCCGCAGCAGCCCCTTTTCAATAAAACGGAAGGCAACCATTGTCGTGGCGAGGATTTTGGTCAGGCTTGCCATATCGTAGAGCGTTTCCGGTGTGGCCTGCTGGACCGGCCCCTCGCAGCAAAGCACCCCAAAGCACCCTTCTGCAAGGATCCCTTCCGGCGTCCCCACCGCAACTGCTGCCGATGGGCAGACCCCGCTTTTCACAGCTTCCGCTGTCATTTCAATCGCTTTTTCAAACATAAGAACCTCCTTGGCTTAACGTTTTTGATTTTTTGGCCGGGGCGGACGCCTCGGCCGGCTATTCAGAATTGGCTGATTTTGCCCATGACTACGGGATGCGCCGCACCAGTAGCGCCAGGCGCGTTGTTGGCGATGCCGCAAATAGCTTCGTTAGCCAGCACCGCAAAGGCAACAGCTTCCTTGGCGTCGCCGTCAAAGCCCAGGTCTTCGTTGCACAGGACTTCTGTCTCAGGCAGCAGTCTGCGGATATGCCCCATCAGCGTGGGATTGCGCGCGCCGCCGCCCCCCACTACCAAACGCCCCGGCATCCTGGGGAAGAAGCCACGGATACCTTTTTCGATACAGGCCGCCGTAAAGCAGGTAGCTGTCGCCAGCGTATCGGTAAGGGAAACGCCCATTGCCGACGCTTTTCCCAAAAGGGCTTCTACATAGGCGCTGCCGTAACGTTCCCGGCCGGTAGTTTTAGGCGGCGGAAGGCGGAGGTATTCGTCTTCCATCAGCCAGCCAAGCAGCGCAGGATGGACGCTGCCCCCGCCCGCCAGACGCCCGCCGTCGTCATAGCTTTGCCTGCCTCCAGTCAGCTTGGCAACCAGCTGATCCATGACCATATTGCCAGGGCCGGTGTCAAAAGCGAACACGTCGGAGAGCTGGCAGCCTTTGGGCAGGCAGGTGACATTACCGATGCCGCCAATATTTTGCAGCGCCACGTCCCGCCCCTCATCGCGATAAAGCAGGAATTCGGTATAGGGCACCAGCGGCGCGCCCAGCCCGCCGGCCGCCATATCCCGCACCCGGAAGTCCGAGACGACGATGCAGCCCAGCGCTTCGCAGATCAGCGAAGGCTCGCCGATCTGCAGCGTCCCCCTGACCGGCCCGCCCAGATAGCCCTCCGCTTCCGGGATATGCCAGACCGTCTGCCCATGGCTCCCCACCAGGTCAATATCCGACGGCAAGACGCCGGTTTTTTCACAAAGAGCAAGGCAGCTGTCAGCGAAAATTTTCCCCAACAGAAAGCCCAGCCGGCAAATCTCGCTGCTGCCGCCATACCCGCCGCCAGCCACCTCAAGGATACGCTGCCGCACCTCGTCGGAAAAGGGGGTGGTAATAAACCCCAGCTGCTGCACTTTAGTACCGACGCCGCAGCCGCTGATCCTCACCAGCACGGCATCGACGCCGTCGGCGCTGGTACCGCTCATCAGCCCAATCACCAGCCGCTCTTTTTTGTCCATCTGTTCCCGAAGCTTCATCGCAAAACCTCCGTTTTTCCGCATAGCGCTGTAAAACAGCCGCCGCAGGATCCTTTGTTAGGTCTATTGTACCATGAAGCAGGACAAAACACAACGAAAAACTTGAAAAAAGAGCGGAGAGCGTAAACTTTTCGCTTGCTGCGGCAAGCGGCTGAGCGCTGCCCTAGACCCGCTCAAGGGCCAAAGTCCCTTGAAAATCCCGACCTCTGGCAAGGTTTGGAAGGGTTTTTCTAAAACGGGAAGGTTCTATTCCCCCTTTGCCCTTCATAACTTGTTCCAGAAAACCTTTTCCGGCACCGCCGGAAGCCTTGACAAGGACAAAACCGAAAGGAAGGAACCATATGCCGGAATTGAAGCTCACCCGCGACGCTGTCTGCGTCACTGAAACGCTGTTGGATACTGCTGCCGAACAGCCGGTCGAACTGGACTACAGCCTGCCAGATTACTATCCCAGCATTTTCCGCCTTTTAAAGACCTCCATCCGCCCGGTTATCCAGCAGACCCGGATCTCTGGGAAAAGCCTGACCTTGGACGGCGTCTGCCGCATTACGGTGCTTTATTTAGGAGAGGAAGACAACAGCCTGCAGGCCGTTGAACAGACCATGCCCTTTTCCAAAACGCTGGAGCTGAAAGGCGAGTGCGATGCGCCGGTCATCCGCTGCAGCTGCCGCTGCTACCACGCGGGCGGCCGGGCTGTCAGCCCACGCAGGCTGGATATTCGGGGCGGCGTCAGCATCCGGGCCAGGGTAACCGGGCAAAGGGAGCTGCCGGTGGTTTCGGCGGCTTCCGGCAGCGGCATCCAGCTGCATACAACGCTTCTCTCCTTATGCGGCAAGCGCCGCAGCGCCCAAAAACCTTTCACCGTCAGCGAAGACCTGGAACTTCCGCAGTCTAAACCGCCTTTCGGCACGCTGCTTGCCAGCCGCGACGCCGTGCGGATGGAGGACTGCAAGATTATTGCCAACAAGGTTATCTGCCGCGGCGAGCTTTGCTGCCACCTGCTTTATCTGCCTGACGGCGGCGGCCAGCCCGAAACGATGGAGTATACGGTCCCCATCAGCCAGATTGCCGACCTGCCCGGCGTAGACGAAGGCGACCGCATTGACGCCCGTTTTGAGCCGGCTGGGCTGACGCTGGAGGCAATCCCCGGCGGCGAAAACGGCTGCCGCCACCTAAGCGCCGAATGGAACCTTATTTTGAACTGCGTTAGCGACCAGAACCGGGACATGGCTATTGCCGACGACGCTTTTTCTACCCGCTGCCCGACAGAGCTGAGCCGTACCCCGGCCCTTGCCGAGCGTATGGTCGGTTCTGTCAACCTTAGCCAGACTGTCCGCGGGGAAATGAACACCGAACCAGTCAGCCAGGTGCTTGACCTTCTGTGCAATATCGGTGAAATCTCCGCCCGTGCAGAAAACGGCGCGGTAATCGTCAACGGCACGCTGGAAGTCACGGCCCTTTGCCTTGACCGCGACGGGGTCCCCTTCACCGCCGATAAGACGCTGCCCTTTGAGTTCCCGGCAGACTGTTCCTGCAACGGCGAGCTTTCCTTCTCGCCTATGGCGCAGATTCTATCGGCGGGCTATGCAATCACCGGCGAAGCTGCCGTTGAAGCAAGGGTCCAGCTGCAGGTCACCGGCGCTGTCTGCGAAAAGCTGCCCATCAGCGGGATTACGGATATCGCCTTGGATGAAGAGGCGGCTGTCCCCCCGCCCTCTTCGGCACTGCGGCTTTATTTTGGCGAGCCAGGCGAAGCGCTCTGGGATATCGCCAGGCGCTTTGGCGCGTCAATGGCGGCAGTCATGGAGGAAAATGAACTGGACAGCGAGACGCTGCCGGAACGGCAGATGCTGCTGATTCCCATGGTGGAAGACTGACGGAAGGGGAGAGCAAGATGCAGAATATATACAGCGACATCGCCCGGCGTACCGGCGGCGATATCTACATTGGCGTAGTCGGGCCGGTCCGCACTGGGAAGAGTACCTTTATCAAGCGGTTTATGGAAAGCCTTGTACTGCCCAACATCAAAAGCGACTTACAGCGGGAACGGGCGACTGACGAACTGCCCCAGTCGGCAGCGGGCAAAACCATCATGACCACCGAGCCGAAATTCATCCCTGAGGAAGCGGCGCAGATCGAGCTGCCCGGCAATGCCGTGATGCGGGTGCGGCTGATCGACTGCGTGGGGTATATTGTGCCCAGTTCATTAGGGTACTTTGAAAATGAAGCGCCAAGGATGGTACGAACCCCTTGGTTTGAGGAAGAGGTACCCTTTAATATGGCAGCGGAGGTGGGCACCAGCAAGGTCATTACCGACCACAGCACCATTGGCCTTGTAGTCACCACCGACGGCAGCATCAGCGATATCCCCCGGGATGAGTATGAGGAGGCTGAAGAACGGGTAATTGCCGAGCTTTCGGCGCTGGGCAAACCCTTTGTCGTACTGCTCAACTGCCGGGAACCGATGTCGGCGGACGCCAGGGCGCTGCAGGCAAGGCTTCAGGAAAAATACGGCCGCCCGGTTATGGCGGTAAGCTGTATTTCCTTGGGCGAGGATGAAATCAAGGCAATCCTTCAGCAGATCCTTTACGAGTTCCCGCTCAAGGAAGCGGAAATTGAGCTTCCGCGCTGGATGCTGTCGCTGCCCAAGGAACACTGGCTGCGCTCGGCGGTATTCGGAGCCATCCGCGAGGCGGCGGCTTCGGTAGAGAAGTTGGGGATGGTGCCGGATATGGCGGCCGCCCTGCCGGAAGGCTGCGTCCACATCCTGCGGGCGTCGGCGGACCGGATCGACCTGGGGAGGGGGCTGGCGCAGCTGTCGGTAACGCTGCAGCCCCAGCTGTTCTACCAGGTGCTGGGCGAGATGACAGGGCTGGATATCGGAGACGAAACCAGGCTGATGCCCTGTTTGATGGAGCTGGCGGCCTGTAAGCGGGCTTATGACAAGCTGAAAAGCGCGCTGCAGGAAGTAGAGGCTACCGGCTATGGCATTGTGATGCCGCAGATGGAAGAGCTTTCGCTGGAGGAACCAGAAATTGTACGACAAGGCAGCAAATACGGCGTGCGGCTGCGGGCCAGCGCCCCAAGCATTCATATGATTTCCACGAGGATTGCCACTGAAATTTCACCGATCGTTGGCTCGGAAAAACAGTCGGAGGAACTGGTGATGAGCCTGCTTAAGGATTTCGAGGAAGACCCTGTTAAGATTTGGGATTCCAACATCTTTGGCAAGTCCCTGCACGAGCTGGTCAATGATGGCCTGCACTCCAAGCTGGGGCGGATGCCCCAGGAAGCGCGGATGAAATTGCAGGAAACCATCGAACGCATCATTAATGAAGGCTGCAGCGGCCTGGTTTGTTTAATCCTCTAAAACAGAAAAAGCAGCCGCACGCTCTGCTTGGCGTATGGCTGCTTTCCTTTTTCCTAGTTGGGGTTCAAAAAATATCAATACTGGAGAAAACGCTGGTACAGTCAAGGGTCACGGTCGGAAGCAGATGTTCATTAACCGCCGGCTGACGATGGTTGTGCACGCTGCCCAGCACTGGTATACCTTTCAGTATCAGACGGCACCCCTGCGGGGCGGCAATGCGGATGCTGCCAAAAACCGCTTCGCAGATAATGGTGATGTCGTTGGGGACGATAGTGTCGGAGAAATCAATCTCCAGGCTGCCGAAAACGCTGCTGCAATTGGCCGTCATCAGGTTGGGGCAGTCGTTGCGGATCCTTCTTGAGGAAAAGACGGCGGCATAGGAAGGCATAGAGTTCTGGTCGGCGTCAACCATCCCCGGTTGGCGGCTGTCCCAGCTACGGCTGTCCCAGCTGCGGGCGCCGACAAGGCCGGCAGCCTGTAGCACCAGGAAAATGCCTGCCCCTACTAAAATGACGGCGAAAACCATCCCCAGCGGGATATGGCGCAGCCACCCCCTGCTCTTGGCCAGCAGCAGCCCGCCTACCGCCAGCAGGATGATGTTCCCAGGCTTGGGCCTGTCGCGGATCATATCCAGCAGCGCGGGGACGATCAAAAACATCGTCCACCACCCCCGCAGCAGATGAAAAATGTTCAGATGGAAAATATTCCCCAGCAGATAGCCGCCGCCAATAAGCAGCAATAAGGCCCCGAATACCAGCGTGCCTGTATTCTCGTTGCGTTTCATCATGCAAACCTCCCGTAAAGTTGTTCCGGCGCTTCCATGATATAAAACGATTCACCCTGCCTTTTGGATTCAGCTGCCCAGCCGCAGCAGGATGCCCAGCGCCAGCAGCGCCGCCCCTATCAGGAAGGCGATCCGGTTGGCTCCCTTCACCCATATCCCCCCTCAAACCGATTTAAGAAAGGCCGCCTGTCCCATTATCCGGGCAGGCGGCCTTGCTGTTTTACGCACAAAGGGTTATTCCGCGTTGGGCGCGCCAACCGGGCAGACGCCGGCGCAAGCGCCGCATTCGATGCAGGTAGCCGCGTCGATCACGTACTTGCCGTCACCCTCGCTGATTGCGTTTACAGGACATTCGCCAGCGCAAGCGCCGCAGGCGATGCACTCTTCATTGATGAAATATGCCATGAAAAAACACCTCCTTTTTAGTTCTTTCCTTATTGTAACAGCAAACCGCGCAAAATGCAAGCGAATCTTTGAAAAAAATCCTTTACAAGGAAAATTTTTTCTAGGTCAGGGCTCCCTGCCTTCCCCGCGGTCCCCCCTATCAGCCCGGGACGAGCGTGAAAGGAGCTTGACGTCCTTGCGGTTCACCTGCAGCGGCGCAGCGTCCGGAGCCTTATCCAGCGCCACCTTCAACTCCCCGGTAAGCAGATTGTTTTCAATCACGACGCCGTTGCCCTCGGCCGTCCTCACCACTGCGCCTACCCGCGGCGTAATGCGCAGCAGATCTTCATAGGCGGCCTGCTCATATTTGAGGCAGCACATCAGCCGCCCGCAGGAACCGGAAATTTTAGCGGGGTTTAGAGAGAGGTTCTGCTCCTTGGCCATTTTGATGGATACCGGCTGGAAATCCCCCAAAAAGGTGCTGCAGCAGAAAGGCCGCCCGCAGATACCTAAGCCGCCCAGCATTTTGGACTCGTCCCGCACGCCGATCTGGCGCAGCTCGATGCGGGTGCGGAAAACGCCGGCCAAATCCTTGACCAGCTCCCTAAAATCCACCCGTCCGTCCGCCGTGAAATAGAAAAGGATTTTGTTGCCGTCGAAGGTATACTCCACATCGACAAGGCTCATCTGCAGACGACGCTGCTGGATACGCTGCTGGCAAATCTGGAAGGCTTCCTCTTCCCGGCGGCGGTTTTCTTCCAACTGGGCCAGGTCTTTGGCATTCGCCAGCCGCATGATCTTTTTCAGCGGGGCGACGATAGCGTTATCCTCTACCTGCCGGTTGGCAATGACTACCTGGCCGCACTCCACCCCGCGGGCGGTTTCAACGACCACCCGGTCGCCTAGGCTGATCTGCAGCCCGCCTGGTGAGAAATAATAGGTTTTTCCGGTGATTTTGAACCGGACGCCGATAATCTCCGTCATAAATTCGGATGGCTCCTTTTAAATTAATACAATGCTTTCTGAAGGAAAGCCTGGCTCAGCAGGGCTAAACCGAAAGGGCAAAACGTCAATAGACCTGCTCCATGATGTTCCGAAGGCTGGCGCAGTAAAGGCTGTGCAGCAGCGGCAAACCGCCGTTGGCCGCAAGCCGCCGGCGCATCTGCCCGCCCAGCTGGTGGATCGCCGCCGCCTGCCTAGGGGAAACACGGCAGCCCGGCAGCAAGGCGGACACCCCGCCATCAAGCAGGAACGCCCCCCGGGCAATCTCCCCCATCAGCTGGTCGACATCGGCAAGCAGCGCTAAGAAAGATTCCCGGTCGCTTTCCGCAGTACTAGCGGCCGCCATGACGTCAAAAGCGCGGCCGGTAGACAGGCTCTTCACCAGCGCCAACGCCGATTGGAAGGATTTCGCGGCCTTTTCATCCTGCAAATAAGCACTGGCCCGCCCCAGATTCCCGCCGCCGCAGAGGATGGCCCCAGCCAGCTGGTCGGGCGGCGCATCGGGGAACTGCCTCATCAGCCATTTTTCCGCCTGCAGACGCGGCGCTTCGGAAAGCTCTAAACAGATGCAGCGGGAGGCAATCGTCTCCGGCAGCGCCGAACGGTTGTCCGCCGTCAGGATAAAGGTCAGGTAAGGCGGCGGCTCCTCCAGCACCTTCAGCAAAGCGTTGGCCGCCGCCTCGTTCATCGCATCGGCCCCTTCGATCAGGGCCGCCTTCCGGGGGGATTCGTTGGGCAGCAGATAGACGTTTTCCCGCAGCGTGCGGATCTGGTCAACCGTAATCTGCATCTTGCCGTCGGGACGGCGGACGAGAAGCAGGTCGGGATGGATCCCTTTTTCCACCTTCTGGCAGCTCAGGCACTGCCCGCAGGGACGTTCTCCCGCCGCTTCACATAGAATCCCCGCCGCAAAGCAGCGGGCCAGTGTCCGTTTGCCAGTGCCGGCCGTGCCATGGAGCAGGTAGGCGTGCCCCAGCCGCCCGCCGGGCGCAGCCGCCCGTTTTAGGGCCTGCACCACGGCATGGTTGGCTAAGAACAGGCTGAAATCTGTCACAGCTTCTCAAACCGCTCGACGTCGGTAACAATAATCGTTGCGCCGCCCACCGTCACTTCAACGGGGAAGGGAGTGTAAGAACCAAGACCATAACCTGCCGTAGAGGACACCATCTGTTTGCGCTTTTTGGAATGCTCACCGATGATGCTGACTGCACGGTCGACGTTTTCCTCCTCAGTACAGATTAAAAAGGTGGTGTTCCCAGCCATCAGGAAGCCGCCGGTAGAGGCGAGCTTGGTGGCAAAAAAGCCGTTCTGGGTCAGGGCGCTGGAAACGACATTGCTGTCGTCGCTGTTGACAATGGCGTAAATAAGTTTCATAAAGAGTCCTCCTTTTATTATGAACAGGCCGGTCAAACAAGGCCCGACCGGTAACCTATTTCTATTTTATCACAAATATGGAGAAAATGCCACTGTTTTTCAAAAGTTTTTTTTCATTTTCACCGATTTTTTCTCCAGCCGCTACCACAGGGATTCCCGGCGGGCAGGCTACCCGGCTTTCAGCGGCAATCCTGCCCGCGGCATTTTCCACCGAAACGGCTTCCGAGGGGGCAAACGAAGCTTCCCGTGGCGTCATGATCGCTTCTGGGGACAAGGTGATATCTAGGTAAGGGATCGGCCGCTTTACCGGCAGCCGCAGCGCCGCTTGGACTCGCTGAAGGGTTTCCTCATCCGTCTGAGGAGAAACCATCAGCACCACCCGCCCGCCTCCGCAAAATTCCGGCTCGCAGCCCGCCTGACGGAGCACAGCGCCGATTTCCTCATGGGTATAGCCCATTCGTTGGCAATCGATAGTAATCTTGGTGCAGTCTGTTTTATTGGGCAGCAGCGCCGCACCCCGTTGAGAAAGCGCTGCTTCAAGGGCTTTGACGCGGGCATCCAGCGCTGCAAAGGCAGCCCTCCCCTCATGCGCCAGCCAGCGCTGGCAGGCGTCCAGCGAAGCCATAATCAGATACGAAGGGCTGGTGGAACCAAACAACGCCATCTTTGCTTTGAGCTGCCCCTTAGAGAAATACGGGCCGCTGCCGTGAAGCAGGCTGCCGCCGGTTAGCACCGGCAGGGTCTTATGGGGGCTGTCGCAGCAGAGGTCGGCCCCTAAGGCAATGGGGTGGCTGACGCCAGGGGCGAAGGGCAGGTGGGAGCCATGGGCGGCATCGCAGAGCAAGACGCCGCCCCGTTTGTGCACCTCCCTGGCGATACCGGCGACATCGGCGATAACGCCGTAATAGTCAGGAGAGGTCAGGTAGAAGATGCGGGCGTCGGGATGGGCGTCCAGCGCCGCCGCGGCCATTTCCGGCGTGGGCTGGGGGCAAAGCCCCTCTTTGCAGGGCGGACAGAGCCAGACAGGCTCTGCATCAACCAGCGCGCAGGCGTTGACGAAAGCACGGTGGGCGTTGCGGGGAACAACAATTTTACGGCCGAACTGCTCAACGGCGGCCGCGGCCATCGCAAGGATTGACAGCGTCGAACCGCCGGCAGAATAGCAGGTAAAGCCCGCGCCGTAAAGCGCCGCTGTCAGCGCCTCCGATTCACCGATGATGCCCTCGGCCTCAAACAGCACGTCCGCCCCAGCCACTTCAGTAATGTCATAAGGGAAAGCGGCTTGCAAAAAATCTGGATAGCCTGCCGGTGCGCGGCCTTTATGGCCAGGCATATGCAGCCTGGAAATATACGAACCGTTGTATTCTTTTAAAAAATCACAGATTGGCGAAAGGGGCTTTCCCACGCCGCAGCTCACCGGCAATCTCCTCCAATCTTGGATAGGCATAGGCAAAAAATTCCTGATAGGACGGACAGAAATAGTTCTGGGCAGGCATCCCGCCAATGACCGGTTCGCGGTCGCGGCGGCATCCCCCCCGACAGATAGGCCTCCAGCGGCATCCCTGGCAAGCGGGAACTTCATGGGTTGGAACGGCAAGGAAATCAAGCGCCGCTTTACTTTTGCCCAGCTGTTCAAAGGAATCTTCGCGGATATTCCCCAGCCGCATTTCGTCAAGGGCATAAAAGTCGCAGGGATAGACCGACCCGTCAGCTTCAACGACGTGCTGGATAACGCAGCGCCCGCTCAGTCCGCAGCTCTCCGGCGGATACCCCAGCAGCATCCCTACCAGGTTCTCGAAATAGCGGATGTAAATGAAGCGCCCGGCTTTGACATCCTGGTACCATAAGTCAAAAAGGGTTTTGAGGAAACGGGCGTACTTTTCTGGCGTCAGCGACCAGTCATGGCCGCCCCGCTCCTCCCCCAGCGGGTCAAGGCAGGGGATATACTGCTGATAAAGCAGGTTGGAGCGTCGGAAAAAGTTGTAAACCTTATTGATACTGTTCGCGGTATACCCCGTCACGACGGTTAGGATATTGAAATCCACCTGATGGGCGGCAAGGCACTGGGCTGCTTTGAGGATACGGCTGTAAACGCCTTTATGCCCAGCATCAAGCCGGTTAAGGTCGTTGATATCCTTGTGACCGTCCAGCGAAAGCCCAACCAGGAAATGGTTGTCGGCAAAAAACTGCGCCCACCCGTCGTCAATCAGCATCCCGTTGGTTTGGATGGCGTTATGGATGGTTAGGTTTTTGGTATTATACTGTTGCTGGAGTTCCACAACGCGGCGGAAAAAAGGCAGGCCCGACAAGGTAGGTTCCCCCCCTTGGAAGCCGAAAGTACAGTCCCCGCTGGCAAAAGCAAGGGCTTTGCGGATAAGGATTTCCAGCGTTTCCTCCGACATAAAGCCAAAGGAAAAAACGTCGCGGTTTTCCTGGACGTCGTGGTAAAAACAGTAGCGGCAGCGCATATTGCAGTTGCCGGAAGCCGGTTTAATCAGCAAATTCAACGGGGGCACATCAACAACCTCCTCACGGCCAGCTGTGCTGGCAAACTATTCGCGCCGGAAATCCAGCAAGCCGGATTTCTGCTGCGGATAAACATAGCCGGTTCTCCCGCGGTTACGGGCAGGCTATTCCAGTTTTTCCTATCGGCAGGTAGGCAATACCGCCCAGCCGCGACACCTCACGCAATGTTTTTCACCCGCAAGCCGCCGAGCAGAGCCAGGCGGCAAACGCGATTTGTCTGCGGCGACACGCCGCCCAGCCGCGACATCCCATGTAATGTTTTTCACCCACAAGCCGCCGAGCGGAACCAGGCGGCAAACGCGATTTATCTGCCGGCACAGCCGGCTATTTGAACATTTTTAGTTTAATCAGCACAGCCAGCGTCAGCAGCGCGCCGACCGCTGAAATTACACAAGGGAACCACCAAACCGGGTTCTGCAGCCCGGCAACGTTCATACCGTAATAGCCGAAAACCATCGTCGGGATGGTCATCAGCACGGTAACCGAAGCGAGGATTTTCATGGTCAGGTTGACGTTATTATTGATAATGTTGGCGTAGGCTTCCATCGTGCTATTGAGGATGTGGGAGTAAGTACCAGTCATTTCAATGGCCTGGTTGATTTCAATCAGGGTGTCTTCCAGCAAGTCTTCATCGTCTTCATAGAGCGTAACAAGGCGGCCGCGGGAGATCCGTTTAAGGGTGGTCTCATTGGCGCGCAGGGAAGATGAAAAATAGACCAGGGACTTTTCAAGGCCTAAAATCTGCACCAGCGCCGCGTTGCTGGTTGAGGTATTCAGTTGGGATTCCATGCTGCCGGAAATGCGGTCGATCTGTTTAAGGTAAATCAAAAAGCGCTGGGCGATGCGCAGCAGGATATTCAAAAGCAGCTGGGTTTTGAACTGGGTGCGCACCCCGCGGATGACCCCGTCGGTAATATCGCTGACAACGCTGCTGGCGGCGCTGCTGATGGTGACAAAATATTTGGGGGTGATGATAACGCCTAAGGGCAGGGTGGTGTAGAAGACGGTGCCGTCCTCCCTTTCGTTGCGGTAAGGGACGTCGACGACGACGAAGATCTGGTCGTCCTCCTGTTCGATACGGGAAGCTTCCTCTTCATCTAGTGAGGAGGCCACGAAGCCGGCGTCCAGCCCCAGCTGATCCACCAGCCTTGCCGTTTCGTTAGGGGTTGGGGCGACGGCCTGAATCCAGCAGCCCTGTTCCTCGGCCTCAAGCTCGGTGAGTTTGCCTTCGATGGTTTTGTAATAGGTCAGCATTGGCAGGCCTCCTTTATGGCTGCGGCTCCCCCTCCTCCGTTTCCGGCCCGGGGGCAGCCTCTTTCTGGGACAGGTCGATAGGCAGCTCGCCTTGCACCCCTTCGGTGCTGTCCGATTTGAAAAGCACTTTGACTGTTTGCAGCATCAGCTTGAGGTCAATCCACAGGCTGTATTGCTCGATATACATGAGGTCGAGGATCAGCTTGTCCTTCGGGGTGGTGTTGTATTTGCCCTGGATCTGGGCCAGGCCAGTTAGGCCGGCTTTGACTTTCAGCCGATATTTGAACTCTGGCAGGACCTCGACATATTTTTCAGTGATTTCTTCCTGCTCCGGCCGGGGGCCGACAACGCTCATATCGCCTTTCAGAATATTGATGAACTGGGGCAGCTCGTCAAGACGGGTTTTGCGCAGCACGCGCCCGACCTTGGTAATGCGGTCGTCGTCCTCGGAAGCAAGGCGCTTTTTATATTTGTCGGCGTCGACGATCATCGTGCGGAATTTCAGCACTTCAAATACCCGGCCGCCCTTGGTGACGCGCGGCTGCTTGAAAAAGACCGGCCCGCCGTCCTCAAGCTTGATGGCCAGCGCCTCCAACAACATGATTGGACTGGCAATCAGCAGCCCGATGCCGGAAATGACGATGTCGCAGCCCCGTTTGATGACTTCCTGCTCAAAAGTCAGGCCGGAAACGCGGGACTCCAGCACGGTCACGTCGTCGATAATCATATGGCGGGAATGCTTGGTGACAATGTCTGAAAGCTCTGGGGTGATATAGGTGATTTTTTCGTGTTTATAGCAATATTCCATCAGCTTTGTCTTGTCAGTTTCGGACAGGGAGTAAAGGAACACCCGGTCACTATCAAGGATGGTCTGTTTGAGGTTTTCCTCCTCAACCGAAGCGATAAAACGAACGTCGTACTGCTTTTTATAACGGTTGATTTTGGAGATAAAGCTGACAAGGCCGTCGCTGCTGCCATAGATCACCGCCGTGCGGGCGGGCTTGTTGACCTCAAAGAAAAGGTAATTGCCCAGATAGCCGAAAAGGCTGATGCAGACAAGCTGCAGCAGTACCACCCCGACCATCGTGAAAAGGTCTTGGGTGTAGGTCGCGCGCTTGTCATAGTTGAAAAGCATGATGGCGATTTGGAAATAGGTAATGATATCGGTAATAAAGGTGGCAATAAAGGCCGAGGACGCAATTTCCCGGGTCTTTTTCACCCCAATGGGGAAACCGCCGTAGATTTTGATCAAGCAGATGCCCACCACCACAAAGGTGGACATGGAAATGGCCGCCGTGCGCGACGCCCGCCACAGCTCCTTTTGGGTCAGCCCAAAGAGACCGAAAAATATGGCGAAAAGCACGGCAACCATCACGGCCTTAAAGCCGATCAGGCAGGTGCGCTGCATTTTCTGCACAAACTGTTTTACCATGAGATGACGGTACCTCCCTATAGGGATAATGAGTAGATAATCAAACGGCGCTGTCCGCAGCAGGCGCTTCCGCTGCGGCAGGCGCAGTTTCTTCGCTAGGCTCGTCTGCCGGCGGATCTGAGGCCGGTAGGTCTGGTACTGGCAGGCCGGCCAGTTCGCGGACAAACCGCACGCAGTTGCGCTCGGCGCTGAACGCGGCTTCCCAGGTGCGGTAGGCAAGCTCGGACTTCTGCTGGAAAAGCTCTTTATTCATGCCGCACAGGGCCTCCAAAAACCGGGAGAGCTGCTCGGCAGTCGGGTCAGGCGGCAGCAGCAGCCCCGACTCCCCGTCCACCACGTCGGTGACGCCGTCCACCGCGGTAGCAGCGACGAAAATGTGGTTGGCCATTGCTTCAAGCATGGCCGCCGGGACGCTTTCCGAACGGCTGACGCTCAAAAGCACGTCCACCGGGTTTTCGGCATACCAGCTGTAAAGCTCTTCACGGCTGAACGGCCCGAGGAAATGGTAGCGGATGCCCGGCTTGCTATCGAGCTTCTGATGGGCCAGGGCCAAGATGCGTTTGCGGTCGCTGCCGTCGCCGATATGCACCCATTCCAGGCAGCCCTGCTCCATGCCGGCGATACCCTCAATCAGTAGGTCAAGGCGCTTATCCGGCTCAATGGGGGAACAGGAGACCACCCGCAGCAGATACTCGTCGGGAGCCGGCCGACGTTTTTTCAACGGCCCCGGGACGCCCAGCGGAGCAAGCCGCAGCTTTTCCAGCACTTCGTCCGGCTCCCTAGCGCAGAACTGCTTTTGGTAGGTTTCCAGACGCTGGGTGTTGGTGAAATAAAGGGCATCGACGCGATCGTTGATGATATGGTTCAGCGTATCCCGGCGCTTGCCAGTGACCGGATCCTGCATATTGGCCCGGTGACAGCGGGCCACCACCCGGATATTATCGCTGAACTGTTTGAGGCAGCAAAGCCCGTAAAGGCCGTTGTTCATATTGGCGCTGTAGATGGTCAGCGGACGCTCGTCCTGAAAAATATCCAGCTCGCGGACGTAGTTATAAAGCAGCCGGCTTTCCACCAGCGCGTCCAGCGTTTGCTTGCGGACAGCCTTGCCCCAACGCCCGGCCTTCTTGGCCTGCCGCCGTTCCTGCTTATAGCCGTTGCTTAGTAGGCATTGGAAACGGATGAACTGGCGTCCGAGACCGTGGGTCTGTTCCGCCGGCCGGGAGAAGGTCACCCCCCGGGGAACAGACCGGATGGTCAGCTTATCGGTGTCAGTCGTGATGATATGGACGTTATAGAGGCGGGCCAGGTAATCGATCTCCGATTCCAGAAAGGCCTCCTGGAACCCGCAGGGGTAATGTTCTGTTACCAGCAGAAGGTTTTGCTCTTTGGCCATTGTGGTTCCTTCCTTTGCTCGGGTACTGCCGGGGTTGATGTCGGCGCTTTGGGCGCAGCAGCGCCTATAACTTTATTTTACCATATTTTTCTCGTCAATAAAAGGGTATTTCTGCATTTTAATTGTAAAAAATCTATCTGCTGATTGACGGGCAGCATTGAATTTCGTATAATACGTGAGCATATAACAAAACGTATATATTGGATAGACGGTTGCCATGCCCATTGTTGGCCAAAACGGCAGGCAATATGCGGATAGAAAAGCCGAGGCAGGAAAATAGCTCCTGCCCCGGTAGGGTGTGGGTCAGCAGATCCTGCCAATATCGCTGCGGCGGTAAGCGCCAGTAAAGGCGATGCCTTCCGCGGCTTTGTAGCTTTTGTCGAGGGCTTCGTCGAGGGTATCGCCCAAAGCCGTGATACCCAGCACCCGCCCACCGGAGGTCGCAAACTGACCGTCTTGGCGCTTGGTGCCGGCGTGATAGATGGTCACGCCTGGCACTTGGCCGTCCCCGTCAAGGCCGGCGATGGGATAGCCGGTCTGATATTTCTGAGGATAGCCGCCCGAGGCAAGGATTACGCAAGCTGCACATTGGCTGGAAAATTCCACCTGGATTTCACCTAACCGCCCGTCATGGACGGCCTCCATGATTTCAAAGAGGTCGGTTTTGAGCAGCGGCAGCACCACCTGCGTTTCAGGGTCGCCGAAACGACAGTTATATTCGATGACTTTGGGGCCGTCTTTGGTGACCATCAGGCCGAAGTAAAGGCAGCCTTTGAAGGGGCGGCCCTCCTTGCGCATGGCTTCAATGGTGGGAAGAAAGATGGTTTCCATGCACTGCGCGGCGATTTCGGAGGTGTAGAAAGGGTTGGGGGCGATGGTGCCCATGCCGCCAGTGTTGAGGCCCTTATTGCCGTCAAACGCCCGCTTATGGTCCTTGGAAGAGACCATCGGCACAAGGGTTTTGCCGTCGGTGAAGGCGAGGACGGAAACTTCTGGGCCTTCCAGGTATTCTTCGATGACGATATGGCTGCCGGACGCGCCAAAGATTTTATCGCCCATCATAGCATGGACGGCGTCGCAGGCTTCTTTCTCGTCCGCAGCAATAATAACGCCCTTGCCCAGCGCCAGCCCGTCGGCTTTGACGACGGCGGGATAGCGGCCCTGCGCCTTCAGATAGGCGACGGCGGCGTCTTCATCATCGAAGGTTTCGTAGGAAGCGGTGGGGATGCCGTATTTTTTCATCAGGTTTTTGCTGAAGACCTTGCTGCCCTCAATGGCGGCCGCAGCTTTAGAGGGGCCGAACGTCGGGATGCCGGCGGCCTCGAATGCGTCCCCCATCCCCAGCACCAACGGGTCATCGGGCGCAATTACGGCAAAATCGATAGATTTTTCTTTGGCAAAGGCCAGCATACCGTCGATGTCGGTCGCTTTGATATCCGCCAGTTCAGCGACGGCGCTGATGCCGCCGTTACCTGGCGCAGCATAGATTTTAGTGACTTTAGGGCTTTCGCGCAGTTTAAGGATCAGCGCGTGCTCCCGCCCGCCGGAACCGACTACGAGAACTTTCATAGGAACCTGCTTCCTTTCTTTTTGGATATGGCAGACGCTGCCTGCCGGGAATTTTTTGACGTTTTCCTGATACAGCCAGGCTTAATGATGGAACAGGCGCATCCCAGTAAAGGCCATTGCAATGCCGTACTTATCGCAAGTTGCGATGACATGGTCGTCGCGGATAGAGCCGCCGGGCTGGGCGATAAAACAGACGCCGCTCTTGTGGGCGCGCTCAATGTTGTCGCCGAAGGGGAAGAAGGCGTCGGAGCCGAGCGCCACGCCGGTTAGGGTATCCAGCCAGGCACGTTTTTCCTCGCGGGTCAGCGGTTCGGGGCGGGCCTCAAAAAACTGTTCCCAGATTCCGTCGGCCAGCACGTCCATATAGTCGTCGGAGATGTAAACGTCAATGGTGTTGTCGCGGTCAGCACGGCGGATACCTTTTTTGAAAGGCAGAGCGAGGACGCGGGGATGCTGGCGGAGGTACCAGAAATCAGCTTTGTTGCCGGCTAAGCGGGTGCAGTGTACGCGGGACTGCTGCCCTGCGCCGATACCGATAGCCTGGCCATCCTTGACATAGCAGACCGAGTTGGATTGGGTATATTTGAGAGTGATTAGTGAGATCATCAAGTCACGGAGGGCTTCCGGCGGCAGGGTTTTTGCGGCGGTGGGGAAGTTGGCAAACAGGGAAGCGTCAACTTTATAATTATTGCGGCCCTGTTCAAAAGTAATGCCAAAGACGTCTTTGCGTTCAACGGGCTCGGGGACGTAGCTGGGATCGATTTTGACGACGTTATAGCCGCCCTTGCGCTTGCCTTTAAGGATTTCGAGGGCTTGGGGGGTGTAATCTGGGGCGATAATGCCGTCGGAAACTTCGCGGGCAATCAGCCGGGCAGTCGCTTCGTCACAGGTATCCGACAGAGCGATCCAGTCGCCGTAAGAGGACATACGGTCGGCGCCCCTAGCCCTGGCGTAGGCGGTAGCCATTGGGGTCAGTTCCATATCGTCGACAAAGTAGATTTTTTTCAGTACGTCGCTCAATGGGATCGCCAGCGCCGCCCCAGCTGGGGAGACGTGTTTGAAGGACGCCGCTGCGGGCAGGCCGGTAGCTTCCTTCAGCTCCTTGACCAGCTGCCAGCTGTTGAAAGCGTCAAGGAAGTTGATGTAACCAGGCTTGCCGTTCAGCACTTCGATGGGCAGTTCGCCCTGCTGCATGAAAATCCTAGCGGGCTTTTGGTTCGGGTTGCAGCCATATTTCAGTTCCAGTTCCTGCATGGTAAAGCTCCTTTTCCTTTTTGCTTGTTATTTTTCAATCGCCCAGATGGCGGTTGAGGATCCGTTCTTCGGCTTCGCCGGTTTCCAGGTCGATAAAGCAGGTATAGAGGGAAATTTTGCGCTGGGCGTTGAGGTTTTCCCACAAAAGCTTGGTAAAGCAGTTGATGCAGCCGCTGATGCGGGCGGTTTTCGGCTCGCCGGCAAAGGACGCGGGCGGGTTGCCGTCGGCGGCGTAGGTGTGGATAAAGTGGACGATGCCCGGCTTTTCGTCGGTATATTCAAAGAAGAAGCGCTGGGCGGAAGAAGCGTCGCCGTCGGCGCTTTTAAGGATAGAAAGGCGGTAGTCGCCGTTTTTCTCGACAATGCCGGAGATGCGGGGGGTGAGGATGGGGGGATCGGGCTCAAAAGTGCGGGTGCGCAGGGCGCGTTCAAAGGCAGTCGCAGCGCCATGGCTGCCGCTTTGGAGCAAATTGGCGATGGTGTCGGTCTGGTCGCCGTTGGTGACGATGGTCACATCCCCTACCCGACGGACGGGGTGGTAAATGACAAGGCTGGGGTCAGAGAGCTTGGCAGGGTCGTGGGCCTCGGTGCGGATGCCGTCAGGCTCTTTGACGAAAACGCGGTTAAGGCTGTTTTCGCTGCGGCCCATGATGAAATAGCCAATGGCGGCGTGTCTGCCGTCTTCACTTTTGCCGATGACAATGCCGCGTCCGGGGTAGGTGTTCTGCTGGAGTTCTTGTGCAAGATCAATCATAGAAAGGTCCTCCTTTTATAGGTTATCCAGGCAGACGAATAATCCGTCGGTAACAATAATAGTTTTTGGATAATTCAGCGCAGAAAACAGAATTGCGGTAGAAGGCCGTATAACAGGGCAGGACGTAAATCGGCCCGTCGCCGCCGCAGAGGGAACGGCCGCCGTCGCCGCCTTTGGTATAAGATAGGTTGTCAATGATTTCATTTTTATAAGAATCATAAGCGATGAAAAGGCCGAACATATTAGGCTTTTCCAGCAAAGACCCTGCCGGTTCCTTGAATTTGCTGACCACGCCTACCTGGTAGATATCCTCGACGACGCCGTCAAGGCTGCCGCCCCAGCGGAACAGCGTGCGCGCGCCGCCGTTGCAGAGGTACTCCCACTCGTCCTCCGTAGCCAATGTGAAGGGGCCTTCTTTCAAGGAACGGACAGCTTCGGCCAAAGACGGCGCGTTCTCCTCAAGATAGCGGCTGTCCACCTCTACAAGCATATCGCCGATATTGGCCTTCCGCAGCGGCGACATACATTGGGAAAGGTATCCATTCCATTTGGCCATGAAATCTTCCCAGCTGCTATAGCCGCCTTCGTCCATTTCTTCTTTGACAGCTTCCAGCTCTTCCGCCAGCTCCGCCCGCAGCCCGTCAGCCTCTGCCGGGCTTTTCGCTTTCAGGATGTCTTCCTGATAATCGCTTTTGAGCTCTTCTATTTCGTCCAGATAGTGCTCGTGGCCCAACTCAAACTCATCCTGCAGGCCTTCCGGCAGCGGGCAGCTATGATCCCATCCCAGTATGACGTTTTTCCGGCCGGCCACAAAAACAAACTGGGAGCCTTCGTATTCCAAAAGCCAGGTTTCCCGTTCAATCCCGTTCATGCCTGTTTGGATTTTTGCCAAAAATTTAAACCCCATCCTCAAAGCTTCAATACGCAAACGGATGCTGTCCAAAATCTCGGACATGGTCGATCCCCCCTATTCTTTGCATTTTTGCTGCTTCAACGCAAACTGGCGCTGTTTTTCAGCTGCCTGCTGTCCTTTACCGACTTGCGTACACCCCGCCTTTATTTTAAGGCTCTGGCGCATCTATTAAAATGCGCGGTGCGTTTTTGTCCTTGTCATTTATATCACAAAAATTTATTGATACAGATTTATTGCAAATGGCTTTGAAGCTGGACAATAGTTTCTAACGGCAGATAACGCCGCAGGACTTCCAGCGCCTCTTTGTTCTGGTTCTGATAATCGGCAAAGGCATCGTCCTTCAGCAGCCGGAAGCCTGTTTGCCAATAAAGGCTGACGGCGGCGTAGCTCCAAGGCTGGGTATGCAGGTAAACCGGAAACCCGCCCAGCTCCTCGTAAACCGCCAGCGTCCGCTTCAGCAGCGCTTTGCCAAGGCCCTTGCCCTGCTCGGCTTCTTTGACTGCCAGCCAATGAAGGGAGGAGACGGCGATATCCCCTTTGGGGTCCTGCCAAGCGATACAGCTGCCGACAGCCTGTCCGTCGGGGGCAATCAGGAAAAGGCAGCGGCGGGACAGCTCTGCCGCATGAGGGAGGTATTTCTGGGCAAAATAGGCCTCCGCCTCCCCAATGCCGCCAAAATCGCCGATATCCGCTTCAATCTCCGCCCAGCGCCGCTCGTCGCCAGAGGCAAAAAAACGGAAGCGATAGCCTGCCGGCAGCGGGGCCTCAATGGGCAGTAGGCGGCTGCATCCCATCAGGATATTGAAATAGGGGATACTGCGGTCGAGCCTCATTCATAAACGCGGGCGACGCCGTCTTCCACCTTGATTTTCCCCTGGCAGAACAGCGAAACCGCTTTGGGAAGCAGCTTCCACTCCAGCTGTTCCATAACCCGACGCTGCAGCGTTTCGGGGGTGTCACCGTTTTCCACAGGGATAGCGCCCTGTAGGATAATCGGGCCGCCGTCGCAGACCTCGTTGGCAAAGTGAACTGTCGCGCCGGTAAGTTTAACGCCGGACTGGAGCACCGCCTCGTGAACATGAAGGCCATAAAAACCAGGGCCGCAGAAAGCCGGGATCAGCGCTGGGTGAATGTTCATGATCTGATTGGGATAGGCTTTCGCCACCCGTTCGTCGAGGATGACCATGAAGCCCGACAAGACAATCAGATCGGCTTTTTCCTCCCGCAGCGCGTCGAGGATGCGCTGCGAGTACTCCCCACGGTCGGGGCAGCCCTTCCTAGCGATCACCCGCGCAGGGATGCCATGCCGCCGGGCGCGTTCCAGCGCATAGGCACCCTCTTTGGAGGAAATGACGCAGGTAATGCGGCCGTTTTCAATCTCGCCCCGCTGCTGGGCATCAATCAGGGCCTGTAAGTTGGTGCCGCCGCCGGAAACCAGCACAACAATATTTTTCAAAGGATGTCCCTCCGTTTCAGGATAAAAGCCGGCAGCCCCGGCCCCGCGGGAAATCCCGTGAAGCCGAGGTCACCAGAGGAAGATTGGTCAGGAAAGGATGACGCCTTCATTGCTTTCGACCAGCTCGCCCAAGATATAAGCGTCTTCGCCGGCAGCGCGCAGGGTCTCAAGCGCCAGGCCGGCGTCTTCTTTGGCCACGCAGGCTACCATGCCCACACCCATGTTGAAGGTGTTGAACATATCATGCTGCGGCACCTTGCCCATCCGCTCAATCAGATTGAAGATTGGCAGCACCCGCACGTCGCCCAGCGCGATTTTCGCCGACAGCCCCGCTTTCAGCGCCCGCGGGATGTTCTCATAAAAACCGCCGCCAGTGATATGGGCCACAGATTTGACTGTCACCTTGTCAAACAGCGCCAGCATCGGCTTGACATAGATTTTCGTCGGGGTCAGCAGCGCCTCGCCCAGCGAGCAGCCGAGATCCTCTACCTGCGACGACAGATCGGCGGTTTCGACGTTGAAGATCTTGCGCACCAGCGAGAAACCGTTGGAGTGGAGGCCGCTCGACGGCAGGGCGATCAGCAGGTCGCCGGGCTTCTGGGCCTCTTTGTCAAGGATTTTCGCCTTGTCTACAATGCCCACGGCAAACCCTGCCAGGTCATATTCATCGATGGGGTAAAAGCCGGGCATTTCGGCGGTCTCGCCGCCCACCAGCGCGCAGCCCGCCTGTACGCAGCCCTCGGCCACGCCGGAAACGATGGCCGCCACTTTTTCAGGATAGTTTTTGCCCACCGCGATATAGTCTAAGAAAAACAGGGGTTTTGCGCCGCAGCAGATAATATCGTTGACGCACATCGCCACGCAATCGATGCCCACCGTGTTGTGGCGGTCCAGCAGCATCGCCAGCCGCAGCTTGGTGCCCACGCCGTCGGTGCCCGAAACCAGCACAGGCTTTTCAATGCCCGTCAGATCCAGTTCCAGCAGCCCGCCGAACCCGCCGAGGCCGGTCAGCACAGCGCTGGTCATCGTCCGCTGCACGTGTTCCTTCATCAGCTCCACAGCGCGGTAGCCGGCCGTCACGTCTACGCCAGCTTCTCGATAGCTGTCGCTAAAACTTTTGCTCATTCACATTCTCCTCTTTCGTTCATTGGATCTGCGCCGTCCATCAAAAAACTATCAGCCGCAGCCGCTCGCGCGACGTTTGCCGCCATATAGTTGACAGCACGCCGCTCAATCGCCCATCAGGCGCTTCATTACCTCCTGGTAGGCGTCTTCAGCACCGCCCATATCGCGGCGGAAACGGTCCTTGTCCAGCTTTTCCATCGTCTTGCTGTCCCAGAAACGGCAGGTATCAGGGGAGATTTCATCCGCCAATACAATCGTCCCGTCAGGCAGGCGGCCAAACTCCAGCTTGAAGTCGACAAGGATAATCCCCAGCTTCAGCAGGTACTCCTGCATCATCTCGTTGACTGCAAAAGCGTACTTTTTGATTGTTTCCAGCTCTTCGGCCGTGCAAAGCTCCAGCGCCAGCGCATGGTAATCATTGATCAGCGGGTCGCCCAGGTCATCGTTCTTATAGGAGAACTCAATCGTGCTCAGCGCAAGCTTCCTGCCCTCTTCTACCCCGTAGCGCTTGGAGAAGGAACCAGCGGCGATATTGCGGATAATAACTTCCAGCGGGACGATAGACACTTTTTTTACCACAGTCTCCCGTTCGGAAAGTTCCTCCACATAATGGGTGGGAACGCCCTTTTTCTCCAAAAGCCGCATCATATGGTTGCTCATCCGGTTGTTGATCGCACCCTTGCCGGCGATCAGGCCCTTTTTCAGGCCGTTCAGCGCAGTAGCATTATCGGTGTAGTCGACAATGACAAGAGCGGGGTCCTCGGTGGCATAAACCCGTTTGGCTTTGCCTTCATAGAGCATTTCTTTCTTTTCCATCATGTACACGTTCCTTTCTTTTTTCGCGCCAGCATACGCAGTTTTTATCCTCAAAGCACCTGAACTTCGGCCTGCAGCTTCTGGTCCTTAGCCGCAACGCCCGCCTTCATAGCCTCCTTCTTTTCGGCGAGTTTTGCCGCAAGGGTCTCGTCCGACAGCGCCAGCATCTGCACTGCCAACAGCGCCGCGTTGGCCGCGCCGCCAACCGCAACCGTCGCCACAGGGATGCCTGAAGGCATCTGCACCGTCGCCAGCAGCGCGTCCAGGCCGCCTAAATTCTGGGAGCTGATGGGGATGCCAATCACCGGCAGGGTGGTAGAGGCTGCCAGCACCCCAGCTAGATGGGCGGCCATCCCGGCGGCGGCAATGATGACGCCGAAGCCCTTCCCCTTGGCGGAGACGGCAAATTCGTGGGCCGCCTCAGGGGTACGGTGGGCGGAAATCACATGGGCCTCGCAGGGGACGCCGAACTCCTTCAGCGTAGAAACGGCGTTCTTGACAACGCCCCAGTCGCTGTCGCTGCCCATAATGACGGCAACCTTTTTCATATTCAGTACCATCCTTTCAAAAAAGCACAGGGCGCGGGGCTTGGCCGCACCCAGAAAACAAATTCCATCTACCCCTATTGTACTGTAAATCGACGCGATTTGCAACCTCTCCAAAAGAAAATTCCGTCGGGGAAAGCAGCCTGGTTTTGTGCAGTTTTTCGGGTAGTTTACAGGTCAAGATACCAGATCAGCTGTACTTCATCCCGATAGGCCGGTTCATTATAATAAGCATATGTATTGACCATCTCCAACTGCGCGCCCTGTTTATGATAAAAGCGCACTGCTGGGAGATTGTTGTTCTGGCATTCGATTTTCAGCTGGACATAGCCCTTCCCCTTCGCCCAGCCCTTGGCCAAATCGAAAAGCGCCTGCCCGACGCCCTGTCCCTTATAAGGACCATCTACCCGGATGTCCCACAGCACCGCCAGATCCTCTCTGCCGGCAAGCATCCGGCAGCCCGGCGTCTTTGCCGCAACAGCAGCGCCGCCGATCGGAGTTTCACCGTCAAAGGCCATGAAAAAGCCCCAGTTTGTCAGGTCAAAGCGGTCAGGCAGCCTAACGGCCATGGGACCGTCGGCACAGAAATCCTTCAGATAGGGTTCGACCGGCGTTTCTTTGAACAGAAAGCCGCCAAGCCCTCTGTCGATCTTTTCCAGCGAGAGGATGCGCTCTACCCTCACCTGCATCGGAACGCGGTCATAAAGCGCAAGGCAGCTTTGATCCATCTGTTGATAAGTAATCATAAAAACCTCCTGGATTCTTGATGGTGATTATTTCAAGAAAAATTTTAAAATCTATTGACAATAATTGGAATATATGATATCATATATTTATAAAAGCTGTTGTATTTACCTACTATAACTCAAAAAGGCGTGAACGTTTTGAAGACGAAACATTCTCGTGCTTTAGGTCGGATTGATCCATATATCCGAGTCCTTGCAGCTGTATTGTTTGCCATTCCGTTGCTGCTGTGTTGTCACAATGAGACCTATTATTCCTTCTCTTTAAAGGAGAACTACGCCTCAGAAACATTGAGTTTTCGAAATGCTCCTTGGAACAGTCATTTGCCAGATGTTTATCAAGCATTTGAAATCCCAAAAGCCCAGCCAATCATCTATCAAACAAATAACATGGCAGCCGTTATGGTTCCGGTCGCTTTGGCGGATTTAAAGGCGTCTGGACAGATGACGCTGCGATTTACAGAAGATCAAAACGCTTTGCTGCTCCGCGGGGTTCTTTTTGAGCTGCATTTTGCCGATGAAACGGCGGAAAATGCCTTTTGGGCAGAATACGAAGCGCTTGTGGCCGAATGGGCTGAAGCAAACGAAGCGTTCCAAGGATACTTAGATGGAACAAGCAATTACGTCCCATCTTCTCCCAACGAAGACGGTTTACTGCCTGGCGTCGGACATACTGGCTGGGAGGAAAGAAACGAGGATTTAGCTTTCGCTTATGGCGGAAGGCGAATCGTACGGCTGCAATTCTTTGCAGAAGAGAAAAGGCAGCCCGCTTCCCAGGAATAAGCCCCTGCTGCGGCGAAAAATCAGGACAGTTTCGGCTGCCCTGATTTTTTGCATTCAAAGGACAGTTTGGTTGTTGACAACCAGGCGGAACTGCAGCCCCAGCTTATCCGCTGCGCGGCGGCAGAGCAGCATCCTGTCCATAAAAATCTCGAAGTAATCAAGCACCGGCGAAATGCTGGTGTCAACGTCAATCTTCAGCACGAAATCTTTGCCGTTTAAGGCCGCCGAAGCGCCGGTGACGGCATAATTGACCCGGTCGTGGATGTCAAAGGAGGCAAAATCCTGGTTGCGCACCCGGCTGCGGCGGACGTCGGTCTTGTCCCCTAAAATCAGTGCCGCCGCAATGGCGTTAACCGGGAAGGCGGTGGATTCATCGTGGTTGCCGATGGCCGAAACGACCGCTGCAATTTCGGCTGCGTCCATCCCCATATTGTCCAGCAGCCGGAAAGCCATGACCGCACCGCTCTGGGCGTGGTCGACACGGTTGACGATATTGCCGATGTCGTGGAGGTAGCCCGCAATCCGCGCAAGCTCGGCTTCCCTCGGCGGATGCCCCAATTCGGCAAGCAGCCGCCCCGCCGTCTCCGCCACCCGCCCCACATGGGCAAGGCTATGCTCGGTGTACCCCAGCGCCGCAAGGGTTTCATCGGCTTTCTGGATATAGGTTAGGATCTGGGAATCCTGTTTGATCTGCTGAAAAGTAATCATCGATTTATCGTTTCCCTTCCATCTATTTTTCAGAACGGTGGCCGGCTATCCCACCCAGATACGCCCTTCGGGGCGGACGACCTTCTGGATACTGCCAGCGGTTTTCATCGACAGCGACAGCGCAAGGCCAACAGGGCCGACGCGGCCGGTCAGCATCGTCAGCGTCAGCGCCAGCTTGGAAAGCACGCCGGCCCGGCCCGTCGGTCCCGCCGACAACCCCACCGTCGCAAAGGCCGAAACCGCCTCGTAAATGCCGTCCAGCTCTGACTGCGCGTCGCCTGTCAGGATCAGCACCCCCGCCGTGACGCAGACCATCAGCACCCCTAGCACCGCCACTGTAAACGCGCGGTAAATGACTGGCTTGTCAATCCGCCGCCCCATCACCACTGTATCGCTGTCGCCGCGGATCACCGAGACGACCGTCATCGCCAGCACCACAAAGGTCGTGACCTTGATGCCGCCGCCCGTCGAGCCGGGGCCAGCGCCGATAAACATCAGCAAGATGCTGAACAGCTTGCCAAGCCCCGTCAGCTCCCCTTGCCCGATTGAGTCAAAACCCGCCGTGCGCACTGTCACCGACTGGAAAAGGCCGTGCAGGAGTTTCTGCGGCAAAGGGAGTTTGCCCAGCGTAGCGGGGTTGTTCCATTCCAGCAGCAAAAAACCAATCCAGCCGATCAGCAAGAGAATCCCTGTAAAACAGAGCACGACTTTTGTATGCAGCAAAAGCTTGCGGCGGCGCCTGTAAAAAAGCAGATCCTGCCAGATGATAAAGCCCAGGCCGCCTAGGACGACCAGACACATCAGCGTCAGGTTCAGCACCCCGTTGTCCTGCACCGTCAGCAGGCTGCTGCCCGGCTCCCTGAATCCCAAAAGGTCAAACCCGGCGTTGCAGTAGGCGGAAATAGCGAAGAAAATGGCCATAAAGACGCCATAGCCGCCGTGTTCCGGCAGAAAGACTGTCATCAGCACCAGCGCCCCCAAAAACTCGATGGTGAATGTCACGCCCACTACCATTTTCAGCAGATGCACCGTGTCCACGTGCTCGTCCGAATTGACCGACTCCTGCGCCAGATGGACGGTACGCAGCCCCATTTTCTTGCCGATAATCAGGTAGAAGAAACTGGTCAGGGTAACCAAGCCCAGCCCGCCCAGCTGGATCAGCGAGATAATGACAATCTGCCCAAATAGGGTGAAATGGGTGAAAGTGTCATACATAGTCAGCCCTGTGACGCAGGAAGCCGAAGTGGCGGTAAACAGCGCGTTGAGGAATGGGGTGACCTGCCCATCCCGGCTGCTCCAAGGCAGCATCAGCAGGACGGTCCCGGCAAGGATCAGCAGCACGAAGCTGATGACAATGACCTTGGCGGGATTGTGCATATAGCGAGTATCCCTGGTTTGTACCAAAGGGTGGCGGCCGATTTTTTTGCTTTTCAAGGCGTCCATGGCTCCTTTCAGGGGAAGGCCCTTTATTTTTAAGAAATTTCTGTAATGTTTTTGCCTTCTTCTATTATACCATGATAGCTGGAAAAGTCAATTTTAAAAACAGGGCGAGAGTACGGGTCGCTTTTGAAAAAGCTCCGCAAAACTTTTAATCGCCAAGGTACACGTCAGCACACACTTAACCATCTACTGCGTCGATAGGTGCTGGAACCACCCGCCCGTAACCGCGTTTATCCACAGCAGAAATCCGGCTTGCTGGATTTCCGGCGCGAATTGTCTGCGGGCACAGCCCGCCGTCTTCTGCGTCAATAAATCCTGCAAAGGGCTACGATAAACCCCCTCTGGAACCATGCCAGAGGGGGCGGAATTTTTACTTATGCTCCATCAGCTTGACCATCACGGCCTTCTGGGCGTGGAGACGGTTTTCGGCCTCGTCAAAGATCTCGGCAGCATGGGCCTCAAAAACCTTTTCGGTGATTTCCTCTTCCCGGTGGGCGGGCAGGCAGTGCAGCACCATAGCGCCGCTTTTAGCCGCAGCCATCACGGTATCGTTAACCTGGAAGCCGGTAAAAGCTTTGCGGCGTTCAGCGGCTTCTTCTTCCTGGCCCATCGACGCCCAGACGTCGGTAGCAATGATGTCGGCATTTTCGGCCATTTTCATCACATTGTCGGAGAGCTCGAACATCTCGTCGTAGCTTTCGGCAAATTTCAGCACGTCAGGATGGGGGTGGTAGCCTTCAGGGCAGGCAACCGATACCTTCATCCCCACCGTCAGCGCCCCGACGATGTGGGAGTTGGCCATATTGTTGCCGTCTCCAATATAACAGAACTTCAGCCCTTCAAAAGCGCCCTTATATTCGCGGATGGTCATTAGGTCGGCAAGGATCTGGCAGGGATGGCAGTAATCGGTTAGGCCGTTGATGACCGGGATGCTGCCGTATTTGGCTAGGTCTTCGACCTCCTGCTGAGCAAAGGTACGGATCATAATGCCGTCTAAGTAGCGCGAAAGGACACGGGCCGTATCCTGGATAGGCTCGCCGCGGCCGATCTGTAAGTCGCGGGAAGACAGGAACTGGGCGCTGCCGCCCAGCTGGTAGATGCCGGTTTCAAAGGAGACACGGGTACGGGTGGAAGATTTTTGGAAGATCATCCCCAGCGTCTGCCCTGCCAGCCTATGGTGAGCGATGCCGTGTTTCTGTTCATATTTAAGCTGGTCAGCGAGGTTTAACAAGCTGATGATTTCCTCACGGTTGAGGTCAGCCATTTTTAATAAATGTTTTTTCATGTCAGATCATCCTTTTCCATACAGTCGCGGGGATTTCGCGGCCTGCAGGCCGCGATCATGGGACGCTGTCCCCAGATTCTGCAATTTTTTGAAAAAATTGAGTAAAACTTTTAATTTTGCGTTAGCTGTTCAAGACCTCCCACAAAATCTGAAGGCCGCGGCTCAGCTCCTCATCTGTGATAGTCAGCGGCGGCAGCAGCCGCACCTTCTCTTTTGCCGTCAGCACCAGAAGCCCCTTCTCCAGGCAGGCTTTCGCCACATCGCCGCTCTTCTTGCCCTTCAGCTGAATACCAATCATCAGCCCCAGCCCGGTCGTCCCAGCCACTTCCGGGCAGCAGGTCAGGCAGGCGCGGATTTTCTCGCCTTTCATCGTCACTTCCCGCAAAAATTGCTCGTTGGCGGTACGCCCCATCACGACGTTGGCTCCCGCGCAGACGATTGGGTTCATTCCAAAAGTGGTGCCATGGCTGGAAGGCCCCATGACCTCTTTCAGCTTTTCGCCGACTAGGAACGCGCCAATAGGCAGCCCGCCGCCCAAACCTTTGGCTAGGGTCGTGATATCGGGCGTCACGCCAAAATGCTCCGAGGCGAGAAATTTTCCGGTACGGCCAACGCCGGTCTGCACTTCGTCGGCAATCAGCAGGATGTCCCGCTCTTTGCAGAAATCGGCAACTTGTTTTACATAGCCTTCGTCCAACGGGATCACGCCGCCTTCGCCTTGGACAAATTCCAGCATCACTGCGCAGACGGAAGGACCAGCCGCCAGCTGCAAAGCGGCAAAGTCCCCAGCTGGGACGTGCTGAAAGCCTTCTGTGAAGGGGAAGAAATAGTTGTGGAAGACCTCCTGGCCAGTAGCGGCTAGGGTGGTCACGGTGCGGCCATGGAAAGAATTGACCAGGGTGACAATATCCGCGCGGCCCTCGCCGTATTTGTCGAAACTGTATTTGCGGGCGGTTTTGATTGCGCCTTCGTTGGCTTCAGCGCCGGAATTCCCGAAAAAGACACGACTGTAGCCGGTGCGCTCGCAGAGGGCTTTAGCCAGTGCCACGCCGGGGGCGGTATAGTAAAGGTTGGAGATATGGGCGAGCTTCCCCGCCTGCTCAGATACAGCCTTCACCCATTCTGGGTCGGCAAACCCCAGCGAATTGACGCCGATGCCGCTGGTAAAGTCGATGTACTCCTTGCCGTTTACATCCTTGCAGACAGCGCCGCTGCCGCTTTCGATACAGGCGTCATAGCGGGCATAGGTACCCATGATATGTTCGCCGGCGGATTGTTTGATCTGTTCAAAGGTCAAGGGAAAACCCTCCTTTATTATCTGTCAATGTTTCTTGCCTGTGAGCTGTTCCACCGCCATTTCGGCCAGCACAACCTGCCCCATCGCGGCCTCAAGCCGTTTAAGCCCTTCCGTCTCAAGCCCAGGGGCAAAACGCCGAAGCAGCACTTCCATTGCCGCCCGCTTTTCATCTGGGCTGGAAAGCAGCCGGATTTTCCCAAAAGCGACGGCGCTTTGGTAATAGGTGGTAAATTCTTCCGGGCGCACTTCTGCCGCCAACACAGCAGTGAAGCAGGCCTTTTCGCAGTGGGCGATGGCGTCAAGCTTACGGCCTTCCGCCGCGCAGTGGAAATAGAGTTTTCCATCCTGCCAGGCGGCGTTGACCGGAACGCCGTAGGGGTAGCCGTTTTCACCTACCAAGCTGAGGATGCCGTAAGGCGCTGCCGCCAAGATTTTTTCGGCTTCAGCTTCAGCAAGCGCCCTGTCCTGCCGGCGGATTTTATAAAACATCTTGGGTGCCTCCTTAGTGGAACAACGTCCCAACGCCTTCATTGGAAAGGATCTCAATCAGGATGGAATGGGCCAGCCGCCCGTCGATGATACAGGTCTTGGAAACCCCGCGGCGCACCGCTTCAACACAGCAGTCGATCTTAGGGATCATACCGCCGGAGATAATGCCCTGCTTTTTAAGGAAAGGGACGTCGCTGACGTTAACTTCAGGGATCAGCGTTGATTCATCGTTTTTGTCGGCCAATAGGCCTTTGATGTCGGTCATCAGAATCAGGTTTTCCGCCCCCAGCGCCGCCGCAATCCGAGCGGCGGCAGTATCGGCGTTGATGTTGTAGACCTGGCCGGCCTCATCGGTGGCGATCGTGGCGACGACCGGGATATAGCCCTTTTCCAGCGCGTCGGCGATGGGCTTGACGCTGACATCGGTAATCTCGCCGACAAAGCCTAAATCCTCGCTGCTTTCCATCTTTTTGACCGAGATCATCCGCCCATCCGACCCGCAAAGCCCCAGCGCGGTGCCGCCGGCCTGCTCTAAAAGCGAGACAAGCTCCTTATTGACTTTACCCGCCAGCACCATCCGCACAATTTCGGCGGTTTCGGCGTCGGTGTAACGAAGCCCGCCCACAAAGCGGCTTTCGATCCCCACCCTTTTCAGCATTTCGCTGATTTCCGGGCCGCCGCCATGCACCAGCACCACCCGGATGCCCACCAATGAAAGCAATACAATATCGCTCATCACCGCGTCTTTCAGCTCCGGGCTGGTCATCGCGTTGCCGCCGTATTTGACCACGACAACCTTGTCGTGGTAGCGTTGGATGTAAGGCAGGGCGTCGTTTAGAACCTGGGCTTTGACCAGGTTGGAAATGTGTTCCATATTTATCCGTCCTTTTGGGGGTTACGAGCGGTAATCCCCATTGATTTTGACATAATCGTAGGTCAGGTCGCAGCCCCAGGCCACAGCCGACTCCTCACCGCTGTGAAGGTCCAAGAGGATTTTGACTTCGTCCTTCAGCAGTACCTCTTTAGCCTTTTCTTCCGAGAAGGGCACGCCCATGCCGTCCTTGCAGACCAGCACAGACCCTGCCTCAGAGGCAAAGGACATCTCCACCCGCAGCACATCGGTTTCGACAGGCGCATAACCAATGGCGCAGAGCACCCGCCCCCAGTTGGCGTCGGCCCCAAAGACAGCCGCTTTGACCAACGACGAGCAGATGACCGATTTGGCGACGGCCTTGGCCTGGCCGACAGTCTCCGCACCGGTAACTATGCATTCCATCAGCCGGGTTGCCCCTTCCCCGTCGGCAGCAATCATCCGCGATAGGTTCATCAGCGCCGCGTAAAGGCCGTTGACAAATGTTTCAAAGTCTTCGTCCTGGGCGGCAATCTGAGGGTTGCCGGCTTCGCCGGAAGCCATAATGCAGCAGGTATCATTGGTGGAAGTGTCGCCGTCGACGCTGACCATATTGAAGGTGTCTGCTACGACGCGGCTGAGGGCCAGCTGCAAAAGACTGGGGGCAATGGCGGCGTCGGTGGTCAGGAAACAAAGCATCGTTGCCATATTGGGATGGATCATCCCGGAACCTTTGGCACAGCCGGCGATGCGCACAACGCTTTCACCGACCATGAACTCAACCGCCAGTTCCTTGCAGACGGTATCGGTGGTCATGATAGCCTGAGCAAAATCATGGCCGCCGTCGGCGCGCAGCGCCCCCGCCAGTGCAGGCATCCCCTCTTCGATAGGCTCCATCGGCAGCGGCTGGCCAATGACGCCGGTAGAGGCGACAACCATGTCCTCTTCCCGGATATCCAGCGTTTCAGCTGCTAGGCGGCACATCTCCTCCGCTTTTTCGACGCCGTCGGCGCAGCAGGTGTTGGCGATGCCGCTGTTAGCGACCACCGCCTGGGCGTAGCCGTTGGCCAGATGGCGGCGGGTGACCTCAATCGGCGCGCCCTTGACCCGGTTCTGGGTATAGACGGCAGCCGTCGGGACAGGTTTGGCGGCGGCAAGCAGCGCCAGATCCTTCTTGGATTTGCTGGCGCGAATGCCGCAGTGCAGGCCGGCCGCCTTAAAACCTTTGGGCGCGGTCACGCCGCCTTCGACAAACTTGAATCCGTTGAATTGTACCAGTGTCATGGTGTCAGATACTCCTTTAATGTTTTCTCCCGCTCTTTGCGCAGCAAAAGCAGGGCCGCTTCATGCAGGATCGTAAACTGTTCCGGCAGCGTTTGAAGCATCGCCAGGTGATCCTTTTCAAAGGCGGCAATTTTTTCCGGCGGCAAACTGGCCCCGACGCCGCGGCAGGCGCGCATCCGCCCGTTCCAGCTCTCGCGGGTGAAGGGAACCTGCAGGTCGAAGGTCTCCTGCCGCTCTACAGCAAAAAGCGGGGCTGCCCAGGCAGGCGGCGCCAGTTTGGTACGGGTAAAGCCATGGCCGCTCCAGTCGGGGTTATGGGCAAGGACGATTTCCTCGCTGCGGCCGGCGATTTCATCTTCGTGCGGCAGCCAGTTCATATAGAGGATAGCGAAAAGGCCGTCGTCTTTCAGCATCCGGGCGATGTTGGGCAGCAGCTTTGCCCTGTCAAAATAAAGGAAACATTGGCAGGCCGTCACAGCGTCGAAAGAGGCGTCGGGGAAGTCCAGTGTTTCCGCCTCGGCCACCCGGTAGCGGATAGGCAGCCCCAACCCGACAGTCAGCGCCGCAGCGGCGGCAATCTGGTTCGGCGAACGGTCGACGCCGATAAAATAAGCGCCATACTTGGCCATATGCCGGGGCAGCACGCCGGTGCCGGTGCCAATATCCAGCACTTCCTGGTCGGGCAGCCCGACGCCCGCCTCCAAAAGTCTCTGATAAAATGCTTCGGGGTAGACGTCGCGGTAACGGGCATAGTCTGTCGATGTCCGGCCCCAAGAAAAGGCGCGGCCGCGGTCAATCCCATCCTGCTGCATTGCCCATCCCCCTTTCCGGCGTACTGCTGTTGCTTTTTACAGGACCAGCCCCGTTTCCTCCGGACAGCCCAGCATCAGGTTCATATTCTGGATTGCCGCGCCGGAAGCCCCCTTGCCAAGGTTGTCAAAAAGGGCGGTGACTATGGTCTGTTCATTGTTGCCGCAGACAATCAGCTGCAATGAATCCTTCCCAGCCATCCTATTGGCGGCAATCATCGGTTCCTCCCAGCCAAAAGGCGCAACGGTGACAAGTTTTTGGCCTTCATAGTAAAATCGCAGCGCCTCCCAGACATCCTTGGCGCTGCGGCCGCCAATCAGCGGGCTGTGCAGCGGCACCGTCGTCGCCATGCCTTTGTAGTAGTCGTCGACAATCGGCGTAAACACCGGCGTCTGGGAAAGCCCGCCGCGCATCTGCATCTCCGGCAGGTGCTTGTGATTAAGGCCCAGCCCATAGATACGCGGGGCAGAAAAGGCCTCGTCGCGGCCTCCGTCTTCATACTGGGCAATCATCTTCTTGCCGCCGCCGGAATAGCCGGTCAGCGAAAAGCAGCTAACCAGCTGATCGCGCCCTATAACGTTAAGCGAAACCAGCGGAAAAACGATGCTGATGAAACCAGTAGCGTGGCAGCCGGGGTTTGACACCCGTTTCCCTTCAGCGATAAGCGCCCGATGGAGCTTTGACAGCTCCGGAAAGCCATACTGCCAATCCGCCGCCACGCGATGGGCAGTCGAACAGTCAATAACGCGGGTTTTAGGGTTGTCAATCAGCGAAACCGACTCCTTAGCCGCCTCGTCGGGCAGGCAGAGGAAGGCTATTTCCGCCGCATTGAGGAACTTTTTGCGTTCAGCCGGATCCTTGCGCTTTTCCTCGTCAATCTGCAAAAGCTCGATATCCGGCCGGCTGGCCAGCCGCTCATAAATCTGCAGGCCGGTTGTCCCTTCCCGTCCGTCAATAAATACAGCCGTTTTCATTCTGGCATCCCCTCTCCATCCTCCTGGCCAAGCCCCCGCAGGCGCTCCTCTGCCCAGGCAATCTGCCGCCCAACGCTTTCTTTCGCCGGCCCGCCTAGAGAATTTCTGGTCATCGCACAAGCGGTAAGGTCAATAGCGGCATAAATATCCGCCTCAAACAACGGCGAGAGCTTCTGGTACTCCTCAAGCGGCAGCGTTTCCAGTGTCAGCCCCTTGTCGACGCAAAGGCCAACCAGCGTCCCGGTAACCTTATAGGCGTCCCGGAAAGGCAGGCCCTTGCGGACCAGGTAATCGGCGCAGTCAGTGGCGTTGATAAAGCCTTTGGCAGCGGCAGCCCGCATATTCCCTTTCAGCACGCTGGCGGTGCGCAGCATCGGCTCAAAGGTGGAAAGGCAGAGCTTTACGGTGTCAACGGCGTCGAAGATAGCTTCCTTATCCTCCTGCATATCCTTATTATAAGCCAGCGGCAGCGACTTCATCATCGCCAGCAGCGTCACAAGGTCGCCATACACCCGCCCGGTCTTGCCCCGCACCAGCTCGGCGACATCGGGGTTTTTCTTCTGCGGCATAATTGAGGAGCCGGTGGCAAAGGCGTCGTCCAGCTCCAGAAACTTGAACTCCCAGCTGCACCAGAGGATTACTTCCTCAGAAAACCTTGACAAGTGCATCATCACAATGGCCAGCGCGCCCGCCAGCTCGATACAGAAATCGCGGTCGGATACCCCGTCCAGGCTGTTCATCACCGGAGCCGCAAACCCCAGCGCCGAAGCCGTCAGCGCCCGATCGATGGGGTATGCCGTACCGGCCAGCGCCCCGCTCCCCAACGGGCATTCGTCCATCCGTTCCCGGGTATCGGCAAGCCGTCCAAGATCCCGCAGAAACATGGAGGCATAGGCCATCAGATGATGGGCGAAAGTGATGGGCTGGGCGCGCTGCAGGTGGGTATAGCCCGGCATAATGGTTTCCGTATGGGCCTTGGCCATCTCACAGAGGGTTTGGGTAAGCTTTTCCAGAAGCCCTGAGATTTCGTCAATCTCGTCCCGCAGCACCAGCCGGATATCCAGCGCCACCTGGTCATTGCGGCTGCGGGCGGTATGGAGGCGCTTACCAGCGTCGCCGATGCGGGCGGTCAGCTCGGCCTCAATAAACATATGGATATCCTCAGCCGCCGGGTCGAACTGCAGCGCCCCGCTGCCCAGGTCGTCAAGGATGCCTGTCAGGCCGTCGATGATCCGCTCGCAGTCCTCTTCGGGGATAATCCCCTGTTCCGCCAGCATGGCAGCATGGGCGATACTGCCGGCGATATCCTGCCGGTACATCCGGCAGTCAAAAGCAATGGATGAATTAAAGTCGTTGACCCCGCTGTCGGTCTCTTTTTTAAAGCGGCCGGCCCACATTTTCGGCATATGAAAATTCCTCTCCTTTAACGAAAAAAGGGATTTCGCCGCTATGCCCGGCAAATTGGGGCACAGCGGCAGTTACGGTTATAAAAGGGGCTTATTGCTGGCCGCGCTGCTCATCAAGCATCGCTTTGACCTGGATCGGCAAGCCAAAGAGGTTGATAAAGCCCTGGGAGTCCTTCTGGTCGTAAACATGGTCTTCGCTGAAAGTCGCGACTTCCTCGTCGTAGAGGGTGTAAGGCGAGGTAACGCCGGCGTTGATGATGTTGCCCTTGTAAAGCTTCAGCCGCACTTCGCCGGTGACAGTCTGCTGCGTCTGGTCGACAAAGGCCGACAACGCCTCCCGCAGCGGGGTGTACCACTGGCCGTTATAGACCAAGTCGGCAAATTTCAGCGCCACCTGCTGCTTGAAATGCTGGGTCTCCTTGTCCAGGCAGATGGTCTCAAGCACCTCATGGGCGTGATAAAGGATAGAGCCGCCAGGGGTCTCGTAAACGCCCCTGGACTTCATGCCCACCAGCCGGTTCTCAACAATATCGGCCAACCCAACGCCGTTGGCGCCGCCGATACGGTTAAGAGTCTTAATCAGCGTTACGCCGTCCATCCGCTCGCCGTTCAGGGCCACTGGGATGCCCTTCTCGAAGGTCAAGGTCAGGTAGGTGGGGGTATCGGGGGCCTGTTCAGGAGAAACGCCCATTTCGAGGAAGCCAGGCTTGTCATACTGCGGCTCGTTGGCGGGATCTTCCAGGTCAAGGCCCTCATGGGACAGGTGCCAAAGGTTCATATCCTTGGAGTAGTTGGTTTCGCGGCTGATCTTAATCGGGATGTTGTGAGCCTCGGCGTAGGCAATCTCTTCCTCCCTGGATTTGATGTCCCAGATACGCCAGGGGGCGATAATTTTCATATGGGGGGCGAAGGCCTTGATGGCTAACTCAAAACGCACCTGGTCGTTGCCCTTGCCGGTGCAGCCATGACAGATCGCGTCCGCGCCCTCGGCTTTGGCGATTTCAACAATCCGCTTGGCGATAGGGGGACGGGCGAAAGAGGTGCCCAACAGGTACTTGCCCTCGTAGACCGCCCCGGCTTTCAGGGTCGGGAAAACGTATTCGTCAACAAATTCCTGTTGGATATCGGCGATGTAGAGCTTGGAAGCGCCGGTTTTCTTGGCGCGCTCCTCCAGCCCCTCCAGTTCGGCGTCCTGTCCAACGTTGCCGGCCACGCAGATGACTTCGCAGCCATAATTTTCCTTCAGCCAGGGGATGATGATAGAGGTGTCCAGCCCGCCGGAATAGGCCAGCACAACTTTTTTGATTTCGCTCATAAAAAACGTCCTTTCTGATAACCGGGCGGCCCGCCGCCCGCAGCATATTCAACGGTTCTGTTTCCTATTATACGCCCCTCGCGGAAAATTGCAAGGGTTTTTTGCGTATTTGCGGTAATTTCGGATAATTATACAAATAAACGCGAATATTTCTGAATATTATTGAATGCTTGGCGTTATAGGGGCGCAGGCTGTTTCCTGAAGAATGGCCCGAACGCCCCCTGCAAACCAGGGCAACAGCATTTAGAGATCTGGAAGGATACGAAAGATACGGGTCGCTTTTGAAGAAAGCCAAGCTTAGCAGAGCTAAGCCCGCAAAACTTTTAATCGCCAAGATACCCATGCACCCTCAAAAACCGCTTTCTGCGCCGATAAGTTCTATCATTTTTAAGTGCTGTCACCCTGCCCTGCAAGCAAAAGGGGGTTGTTTTTGGAAAGGGTTTATGCTATACTTTTTATGAAAAACATATAGGAAAGAGGAATGGACATGGACAGACAAGCCCTGTTGAAACAGCTGGCCCAGTGGCATGACGAGGACTGCCACCAGCAGATTGTGGATGCGATCCTCGCTATCTCCGAAGATGAGCGGGACTATGACCTTACCAGCCTGCTGGCCCGCGCCTATAACAACCTTGGCGAATATGACCGCGCTATCAGGCTGTTGGGTTCGATAGAAAAGGAAGGCCAAAACGACCCTTTGTGGCATTACCGGATGGGCTTTGCCTACCTTTACGGCGGATTCCTGCACAAGGCTTCTGAACATCTGAGGAAGGCCAAAAAGCTGGACCCTGCTGATTCTGACGCCGACCATCTGTTGGAAATCTGCCGTTTCCGTTCCAACCGCGACAGCGAAAAGCGGGTGCATGAGGAAATGGCGACTGCCGAGGTCTATAAGCCGGAGGAAATCGAGGCCTTAGAGAAATTTATCCAATCCTCTTTCGGCGACTTCGAGCGGGTGTTCCATGAGATTTTCTCCCCTGATATCCACCTGGATATCGCCATTATCCCGCCCACCGCCCACCGGAATTTTTACACGCTGGTCACGATGGGGATGGGCGCGCACCGGATGCGGGTGCCGCGGGACCTCAAAAGCAAGCGGCTGGAACGCGCCGAACTGATGATTTCACTGCCGCCTGACTGGAAAATCGACAGCCACGAGGAACGCTGGTATTGGCCCATCCGGCTTTTGAAGCAGCTAGGGCGGCTCCCCGGCAACGACAACACCTGGCTGGGGATGGGACACACAATCGATATGGGCAGCCCCTTCGCCGAAACCCGGATGTGCGGCGCGATCCTCTGCGCCCCCTGCATCTCCCGCAAGGTCGTGGGGCCGTTAGACGTCCCAGGCAGCGAGGAGGAAGTGCGCTGCCGGATGCCCGACGGAAGCGACATCTGTTTTTATCAGGTGCTGCCCATCTACCGCGACGAGATGGAGCTGAAGGTTGGAGCCAATGCCGACAAGCTCTTTTCAATGTTCAGCGGCAGGCTTTCGCCGGTGGTAGATGTCAAAAGGCGGAATTTTGCTGAAATTAAGGATAGCTTCTCCTAAAATAGGGGTTGCAGGAGACAGAAGGGCAACGCTTTTTGAAGGGAACCCTAGCTTAGCAGATTTAAACGGCTTTTTATTGCAAAAACGGCAGGCGCCCGAAAAAAATGCGGGGGCCTGCCGTTTTCTAATGCCTGTTGGGTCCTTTGTATTTTTTACAGAAGCTCGCCGTCAGCGTTATAAAACGTATTACAATAACGCACGGTCCCGGTGATATTGCCGCGGGCCTGGCTGTCCAAAAAGCGGATTTGCAGGTATTCGTTTTCCGGATGCCCCGGCACAAGCATAATCCCCAACGGCAACGCCGGCTCAAAGCCAAACCTTGCGTAATAGCCGCCGCCCAGCACCAAAACCCAAGGGAAAGCCGCACGGCGGACGCTTTCTTCGACAAGCGCTTTGCCGATACCCTGTCCCCGGCGTCCGGCCGCAACAGCCAGCGGCCCCAGCGCCAATCCCTTGCTGCCGCCAATCCAGGCGGTAGTAAGAGCGCTGTAGCCGACAATCCGGCCTTCATCCTCGGCAACTAGGCAAAGCGGCTCATGATAGCCCTCCTGGTCCATAAGCAAGCGCTCAGCAAACGTCCATTCATTATAGGCAGAGTCGCTTTCAGGGCGTTCAAAGGCTTCCCGCAGCAGGGCCGCCGCCTCTGCTAAATCTTTTGGGCGGAAAGTCCGAACCACCAGGCTCATCCCTCCACCGCTACCCGGACGATCTCCTCCATCACCTGCTGGATGGGGCGTCCTTGGGAATCGGCAATCGCTTTGGCGGACTCGAATTCTGCCGTTACGCGAATCTGGTCGCCGTAGACCGAGCGCTTCGCCAGCGCCTCGCCCCAGCGGGTCATCACCTTCATCGGCTCTCGGCTGCAGACAAAGCGTTCCATCTGAGTCACACGGATACCGATGGTTGAAGTGTGGGCCAGCATCACGCCGGCGATCCGTTCCTTATCCTCCTTCCGGCAGATTACCCCAAGGGTCACCGCAGGGCGGGATTTTTTCATAATAATTGGGGTAAACCAGCAGTCCAGCGCCCCAGCCTCGAACAGCTTATCCATCGCGTAAGCCAGCGACTCGCCGGTCTGGTCGTCAATATTGGCCTCCAGCTGGCAGACGGTGTCGACGCCTCCGATCTGGGCTTCGGGTTTACTTGTAACATCCGCCCCGCCCATCCTAGCATCCTCGTAGGCGAATACCCGCAGGATGTTGGCATGGGGAAAGTCCTTTTTGCCGGCCCCAATGCCGATTTTTTTGATCTGCCAGTTTTCCGGCGCGCCCCAGCCGTCGGCCAGCACTCCAGCAATCGCAGCGCCGGTGGGAGTCACCATTTCCCCGGAAATATCGGTAATTTTCATTGGGATACCCCGGTCTGCCGCCAGGTTGACCACCGCCGACACCGGCACTGGGATGACGCCGTGCTGGCAGCGGACACTGCCGACGCCTTCCGACAGCGGCGAGAAACGCACCGACTCGGGTTTCAGGCTGTCAATGCAGATGGCGGTCCCGACAATGTCGACTATTGAATCCACCGCCCCGACTTCATGGAAATGCACCTCATCCACTGGCAGGTTATGGGCCTTGCTTTCCGCCAGCGCCAACGCCTCGAAAATCTGCAGCGCCAACCGCTTCGCCCCCTCCGAAATACCGGAATGGCCGATAATCTCCCGAATCTCAGGCATCCCGCGATGGGCATGGCTGCGGGAATGCTCATGGCTATGTCCAGGCTCGTGGGGGTGGCTGTGGTCGTGGGGATGGTCGTGATCGTGAGGATGACTGTGATCATGGGGATGTTCATGGGCGCAGCTGTGCTCATGCGCGCCGTCCTCCAAATGCACATCAAAATCGCAGGCATCGACGCCGCACTTGGACGCCCGGCCGATATGGAGATGGTAGCCTGGCAAATGGAGGCTGCGAAGCCCCTGCTCCAGCTGCTCCCGGTCCGCCCCCAAGTCGAGAAGGGCCGCCACTGTCATATCGCCGCTAATGCCGGAGTTGCATTCAAAATACAGTTTCATCAATTGAAAACCTCATTTCTTTGTCGTTCACTTGTCCCGATGAATCGCCCGGCAGATCTGCGCCGCCGAATAGCCCGCGCCGAAGCCGTTGTCAATGTTGACCACCGTAATGCCTTCTGCGCAGGAATTAAGCATCGTCAGCAGCGAAGCAAGCCCCCCAAAGGACGCGCCATACCCCACCGAAGTCGGCACCGCAATGACAGGGCTGTCCAAAAGGCCCGCCGCCACCGACGGCAGTGCCCCTTCCATGCCGGCTGCTGCTACCACTACGTCGCAGCGGCGCACCTCGTCTATGACCGAAAAAAGCCGGTGGATCCCGGCAATCCCCACATCAAAAAAGCGGTAGACCTCCGCGCCGAAAAATTCTGCCGTCAGCGCCGCTTCCTCCGCTACTGGCAGGTCGGCCGTCCCGCCGGTCATCACCGCCACCCGGCCCTTCTTTTCAGCGCCCGCCTTCCCTGTCCAGATAATCCGTGCCGTTCTGCTGTACTGCGCTTCAGGCGATTTTTCCAGCACCGCCTGGTACTGGGCCTCGCTGGCACGAGTGCCGAAAGCGCAGGCGTCATGGGCGGTAAACCGGGCGAAAATCTCCGCTACCTGGGCTTCGGTTTTGCCTTGGCAGAAAATCACCTCGGGAAAACCTTTGCGCCGCCGCCGGCCATGGTCCAGCCGGGCAAACCCCAGCTCCTCGGTCTCGTCCGCCGCCGCCAGAAGCCCCTTGACTTCTTCGACGGAAAGCCTGCCCTCAGACAGCCCGCGCAGCACCTCTTCCATCCTGTCCATCATCCGCCGCTCCCTTCATCCAGTCTGGGTTGTGTTATCATTTTTTGGAGCCATCCTCGCAGGAAAGCGAGCTGCTCCTCTGTATGGAACCAATGCTCCCCACCCGCCATGACAGCCAAAGCGGCATGATGGCTTTGGGCAAAGCTTTCTACTATATCCCGCGCAATCAGCTGGTCATGCTCCGCATAAAGAATGCTGGTAGGCACGTCCCAGCAGATAGGGTTTTCCCGGACAAAGCAGAGATAATCCCAGGAAAGCGTTTCACCGAAATCCGTCGGGATCTCCCCTTTTTCGCGAAGCTCGTCTTCGGTCGCCTGCGCCCAGCCCATCATGTCCAAAATCAGCCGCTCCATATCCAGCACCGGCGATATAAAAAAGGCCCGCTCAATTTCACAGCCCTGCAGCGCCAACATCGTAAAATACGCGCCAATGCTGTTGGCGATAACAGATACTGAGCTATACTCCCGCCGCAGCGCCCCATAGGCAGCCTGAAGCTGCGGCCGGACAACCCAAGGGTATTCACCCTGGTACGCCGCGCCGACTACCTCAAAACCATGGCAGGCTTCTTTATATTGCTCGGCTTCAAGGCTGCTGCCGCCCTTCCCATGGACATAAAGTATCGCTTTTTTCATAGCCCCTTCTTCAGCGTCCTCGCTGTCAGCCCCGCCGCCTGGTCATAGCTGCCGCTGCGGAAGCCCTTCATATCTAATGTCACAAATGCAAAGCCCAGCGCTGCAAGCCCTTCCGAAAGTTTTGCGTGCAGGGCTGCCGCTTGGGGAATTTCCGTCCTTGGCACTTCAATGCGGCAAAGATCTCCTTGGCTGCGCAGCCGGCAGACTGGGAAACCCAATCCCTTTAAAAAGGCTTCGCCGGCCTCAATCCGCGCGAGCTTTTCCGGCGTGATGCGTTCGCCATACGGCAAACGGGTCGCCATGCAGGGCGAGGCCGGCTTGGAGGCCGTTTTCAGCCCCAGCTCCGCCGCCATCTGCCTAACCTCTTTCTTATAGATGCCGCACACCGCCAAGGGGCTTACCACCCCCAGTTCGGACAACGCCCGCAGCCCTGGCCGGTACTCCAGCAAATCGCCGGCGTTGGTACCGTCCATCGGCACGCCTAACCCTTCTTTTTCAGCTGCTGCCGCCAGCGTCTCAAAAAGTTGGCGCTTACAATAATAACAGCGGTCAGGGGGATTGGCCAGCACCTTTTCATTGGCCAGCTCGTCCACCTGGATAATACGGTGGGGGATTCGATATTCCGCTGCCAGTGCGGCGGCGCACGCCATATCCCCAGCGGGATGGAGCACCGTTTGGAAGGTCAGCGCAGTCACCGGGATTTTTTCCCTTGCCAGCAGCGCCAGCAGCAAAGCGCTGTCCACCCCGCCCGAAAAGGCGAGGCAGACCCCGCTGCCGCGGTATTGCCCAAGGAATTCAAGCAGCGCTTTGTTCAGCAAAATAAGCCTCCAATCAATAGGCCTGCCCAGCCGTGCGGGGGAAGGGCAGCACATCGCGGATGTTCTGCACGCCGGTCATATACATGACCAGCCGCTCGAAGCCCAACCCGAAGCCGGCGTGCTTGGCGCCGCCGTAACGGCGCAGGTCCAGGTACCAGCCGTAATCGTCGGGGTTAAGCTTGAAGGCCTCCATCGCTTTAAGCAGCATATCCAGCCGTTCTTCACGCTGGCTGCCGCCGACAAGCTCGCCGATGCCGGGCACCAGCAGGTCGACGGCGGCGACGGTCTTGCCGTCATCGTTCAGCCGCATATAAAACGCTTTGATTTCCTTGGGATAATCGGTAACAAAAACCGGTTTTTTGAAAACTTCTTCAGTCAGGTAGCGTTCGTGCTCTGTCTGCAAGTCGCAGCCCCAGTAGACGCGGTACTCGAACCGGTCGTTATGTTCTTCCAGCAGCTTGACCGCTTCGGTGTAGGTCACATGGGCAAAATCGGCGCTGTAAAGCCCTTCCAGCCGCTCGATTAACCCCTTATCATAGAAATTGTTGAAGAAAGCCATCTCATCCGGACAGGTGTCAAGTACATAGCGGATGACATATTTCATCATGGCCTGGATGGTTTCCATATCGTCCTGGAGATCGGCAAAAGCCATTTCCGGCTCGACCATCCAGAACTCAGCGGCATGGCGGGTGGTAAAGGATTTTTCCGCGCGGAAGGTGGGGCCGAAAGTGTAGACCTTACCGAAAGCCATCGCCATTGCTTCCGCCTCAAGCTGGCCGGAAACCGTCAGGTTTGCAGCTTTGCCGAAAAAGTCCTCGTTATAGTTGACGCTGCCGTCCTCGTTTTTGGGAACGTTCTCCATATCCAGCGTTGTAACCCGGAACATTTCGCCCGCGCCCTCGCAGTCGCTCGCCGTAATCAGCGGGGTGTGCGCATAGACAAACCCGTTTTCGTTGAAGAAACGGTGGAGCGCGTAGGCAATCACCGACCGCACCCGGAAAACAGCGCTGAAGGTGTTGGTACGGGGCCGCAGATAGGCCATCCCGCGCAGGTACTCCATGGTATGGCGTTTCTTTTGCAGCGGATAGTCGGGGGCAGACGCGCCTTCCAACTCAATCTGGGAAGCATGGATTTCATAAGGCTGCTTAGCCTCGGGCGTGACGACAACCGTACCGGTGACAACCACAGCCGCCCCGACGCCAAAATGGGTGACTTCTTTATAATTATCCAATTTATCCGCCTCGAACACGACCTGCACGCTTTTAAAGCAGCTGCCGTCGCCCAGCTCGATAAAACCGATGGACTTGCTGTCACGGATGGTTTTGACCCATCCGCAGACAGTGACCTCTTCGCCGGCCTTTTGGGTAAAGGACTGGTGAAGCTGTGCAATTTCTGTACGTTTCATTGGAAAATCCAACCTTTCTTTATGGGGCTTCGGACGCCCCCGTTTCAGCTGAAAATAAATTTTTTCTATTATAACAAAAATTCCCCCTGCTGTCAATCCCCCGTAAGAACTACAGGGCAACAGCATTTAGAGATCTGAAAGAATACGAGTCGCTTTTGAAAAAGCTCCGCAAAACTTTTAATCGCCAAGATACCCATTCACCCTCAAAAACCGCCTACTGCGTCTACAGCCGCTCCCAAACCGTGCCATAGCGCCCTGCCTCTGCTTCCGCCTCTGCCAACGACGGAAAAAAGCGCCCGGCTTGCCCGCCGTACCAGAGCCGCCACCATGTCCCAGGCAGGTCTTCCTGCACTTCCGGCGGGTCTTCCTCATCGCCGGAACCAAAACGGATACTTTCCCGGCAGATAACCACTTCCACCCGCCTGCACCCGCCGTAAAGGAAATACCCCTTCTTAATAATGTTCATGCCCAATCACCCGCATGGCGGCGCTTTCCCCGGCAAGCCTCCCCGACGACCAGGCCCATTGGAGGTTGAAGCCGCCGCAGTCGCCGTCAACGTCCAACACCTCGCCGCAGGCATACAAGCCCGGACAGCGTTTTGATTCCAGGCTGGCGGCGCTGAATTCGCAGACTGCCGCCCCCCCGGCGGTCACCTGGGCGTTTTTCATACCGTTATGGCCTGTTACGGCCAGCCGCCAGCGCTTAAGCTGGGCTGCCAGCGCCGCAATCTCCTTCTTGCCCAAGCTTCCAGCCTCCCGGGAAAGCGGCCCCGCCCCAGCGGCTTTCAGCGCGCATTGCCCTACCCGTTTGGGCAAAAATCCCACCAAAAAATCTTCCAGACGCTTTTCCGGCCGGGAGCCTGCCCGTCGGGCGAGGAACTTTACCAGCTCCGCCTCAGAAAATTCCTCTGCTAAATCCAATAGAACCGCCGCCTGCTCCCCGGCGGCCATCCGGCGCACCGCTTCGCCTGACAGCTCCATCACCGCTAAGCCGGAAAGGCCGTAATCGGTGAAAAGGATTTCGCCGGAAGCGCGCGCCCCTGTGCCGGCAAGGCTGACGCCGCCCTTCGCTTTCAAGCCCGAAAGACCTTTGATGCTGGACGTATCCGTTTTCAGCTGTACAATCGCCGGCAGCCGCGGCGTTACCCGATGCCCCAGCCCCGTCAGCAGCCGGTATCCGCCGTCGCCGCCCCCCAGGGACGGCGACGCTTCCCCACCAGCGGCAACGATAACCGCCTGGGCGGCAAAACGCTGCCCCTCCGCATTAACAAGCAAAAAGCTGCCGCCTTTGAAAGTAATGGAAACAATTTCCTGGCCGCAAAGCGTCTCTGCGCCCAACCGCTCGGCCTCTATCCGCAGTACGTCCAGCACCGCCGCCGCCTGCTGGGAACGAGGATAAAGCCGCCCTTCTCCGTCCTCCACGACAGGCAGACCGATGCCGTCAAAAAAATCGAGTGTATTTTCCACTGAGAACCGCGCCAGTACTTTCTCGACAAACCCCCGTCCGCCACCATGATAGCGATCCGGCGACGCAAAACGGTTGGAGAGGTTGCAGCGGCCGTTGCCAGTAGCCAGCAGCTTGCGCCCCACCCGCTGGCCCCGCTCAAAAATAACCGTTTTTCCCAAAACCCCCGCCTGCCGCAGCCTTCCCGCGGCGGCAATAGCAGCGGCAAGCCCCGACGCTCCCCCGCCAATCACTGCAACATCAATCTTCATTTTCTTCCTCCTCGCTTTCATACGCCTAGTCTGCTTGACAAATCTGTACTGCTGCGGTATCATAAAATCAAAATGCTGCTCAGCCAAAGGAGTTTTACCCATGACCAAAAAGCCAAACATCCTCTTTATCCTCTCTGACGACCAAGGGGCTTGGGCCATGCACTGCGCCGGCACGCCGGAGCTTGCTACCCCCAACCTTGACCGCATCGCTCAAAACGGCATCCGCTTTGACAGCTTTTTCTGCGCATCCCCCGTTTGCTCGCCTGCCAGAGCCTCACTGCTTACCGGCACAATCCCCTCCGCCCACGGCGTCCACGATTGGCTCCGCAGCGGAAACGTCGACAAGGCGCAGATGGACCGCCTGGGCATCAAAAACCCCTACGGCGGCTATGCCGATGAAGACAAGCCCATCCAATACCTGAAAGGCCAAGCAACCTACACCGATCTGCTGGCCGAAAGCGGCTACGCCTGCGCCCTTTCCGGCAAATGGCACCTAGGCGACAGCTTCACCCCCCAACATGGCTTCTCCCGCTGGTACACCATCGGCAAAGGCGGATGTTTCTATTATCACCCTGACATCATCGAAAACGGCCAGATCGAAGTCAAACACGGCCAATACGTCACCGAACTCATTACCGACCGCGCCATCGATTTTATTGACGAACTTTCCGGCGGGGAAGCCCCCTTCTACCTAAGCGTCCACTACACCGCCCCGCACTCCCCCTGGGGCGCAGACCACCACCCTAAAAAGTGGATTGACTACTACGAAAACTGCGCCTTTGACAGTATCCCCGATATTCCCGACCACCCTGATATGACCACTGGCCCGGTCTACGGCACCCCGGCCCGCAAAGAAAACCTCCGCGGCTATTTCGCCGCCATCTCTGCTATGGACGAACAGATCGGCCGACTACTGGACCATCTGGAACAAAAAAAACTTTTAAACGATACCATTGTCATTTTCACCGCTGACAACGGCATGAGTATGGGCCACCACGGCATATGGGGCAAAGGCAACGGCACCTTCCCGCAAAATATGTACGACACCGCCGTTAAAGTGCCTTTCCTGATTTCCTGGCCGGGGCACTTCCCAAAAGGGGCCGTCTGCCAGCAGATGGCCAGCGCCTACGACCTTTTCCCAACCCTTATCGACCTGCTGGGGCTGCCGAGCCGCGCCTGCGAGCGCCTTCCGGGCAAAAGCTTCCTTCCCTGCCTTACCGGCGAAGCCTCCGCGGACAGCGACATCGTTGTATTTGACGAATACGGTCCAGTGCGGATGATCCGTTCCCGCGAATACAAATATATCCACCGCTACCCCTATGGCTATAACGAATTCTACGATCTAAAAAACGATCCTGGCGAAGAACATAACCTAATCAACGACCCCGCATCCCAACAGGCTATCCTCGATATGCGCCGCCGGATGGAGAAATGGTTCACCGCCTACGTCAACCCTGACCTTGACGGTACAAAGGAAGAAGTCTCCGGCTTAGGCCAGCTTTGTTCCGCCGGCATCTACGCCGAAAAACCGCTCCGGTACGCCAGAGAGGACTAACTCTAAACACGCTTCGACGCAGTAGAACTCTATGGCATCGCTCACAAGTACCCTAGCGATTAAAAGTCTTTGCGGAGCTTTCTTCAGAAAGCGACCCGTACCTCTCGTACTCCCAAAGAAAGCGGTGATTGATATCGAAACAGTTGGAAGGCTGGCGCCGACGCCAAGCGGGCGAATGCATCTAGGAAACGTATTCTGCGCACTGCTGGCCTGGCTTTCAGCCAGGCAGGCCGGCGGAAAGGTGCTGCTGCGGATCGAAGACCTGGATCAGGTACGCGCGCCGAGACGGTACGCCGGGCTGCTGGAAGAAGACTTTTGCTGGCTGGGGATCAGCTGGGACGAAGGCGGATCCCGGGGCGGGCCGCAGGGACCTTACTACCAAAGCGAACGCAGCGAAATATATCTCCAGTGCCTGCAAAAACTCGAAAAGCTGACCTATCCTTGCTTTTGCAGCAGAGCAGAACTCCACGCCGCCGAAGCTCCCCATATGTCCGACGGGCGCTTCCTCTACACAGGGCGCTGCCGGGGACTTACTGCTGCCGAGATTGCCGAAAAACGCCGCCAGCGCCCGCCAGCTGTGCGGATTGCGGTGCCGGAAGAAACTATCCGCTTTGACGACCTGCGCGATGGGCCGCAGCAGGCGCTGCTGACAAAGGCCTGCGGCGACTTTGTCATCCGGCGGGCCGATGGGGTGTTTGCCTACCAGCTGGCCACGGCAGCCGACGACGCGCTGATGGGCGTCACGCAAGTCGTACGGGGCAGCGACCTCTTGGGTTCCACCTTCCAGCAGCGCTGGCTGCAAAAACTTTTGGGGCTGCCTTCGCCGCGTTACGGCCATATCCCGCTGCTGACCGCCCCCGACGGACGGCGGCTCTCCAAGCGGGACGGCGACCTTGACCTTGGGGCGCTGCGGCAGCGCGGCGTCCGCCCGGAACGGATCACCGGCCTGCTGGGGTACCTGGCGGGGCTGCTGGAAAAACCAGAAGAAGCCTCGCCAGGGGCGCTTATCCCGCTGTTTGATTGGGCAAAAATCCCTAAACAGGAAGTAGCGCTCACCGAAACACACTGCCGCTTCCTATTCGGCTAACTGCCGCATAACCGAAAGCCCGGCGGCCAGCTCGTCCGTGCTGCCATAGCTTTCCTGGTAAAGCTCCATCACGACGCCGCCCTTGTAATCGGTCTTTTTCAGCCAGGCAAACAGCGCCGCCAAGTCCTCCGTCCCTTTCCCCACCGGCAGGCAGTCGCTGCCCGCATCGGCGTCGCTTAGATGGATATGCCGCACCGATTCCCCCAGCGGTTCGAGATAATCCCAAAAGCTGTGCCCGGCGCGCTTGGCCTGCTTGACATCCAGCGTAAAGGCCGCCAGCTCCCCCAAATGGGCCTTCATCCGGGTTAGGAAGCCGATATCCTTGCTGCGGCAGCGGACAACGTTTTCCTGGGCAAGCGTCACGCCGTATTCCCGTCCGATTAAGGCCAGCTTCCCGAAGCGGTCGAAAGCTTCCCCCTCCGGCGGCCAATCCCCTGGGTTGTCGCCATGGAAAACCAGCACTTCCGCCCCAAGGATGGCTGCCGCCTCAAAAAAGCGGCGGTAGAGGCCAAAGCCTTCCTGCAAGCGCCGCTCATATCTGGAAAAAAAGAGCATCGGCTCCAGGCCCGAGGTGAAGGGATGTAACGACACCACCCGCGTCCCCAGCACGTCCAGCTGCCGCCGCAGCTTTTCCAGGTAGGCAGGGCCTATTTCACTGTAGGCGTTGGCAAAAAATTCTAAGTACGGGACCTGCCGCTCTGCCAGAAAAACGGCGGCTTCTTCTGCCAGCATCGGGTAGAGGCAGGCGGTAGAAATGCCCAGTTTCATAACAATACCCTCCTTTTTGATACCGAAAAGCCGCCGGGATACGCTGCCGGCGGCTTTTTCCTGTTAATAATTTAAGCTTGCGCTTCTGTTTCCTGCTTGGGCGGCTGCGTTTTCTTGCCGCGCTCCCGCCAAGCCGCCCAGCTGGGCGAGCAAAGGCAGATGGACGAGTAAGAACCCGATAAAAGGCCGATAATCAGCGGGAAGGAGAAGGTGACGATGGAGTCGACCTGGTTGATAAAAGCCATGATGCAGACCACTGCCATCGCCATCAGCGTAGAAACCGTGGTGTGGATCGTCCGCCCCAGCGTCTGGTTGATGCTGTCGTTGACCAGTTCAAAGAGGGGCTTGGTCTTGCCGTAAAGCTTCTCATTTTCGCGGATACGGTCGAAAATGACGATGGTGTCGTTGACCGAATAGCCCAGGATGACCAGCACCACCGCCATAAAGTTGTCGTCCAGCGGCATCCGGAAGATGATAAAGGTCGCAAAAACCATCAGCACATCGTGAATCAGCGCCAGTACCGAGAAGACGCCCGCCGACCAGCCGCCAATGCGCTTAAAGCGCAGAGCGATATAGACAACCATGAACAGCGCGGCAAAAAACACCGCCACCAGGCATTTGAGCAGGAAGTCCTTGCCCATTGTAGGGGAAACGCTGTTGACTGATACGCTTTGGATGTTGTTATCGGGGAATGTCTCTTGCAGCTTCTGCAAAAGGGCGGCCTGTTCCTCCACTGGGATGCCCTCAGAGCCAGCGAACTCAATGTTGAAGTTTTCCTCGCCAGTCTGGATGTTCTGCGCGCCGGCGATGGAGATATGCTGGCCGGTTTGGGCTTCGACCGCCTGTTTGAAGGCCTGTTCCGAAACCTCGCCGCTGTAGGAGTAGGAAGCCATGGTGCCGCCGCGGAACTGGATATCAATGCGCACGCCGAAAATAAACATACAGATAAGGGCGATGGCAAACAGCCCGCCAGAAACCATATAATAGATTTTCCTTGACTTGATATAGTCAAAATTCCAAGTTTTTGGGGCCATTATTTATCACCTCCATACAGATAAGGCTTGCGCAGCGGTTTGAAGCGCGAAATGGATTTGAGCATTAGCCGGGAGGCAGTAACGCCAAAGATGAAGTTCAGCACCGCGCCGACCAGCAGCGTATAGCCAAAGGAGTAGATGCTGCCGGCGGTAGAAGGCCCGAACATGAAAAACAGCGGCGTCAACAGCTTGGCAAACAGCGAATCAGGCGGCCCAAACGCGCCCATTAGGATGATAGCGACGATAATCAGCGTCAGGTTGCCGTCCAAAATTGCTGTAAAGGCCCGCTGGTAACCCAGCGTAATAGCGCCGTCGATGGATTTGCCGGCGCGGATTTCCTCACGGATACGGGCAGCTGTAATGACGTTTGCGTCAACGCCCATACCGATGGAGAGGATAATACCGGCGATACCCGGCAGGGTCAGCGTAAAGCTTGGGACAAAGGAGAAGAAGCCCGAAACAGCGGCGATGGAACCGGCAATCTGCCCCAGCAAAGCAATAGCGGCAATAAAACCAGGCAGCCGGAAGAAGGCGATAATATAGATGGCAATTGCGATATAGGCAATCACGCCCGCCTGGACCATCACGTCGCGTGCGCCCATTCCCATTGTGGGGTTGATGGTGCTGTAGTTTTCGGTTTGCAGCTTAAAAGGCAGCGCGCCGGAATTGATGCGGTTGGCCAGCGACTGGGCTTCCTCGGCGGTGAAATTGCCGCTGATTGAGGCCTGCCCATCGGTGATCGGGACGTTGACGTTGGGGTAGGAAATCATGATGTCGTCCATCCAGATAGAGATGCAGCCATTGCCGGCAAGCCTTGTTGTCGCTTCAGCAAAAGCGGCTTTGCCAGAGTCGTTGAGTTCCAGCGAAACGCCGTAGCGGTCGCTTTCAGAGGCAGCCTGGGCGTTATAGTAGGCCGAAGCGCTCTTGACGTCCTTGCCTTCCAGGATGATATTCTCGGCTGTAACGCCGGTAGGCAGCCCAAGCTCGTCCACCTCGCGGCCCTCGCGGAAGGTCAGCAGCGCCGTTTCGCCCAGCTCCTTAATTGCGGCCTCAGGGTTGAAGTCCGACTCCCCTTCCTTCCAGGGAAAACGGACGATAATACGGTCCTTATCGTAGTCGGTATAGACCTCGTAGTCGGTGATATGCAAAGACACAAGCCGCGTGGTGATAACTGATTCGGCAGCGTCCATCTGGGCTTCGGTAGCGTCCACCCCGTCCGGCGGGGTAAAGGTCACGTCGACGCCGCCGCGGATGTCAATCCCCCAGCGGATATCGTTGCCGCCTTTGATATAGGCCGTCGTCTTGTCGCCATAGGTGGTGCTGATGCCGGTTATTGACACCACCATCAGTGCGACAATCAGAATGGACACAATAAAGAAGACGGGTTTTCCAACTCGTTTCATGGAACAATTCCTCCATTACAGATTTGATAACCGGCAGGCAGCCCTGCTGCGGATGCCGGCAAAATACACTGATAAGGACTATTATAGAGGAATATCAAGGAAAAGTCAAGAATTTTCCAGTCGCTTTCGGCAGATTCCCTTGAAAATTATCAATGAATATGCTAGAATAAAGATTGCACCGGAGGTGTCCCGCCGTTTTACCGCGCCAAACGGACGGGAGGATCCGGACAAGCAAAGCTAAGAAGGATACGGGGGATACGAAAAGTACGGGTCGCTTTTGAAAAAGCTCCGCAAAACTTTTCATTCGCGTCGGAAATCCAGCAAGCCGGATTTCTGCTGCGGATAAACATGGCCGGTTCTCTCGCGGTTACGGGTAGGTGATTTTAGCACCCCATCGGCAGATAAACCACATCATGTTTTTGCCGCCAGCCTGTCCATCTTAGCAAATAAAAAAGCGCGGAGAAAGAGGTCGTTATGACTAGAACAAAAACACAGAAAATGGTACAGATTGCCCTAATTGGGGCGCTGTACACCGTACTGACCCTGGCGGTCGCGCCTATCAGCTTTGGCGCAGTGCAGTTTCGGATAAGCGAAGCGCTGACGCTGCTGCCGCTGTTTTCGCCGGTGGGCATATGGGGGCTGGCTTTCGGCTGCCTTGTGTCCAACCTGATTGGTTTCTTTACCGGCCTAAACCCTATCGGGCTGATTGACGCGCCAGTCGGGACGCTGGCAACGCTGTTGGCGGGGCTTGTCACCTACTACATCGGCCGGCGGGACTTCCACGCCGAGCAGCATAAGGACAGGTTGGCTAAAATGATTTTGGGGGCGCTGCCGCCCGTCCTCTTCAACGGTGCAATTATCGGATTGGAGCTGACGCTGGTTTTCGGCGGCGAACCAGGACAGAATTTTGCCGCGCTGTACGCTTTTAACGCCGGGTCGGTCGCTTTTGGAGAGCTAGCGGTCTGCTACACGCTGGGGATGGCGCTGTGCGCGGTACTCTGGCGCAGAGATTTATATAAACGCTGCTTTGGCGAGACTGGCTGTGTCCACTGAAGACCTGCAGCAAATCTTTTGCCGCCCTGCCGACCCGTCGACCCGTCGACTCGTCGACTCGTCGATTCGCCACCCTGCATCACCTGGCACAAAATATCGGGCAAATACAAACGCTTTCTGATAGAATAAAAGCAGGTAAGGGGGAAACGGCATGGATTGGGTCACCGGCATTCAGCGAGCAGTCAACTATATCGAAGAGCACCTGACCGAGCAAATCGATTACGAGGCGGCCGCTGCGCAGAGCTTCTGCTCAAGCTATCACTTTCAGCGAGTATTCAGCATTCTCTGCGGCTTTACAGTAGGCGAATATGTCCGCTGCCGCAGGCTGGCACTGGCTGGGGCGGAATTAGCCGCTGCCGGCGCGAAGGTCATCGACGTCGCGCTGAAGTATGGCTACGAAAACCCTGACAGCTTTGCCCGGGCGTTCCAGAAATTCCACGGCATCCTGCCTTCCCAGGCGAGCCGCACCAATCTGAAATCCTTTTCCCGCCTTGTCCTAAAATTTTCATTGGAAGGCGGTCATATCATGAACTATCGCATTGAACAGAAACCAACCCTCACCTTTACAGGCATCCGCCGGCACTTTACCGGTACAACTGCTCGGCGGGCCGAGCAGGAGAAGGAGTTTTACCTCTCCACCCGGCTTTGTCAGTACGCCCTGCACGGCATGGCCAGGGACTGCGCCACAAACTACAACATCATGATGAATTTTGACGACGAAGGCTATGATTTTTACATTGCCAGCCTGCTGGATTCCTGGACAACCCAGAACCTCAACAAGGTGCTGGGGGCGGAAGACGCCGGCCGCTTTGAGAAAATCACCGTGCCGGCAGCGCTTTACCTCGTCTGCGAAACCGAGCGTACCCGCTATCCTGTCACGCTCGTCGAGGAACTGCGCCGCCAGGCGGTCAGCGAATGGCTGCCTTCTTCCGGCTATCAGCTGGCGGATGCCCCGGAGCTTTCGGTGCACCACTGGTTCTGGGATCCCGATGACCTGTCGGTGGGCCTTGACCGCTATGTCGAGCTGTGGATTCCCATCGTCAGCACCAAAAGCTGACGCTTCATAGACAATGGCGCAGACTGCCCTCTCTGCTGGAAAATTCCGGCAAAGAGGGCAGCGTTTTTTCTTTTTTTATTCCCAGCTTTTACGAATTGGCTCTTCTATATGACCGTGAGCGCCAGCACCCGCCTGCCGTCTTCGCTGATGCGGCAATCCACAAGCAGACGCTTTCCATCCACCGTCCCCACTGACAGCCGCAGGGAACCGTTGGGCTGCCAGCCTACCAGCAGAATATCGTCGTCCGGCTCGAAGCCCGCAAACGGAACGTCGTCGCTCAAAGCATCCCGCAGCATCATCCAGGGCCAGTGCTCCGCCATCGGCTCGTCAAATGGGAGGCAGACCACCTCCATTGGCGCTGCCCAAAAGCAGCCCGCAACCGCCAGCAGGCCCGTTTCGGCGCTATACGACACATCTGTCCAGATAAAGGTCTCGTGAAATTTTTCAGAATTTTCCGGCCAGGATTCCTTAGGGAAATACTGGAAAAGAGAAAAATCCGCCAGCGAAAGGACGCTATAGCCATAAAGGTCTTGCCGGAAAACCAGGTAGCGCCGACTGTTTTGATGGTGGATCAGCCGATAAAAATCCCCATCGTTGTTGACGCTCTGCCAGCTGAAGACCTCCCGCCCATTTTTAAACAGCCGGCAGTCACTGCCGTGGACGGCACAGTTTGGCAGCATCGCCTCGTAAAAAACGGTGCGCAGCGTAAATTCCTCAAACTGCTGCTCAACCGGACGCAGCCCGGCCCTTTCGACGCGGTTTTCCGGCGTGAAGGCTGCAAGGCATCGCTGCCGAAAGGCGAGATAGCTTTCGGTATAGGCGGCGTTGGCCATAAAAGCCCTCCTTTCAAGGGAAAGCTCCCCCATCCGCTCAGACAAATCTGCCCGGACAAGGGAGCTGCAAACTCAGCGTTTAAGATTATTCGCCGTACACCTCAGCGACATAGCGTTTGAGGTTGGCAAGGCCGATGGAGATGCCTTGGATGCAGTCTTCCATGCCCTCGAATTCAATGGCCAGGTAGCCGTCGTAACCGCCGGCCTTCAGCGCACGCAGGCACTGCAGCACCGGCACGTCGCCGTGGCCGATAATCGTGCCGCGCAAGTACTTGCCGCCGCGGGAGGAGAAGAAGCCCTCGCCGGGGTTGGGGGCAGTACCCGGCTTAATGATGAAATCTTTAGCATGGGCATAGAAAGCGTAAGGCGCGCAGCGGCCCACCGCCACACCGGGGTCGTCGTCGGCGCAGACAAAGTTGCCCATATCCACCAGAAGGCCGAAGTTTTCGTTAGCCACTGTATTGACCAGTTTTTCAACGCGGGTGCTCTCCTGGGAGAATTGGCCATGGTTTTCGGTCATGGTTTTGATGCCTTTGGTCTTGGCGTATTCGGTAATTTTGCGGCAGCCGTCGGCCAGCTGGGCCAGGACATTGTCAAAGCCGCGGTAAAGCCGGGGATTGCCCTCGGCAAAACCGAAAGCTACGTCGTGGCGGATGGTGGGGCAGCCCAGCACTTCAGCCACATCGATCAGGCCCTTAACGCGCTCAATCTCGGCGGGGACATCGCCGGAGCGGTCCTTACCGTTGAGCAGATCGGCGCCGAAGGCAAAGTTGGAAATGGGCAGGCCCACCCGGTCGCTCTCTGCGCGGAGCTTTTTGGCATATTCCATCTTGTCTTCGCCCTCAGGGAAGACAAACTCGACAAACTCAATGGCGTCAAACCCCATCTCCTTGGCCTTGGCGATGCACTCGATGGGAGTCAAGCGGCCGTCGCGGATGTACTGCATAAAGCTGTAGACACTGACAGAAATTTTCATAATAGACCATTCCTTTCAAATTCGGATATCCCTTGGCAGATGTAAAATCAACCGATTACGACCTCATGGCCGGTACGGGCAGATTCATAAATCGCGTCGAGGATCTCCATCAGGGTGATGCCATCCTCCGCAGGGGAACGGCAGGGAGTACCGTTGATAACGCAGTCGACAAAGTGGTTAATCTCGTTGGCGAAGAGGTTCTCAAAGCTCAGCGCCGTAGGGATTGCCAGCTGGACATTGGCCATGTAATCGTTAAAGTTGGTGTACATTTCCAATTCGGGATCCAGTTTTGCGCCGGCTTTGGTGCCAAAGAGCTGGATTTTGCCCTCGTCCTCTTTGAGGTTCAGGGAGAAAGCAGCCTCAATTGCGATGACAGAGCCATTGTCATAGCGGATCATCGCCGTCGCCAAATCTTCGACATCGAAAATATCGTTGTCAGAACGCCCAGCCGAAACATGGGTCTTAACGCCGCCCTTGACACCAGGGCGGTTGGCCAGCTTATAGAAAGTCGCGCCGTAAACCGATACCGGTTTCGGGTTGCCGACCAAATAACGGGTCAGGTCGATGACATGAACGCCCAGATCAATCAGCGGGCCGCCAGCCGAACGGGACTTGTCCCCGAACCAGCCGCCGGGCGCGCCGTTGCGCCGCAGGTAGGTAGCCTTGCCGTAGTAGATATCGCCGAAATAACCGTTATCAATGTAGTCCTTGAGGATCCGGCAGTCATTGCCGTAACGGCGGACAAAACCGACCATCAGCAGCTTGCCGTTTTTCTCGGCGGCCGCCTTCATCTCCCTAGCCTCGGCGGCGTTCGTCGCCATCGGCTTCTCGCAGATGACGTGGCAGCCGGCGTTCAGCGCAGCAATCGTACAGGGCGCGTGCTGGCTGTTCCAGGTGCAGACGCTGACAGCGTCGATTTCCGGCAGTTCGCGAAGCATTACGTCTTTATCCGTATAAGTACGGGTTACACCGTATTTTTCCGCCATCATTTTCAGCTGGCCTTCGTTGATATCGCAGAAAGCGTAAAGCTCAACATCGGGGTTTTTTAAGTAGCTCCGGATATGCTCATTCGAAATATTGCCAGTACCAATGACCGCAACTTTGATTTTGCCCATAATTTTCTGTCCTTTCACTGCCGGCCATACCGGCTGACATTTTATAATGCAGTAGGGCTTCCTGGCTGCATACATGATTACTTTGGCAAGTAAGGCTCTCCTTTAAAAAGCGTTGTCGTACTCAGATTCTAGCGCGCAGGAACTGGACAGCGGCGGCAATATCCTTTTCAGGGCTGTCGCCGACCTCGCGTTCAATCGTCAGGAAACCATGGAAGCCGATCTCGTCCAGCGCCTTGAGGTAATTCTCAAAGTCGACGCCGCCCTCGCCCAGAGGCAGCTCAATAAAGGAGGGGCTTTGCAGCATCTCGCTTTCAACCAAACCGTAAACTTCTTCGGGATTGCGATAATAGTTGCGCTTGCCGTCCTTGGCATGGGTGTGGACAATATAATCCCGCAGCGTATAGACCGCCTGCACAGGGTCGTCGCCGGTGACCATAACAAAGTTTGCCGGATCCATATTAACCGCAACGCCGGTAGAATGGAGGCCATCCAAGAACTGTTTTAGGGTTGCGGCTTCTTCAGGACCAGTCTCAATCGCAAAATGGGCTTTCACCTCGTCGGCATAGCGCGCCAGCTCGCCGCAGGCGTCCTGCATAATCTTATAGCGGTCATGGCTGGGGTCGGCAGGGACAACGCCGATATGGGTCGTCACAATATCGGTTTCCAGCTCTTTGGCCAGATCCAAAATCCGCTTGGAACGCTCGATCAGATCGGGGTTTTGGCCCTTATCCCCAAAACCGTGGCCCAGATCGCCGCAAAGCGCGGAAACTACCAGGCCTTCCGATTTAATCAGGTTCAAAAACTCGCGGCGTTTGCTTCCAACAAGGTTTTCAGGGGACAGGTCGCCGCCGGTGGCGCGTACCTGGATACCAGCCGCCCCAACCTCCTTTGCTTTTTTCAGCGCCTCGGGGACAGGGAGCCTAAAAGATTCCAGCATCACGCCAATGGAGAAATCGTACATAAAAATCAAACCTCTCTCTTCTGATATTTGTCAAAACACCAAAGGCCCGTCGACGAAAAGAGAAAATTTTCGTCTTTTCGTACTATGTCATTGACGGATGCCTTATTTTTATTATATAATAGAACCGACAGAAAAGTAAAGGGGGGATTTTGCCCCTTATTGATACGATATTGCTTTTTTTCGAATCAACGCCGCAGGAGACTGATTATGCTGTTATCAACCTATGAGACCCATGTCCACCCCGATCCAAACTTTCCCATTATCTTCCATTTGGATACTTGTAAACATAAATCGCCCCTTTTTATCCCCCATTGGCACGAGAGCCTAGAACTGTTGTATGTCGTTAAAGGCGAATGCCAGACCAGCAGCAATGGGGCCATCCGTTCAGCCAAGCCCGGAGAGGTGGTAATCTTCAGTTCCAATTGCATCCATGCCGCCCGACCGGTAGGGGAAAAAAGCAGCTATTATTGCTTGATTATTGATAAAAACTTTTGCGACAGTTTTGGGGTGCCGATCGGCGAGAAGCAGTTCGCCCAGGTAGTCGACGACAGCCGCATCCGCAGCTGCTACCAGGCCATCGTCCAGGAAATGGAAGAACAAGGCCCATATTATAAAGAGGAAGTCAAAGCACTCTCCTTACAACTGGTCATCGGCTGCTGCCGCTCTTTTTCAGTCACGCCGGGCGGAGACATCGGCAGCGACAGCCGCCGCAGCGAAATGGTCAAGGAGGCGCTGGGGTACCTGCGCGCCCATTTTGCAGAACCGGTCACGGTGGACCAGCTCTGCACCCACGTCGGTTTCAGCAAATACTATTTCTGCCGCGAATTCAAAGCACTGACTGGACGGACAGTGGTGGATTATCTGAATTTCCTGCGCTGCGAAAACGCCCGCCGCTTGATGGCCAGCGGTCGCTATAACGTCAGCGAAAGCGCCGCTATGAGCGGCTTCCACAGCCTTTCTTATTTCTCTAGAGTCTACCGCAAGCAGATCGGGGTGCTGCCATCGGCGGGAGCCGAGCAAAAAAACCTGCCTTGATACGTCAAAAGGCCCGGAGGGCATTCCCGCCGGGCCTTTGTGCTAAAAAGATCATTTTTCGCTGCTGGACACTTCCGTACTGCTGTGGTTTTCGCTGAGCTGGAAATTATCCGCAGGGGGGGCGATAACATGGACGGCATGGTCGGCGCTATCGTTTACCATACTGCTGCGTCCATTGAGCCGGCCGCCGGCCTGTACCACCAGCGAAGGGGTGGTCACATCGCCGTCGACGCTGCCGCCCTTTTCTAAGCAAACCTGATCACGGGCCATCATGTTCCCTTCAACCGAACCGGCTACATGGATAATATCCGCCGAAATAGGGCCCTTAATCAAGCCAGTGGGCATAATGACCACTGCGCCTTTGAGGTTGATCTCCCCTTGGACAATCCCCTCAATCTGAATGTCGCCCTCTCCACTCAAGGTACCGTTGATGGTCACATTGGCCGCAATCACTGTGCTGGTGTGGGGGGTGGAAACAGCCGGCTCCGGGCTTTCCTTTTTCTCAGTCACCGTCATCGCTCCTGCCTCCGTCTCTGTCTTTGTCTTGGTGCCAAACAAACCCATAAATAAAACCTCTTTCCTTTATGATGGCCCCGCCGGACACAGCTGGGAAGCTGGGTGCTGCCCAGCTCCCAGCCGTATCCAGACCGGCTGGCTGTCGGACTATAAAAACAGTTTATCATAAATCGATATGTTTTTCAAGTGTTTCTTGTACTCCAAGGATACTTTCCCGTAAAAAAGTTGCCGTTAGGCTTGCCTTAGAGATGCCAAATATTGGGCCCAAAGAAATTTTTTGGTTTTTTTTAAAAAGTTTCAGGAAAACCCTTGCAATTCCCGAAAAATTTTGCTATAATAAGAAAGCGCTGTAAAACAGCAGCAAAGTGCTTGGAAAATTGGAAAGTTCCTAGTACTGAGATAGCGTGTGCATTTATGGCGCAGCTGGATAGTGCGTTCGGCTCCGACAACTCCGACACAGGACGGCGTAATGCTGAAAAATGCCGCAGCGGCGGGCTTTGAGCGTTTCCTGTTTTGTTTAGGAATAGTAGCCTGACCACTATTTGACCACTAAAATTTCATAGCTGGAACCCGTCCGAAAGGCGGTTTTCATAGAGATGCGTCTGTAGCTCAGTTGGATAGAGTGTTCGGCTCCGACCCGGAAGGTCGCTGGTTCGAATCCAGTCAGGCGCATGAAATCCCTTGGAATATCATCTGATATTCCAAGGGATTTTGATTTCTGTGATACGTCAAACGGTTTGAATTTATAAATTTTTTGTTAAATCCCAGTTATCTCTTTCAGCCTTTCCTGAGCCTCACGTTTATTCTTGTCGAAAGCATGACTATAGATATCCAGCGTCGTGCTAGCCTGAGCGTGTCCCAGCAGTCCGGCCACCGTCCGCACATCGACTCCCTGCGCGATCAGCAGGCTGGCGTTGGTGTGGCGAAGGCTGTGAACGTTCAAGTTTTCTGGCAGGCCATTTTCCCTCAGAATTTTCTTGAGCCGAAAGGTGAAAGTATTGGGCACCATAGGGTTGCCGTCTTGCTGGCGAAACAGATAATCGTCGGGCAGCAAGGCTCCCTGCCCCAGCTGCTCCTTTTCCCATTCTGACTCGCTTTGCCAGGCCTTCAGTAGGCTGCAAAGCCCTTCCGACAAATAAACAATTCGATTGCCGGCCTGGGTTTTCGGTTCCTTGACCATGATCGGGTAATGCGGAATCTTGACGACGTTTCGCTGGATACGAAGGCTTCGCTGTCTCCAGTTAATGTCACTCCAGCGCAGCCCGCAGGCTTCACCTCGCCGCATTCCCGTGGCAAGGATCAGCTTGTAATAGACCTCATATTTCATGCTCTCCCCTTCCAATACTTGGATGAGTTTTCTCACCACTTCTTCATCCGCGACAGGGCGCTCTTTGGAAGTGCCCTTTTTCTTGTAGGCCCGCCATGCCGGATTGTGGACAAGGTATCCTGCCTCGACAGCGTCGGACAGAATGCTGCAGACGCAGGAATGAATACCTTCCACCGTCTTTTCAGCCAGCGGCTCGCCGTTTTTCCAATTCTTTTCCTGGCGCATTTCATCGTAAAACTGTCGTATAATCTCTTTAGTCAGATCGGCGAGCTTGTAATGTCCAAGTTTTGGCAGAATCCGCCGAATATCCTGCTGATCACGGGTAAAAGTTGACAGAGCCAGCTTTTTCGGTGCCACCTCCCGCAGCCAGATTTCAGTATATTCGGCAAATGTGATACTTTTGTCGACAGGCGCTGTATGCTTCACCTCCATTTCAAACAGCACAGCCTGCTCATTGAGCCATTTTTCAGTTTGCTTCGGGGTCAGTCCCTGTGGCGGATGAACCGTTTTCTGGGCAGATTTCAGCCGGTTGCCCTGATAGTCGTACCCTCTGGAAACAACGATTAAGTAGCTGTTTCCCCTTTTGCGAATCGATGCCATTTTGACCACTCCTTTTTGCGCATCGCTACACCAAGGATACCGACATTTGCGCCGGAAAGCTATCACCAGAACTGACAAAGATTTTGCGCCAAAAGAGCAGAACCGCTGAAATGACAGGATGACGGCAATGACAGGTAATTTCACCCATCATTGCCTCTATTATTTTACATATTCTCCATTTCCGGCAGTAGAAGATCGTTCAGAATCGCCGCTGCCTGCTCCTTGCTCTCATCACGCGGGTGGCAGTAAGTGCGTTCCAAAAAAGCAGTGTCAGCGTGTCCCAGCAGGTCCGCTGTCACCTGCTTGCTCAAATTATTTTCCAGCAGATAGGTAGCGAAAAAGTGCCGCAAAGTATGCAGGTGATAGTCGGCAGGGAAACCATTTTGCTGATAGATTCGCCGCAAGCGTCGGGTGAAAGTATCCGGATGGATGGGTGTGCCATTATTTGCAAAGATATAGCCATCAGGCTGAATGCTGCCATAGCGATGCAGCTGTTCAGAGAGCAGCTCGCCAAGACTGTCAAAAGTTAACAGCGGCAGCACCACCGTTCGGCTGCGATGGTTTTTTGTGGAACCTTCGATGATACCTTGACCGCTCACGGCGCTTCGAGAACGTTCAACCCAAAGCTGAAAACCAGTATGAAAGCTGTTCCAGCGCAGCGCGCAAAGCTCGCCGCGGCGCAGGCCGGTTGTCATTGCCAACAGGTAAAAAGAGCGATAAACAGGCGGCTCCTGCAAGATGCATTGCAGCAAGCGGTCTATTTCATGCTGGCTGGGAATACGCTGCTGCTTTTGCTCCATATGAGGCTTCGCAACCCGGTGGGCAGGATTATAAAGCAAAATATCGTTTCGCTTAGCATCCTCCAATACTGCCGAAACCGTATCCAAATATTTTTGAACAGTCGCTTCGCAGACAGGCTGACCAGTTTTAGTGGTGCGTTTTCTCAGTTCCTCGCAAAGTTCTTCTAAATGCAGCGGGCGAATCTGATTGATGGCAAGGCCGCCGATGAGGGGATAGACTACCTCCAACTGCCGAGCATACCCTGCCAATGTGCTGGGTTTGTAATGTTTCTGCCGCGCCAGCCAGCTATGGGCATATTGCTCAAAAGTTGTGCGCTCGTCCTGTTCAAAGCCATAACGAAAGCGTTTCTCCAAGCACTCCGCTTCAGCAGCAATATACTGCTGTATACCACGCCTGGGCACACTTTCAGGTACATCAATCGTACAAGATTTCATCCGCTTTTTGCCATCGGCACGATATCCGTTACAGACCGTAATTTTAAATTTTCTTTCACTTTTTTGCTTAATGCTTGCCATGTTGTCTCCTTTCAGGATGACACGATGACAGCAATGACTGATAGTTTTGCTTCTGCAAGTTTCTATGTACCCGTCATTACCGTCATGCTGTCACAAATTTACTGTTGAATCAGGTGCAGTGTTCGATTTTCGCTGGTTCGGGTGCTGCTGATCTGGATGCCCATTGCTGCCAGCTTGTCCTGCTGTTGACGGAGCTGCTTGCTTAAACTGCTGGAGGTCAAAGAAACCCCTGCCTCTGCAGAAAGCCTTCGCGCCAGTTCTGTCGCACTGCCCCTGAATTCGTGCTGTCCAGCTAAAAGCTGTGCCACACTGTTAAGCACGATATTTTGCTGGCTGTCTGAATTTTCCGCAGCCTCCCATCGGCCACCTGAAAAGCTCAGTTCTAGCTCCTGATCTTCCACATCGCGTCCAGTGACAGTCAGCACCGCATTGCTGCTGCGCCGATCTCTCGCCAGAATCAAGGTGCCGTCAGCGCAGCCGCTCAAACCCGTTGTGCCGGACAGCCGGTTCATCGGATCATCGTCCGGCATCTTCCGCAGGTGATGAACAGCTAATAAGCAGATTCCGCACTGATCCGCCAAATTTTTCAGCGCCGCCATTTCCTGATAGTCCTGCGCATAAGCATTGCCGCTTCGGCTGCTGCGAATCTTTTGCAGCGTATCGACGATAACCAGGCGAATGGCCGGTTGCCTCTGTAAGATAGACAACAGTTGTTCCTCAAACCCCGCCCCCAGCGGTGCAGCTTGTCCGCAGAGATAGAATCCCTTCGGCGCAGAATTTGTTAGCTCCGCTGCTCGACGATGGATTCGATTGCTGCTGTCTTCTAAGCAGAAATACAGCACCTCACTTGGCCGAATCTGACAGCCAAGAAAATTTTCGCCGCTGCAGATCGCCAGTCCTAGCTGTAAACACATCCATGACTTGCCGATTTTTGGCGCACCGCCGAGAATGTAAAGCCCAGGCGTCAGCAACCCTTCGACTAGGTATTGAATGGGCTGCAAGGGTTGAAGAAACAGCTCCTCCAGTGTCACAATTCTTTCTTTGATTTGATCCATTGCATCTCTCCTTTATGCTGCCGCAGCGCCTCGCATTGGCGCCACAGTGGGCTTTTCGTAAAAAATAGGGGTAACCCCTTCCCGTCGCCTGGACAGTGTTGCTGCACGGGGGCACACAGGCGCAGAAACGCGGCCTCCTCCTTTCGCTGGAATTTGTGCCTCACTATATAGCCCAGGAAAAAGGGCCTTTTCTTTCCCTGAAATTGTAAATTTTTTTATTTTGGTGATTTTTCAGATAGGTACATAAAAATCAAGGATAATAATCGGAATAATACAGTAAAAATTCAGCCTCTAATTATACAGATAGTCTAATCAGGTTTTTCTGCCTTCCTCACAAAAATCAATCGAATCAATCTGATCGAATCCAATCGTATCAATCTAATCTCTGAAAAACAGGAAATGGACGACCGATTGGCCGTCCAAGCAACGTTCTCTCAACAGCTTTGTGGCCCTCTTGGCAATCCTATAGGACGACCAAAAGCCAATCTTTCTGCTGGAATAAAAAGAAGCAGACGCCCTATTGGACGCCCGCAGATAAGCACATATGTCCTATGCGCATTCTTTCCATAATGCTGAAAATATAAGCGTGACGACCGTGACGGCTTAGAGGGGGTGGGGGAAAGTCGTCACGGTCGTCACGCTACGGGGCTTGGGGTCTCCCCAAAATGCAGAGTGGATATCACTTTGCTATGCTTGCAGGACGATTCCCTAAACCGTGTTCCTCCATTCTCAAAACCCTCATGAGACTTTACAGTATCGTGCCATTTGACAACTAGAAACAGCATAAATCGTCAATGCTAAATGTGCAACTTCGTTTCAGATATCTTTACATTAAACATTTTTACAGGATGATATTCTTTTTGATTTCAAAAACAAGTGACTGAAGCCGTTCATCTCGAACCGCTTTCTTCAATTCACATTCCCACACAATTATTACGTTCCACCCAAGCTCCTTAAGAATTGCTGTATTAGCTTGATCCCGTTCTGCATTTCGCCGGATTTTAGGTATCCAGTAAGCTTGATTAGAAGATGGCCATACAAACCGAGGACAATTGTGTTTATGCCAAAAGCACCCATTCACAAAAATTACTGTCCTATATTTGGGAAGAACAATATCTGGACATCCTGGCAGGCCACGTACATTTTTACGGTATCGAAATCCCTTCGAAAATAAATACTTTCTTACAATTTCCTCAGGTTTAGAATTCGTACTTCGAATATGAGACATATTTTTGCTGCGAATTTCTTTGGAATGATTATCCGCCATAAGCGTTAACCTTTCTACATAGCCTCTCGTAATATTTTGGCAAGCTTCTTAGCTATTGATTTTGCCATAATCGGCGGAACTGCATTTCCAACCTGCTGATACTGGCTATCCTTTGTACCATAAAAAATAAAACTATCTGGGAAAGTTTGAAGCCGCGCTGCCTCACGAATACTGACAGCCCGATCACAAACAGGATGAATCCACATGGATTTCCGTACATTCACTACAGTACCGCTCGGTTCATCGTAATTAAGTCGAAGATAGATTGTATTTTGTGTACGAGTAATATCTGTATAGGTATTTTCTTTTAATGCTGCATCAAGTGCATGAAAATTCTGTCCTTGATGCAGCATTCGAAATCGCCGCATAGCAATTTCACCTGTAGCTGTTACAATATGATTCTTAAGAATTTTCGTATCTCTAAGCATCCCGCCTAATTCACTGATAACTCCGCAGCTTTCCAAAGGAATGCCAACATCATCACCCATATTCACAAAGGGAGGGACTTCTTCCAGGTCTGCAATTGCATCCCGTACAGTTCTGTAATTTTCCTCTGCAAAGCTGCCCTCAGGAAGTTTTACCTTTTTCGTAATAGTCTTTTTAACTCCCATTACTATAAACCGCATTCTTTTTTGGGGCGCACCATAATCTGCAGCGCACAATGTTTTGGCATCAATGTCATAATCCGAACCCAAAATAGCTCTCAAATAATCAAACACGGCAAAGGACTGAACAATTACCGATAAATCCGCCGAAGCGTCAAACTGATCAACTATCAGCTGGTTGGAATAAATCTCCGCTGCTTTGCTCAGCATACGCTGCAGCATAACAGCCAGCTCAATAGACTCCGTAAGCTTTTCAAGTTCCAATTCTCCTGAATAATACTGCATTACTGCATTAAAAGCTCGCCTTGATTGTTCCAAAATATAATTGTCGTCCAGTTCCTTTTCTTTATATTCAGAAGCAAATTTAATTAAGCGCCTTTTATATTTATCAAGAGAAGCTTCCATCTTTTTAATATTTCTTCTTGATTTATAGATTATATTAAGAACGGTATATTGTTCTTCGGGCCAAATATATTCGCGAATTTTAGACTCATCTTTAACAATTTCCAATGCTGTTTCAAACATATACTGCTTTTCCAAAAGAACTATTCTGCTTTTTTCCCTAGGAATCTGGTACTGATTGACTCGCTCATCATCCTGCTCACTGCGATAAAAGCGATGAATGTCAGAACGCAGCATACTTACATTTTCCATTACAAACGCCTTAGGCTGTAATTCAAGAATGGCTCGGATATACTGTTTTACCAGCATATTATTTTGATTAACTGCATGATTCTTCTGACGATTTGCATTTGAAAATCCCTGACACGGCGGGCCGCCGATTACAACATCGATAGGACCATACTTTGCTTGGATTTCCCTGTAATCCACCGAACAAACATCGCCCTGCACATCGACTCCTTCGTGATTGCGCCGATATGTTTCCTGCATATAAGGATTGTTCTCAAATGCTGCTTTAATGACATATTTTCTAGTCTGCAAAAAGCCTAAGCTCAGTCCGCCGGCGCCGGCAAACAGATCTATCACACTGTACATGATCTCTTCTCCTGCCTACCCTTCCATGCTGAAGCCCTCTGCCTCAGCTCTTTTTAAAAGTGCAAGTAGCCTTCTGCATTGAAAATCAGGCGGATATCTGCCTGTATTTTGAGCTTTGCAGATAGCCTGCAGTGCGGGACCATCCTTATCCGCAGATATTGTTAAATGATTTTTAACAATAAATTCAGCTAATCGTTTCCACTGATCTGAAGTGTATTTAGCCGCCTCTATTTGTGCGTTAACATTATTAGTAAGCTGCTGATCTTTTTTGGCAGCTCTCTGAGCTTCCTGATGATCACTGCGTGTAATTAGATAGACTGCCAATTCAGCAGAGAGCGGCATTTTAATTGTTTGGACAGTTTCCCAACATTCTGGGCGTTTGCACCATTGGGTGACATTTATAATTTTTCTTTTTGGATCAGTAATCTTGGAAAACACCAGCTCGGCCAGCTGAAGAAGAGAACTTTGTATTTGCTGAGGAAGGTTTTGCCTGTTCCAAATGGCAAGAAGATCCAGATCGGATCCAAAGAATTGCTGTTTTATAAGTCTGTGAAATTGTGCCAATGTATAATAAACAACATTGGCACGATAGCCATCTTGATACCACGACTGCTTTGGAATTTGTTTTTCTAAAAATTGGAACATCAAGATCAATGCCGCAGTTGATTTAAAATACAGCTCATTGAACTGTGTTTCGTCTTTACGCCATTGCTCATCTATATAATCTGCAAAGGCAGAAAAATTCGTCTGCGCTCCTTTGCTGACTATATGCGGAAATCCGCGCCAAACATTTTGGACTTTTGCCAAATCAGTTTTCTTAATAACCTGATTTTTGGGATTTTGGAGTTCAAACTGCTTTTTTTTAGCAGAAGTAAGCCGCATTTGTTCTTGAAGATATTGTCCTCTGGCACGTTCATAAAACCATTTTGTTTCATACTGGGCACCATTCACAGCGGGAGCAAATAAGCGGCGCGAGATTTGCTCCATTTGACGATGAAAAGGATGGGACGCAAAAAAATCTGCATCGCTGACCTTATTTTGGCTGTTGGAAGACCTTGAAATATCGCGAATGAGTTCATCTGACTCTTCTTGTGACGATTCATCAATCGCTGTAAGCTTCATCTGTACATAAAGTCTGCTTAAATCAGCCTTATCCCTATACCTGGCATTTGAAACAGAAGCTGTAGTCTGTCCGCCGTTAATAATTTGAAAATCCCTCACGAATGTAATAAAGCAGCCATGATCTGTAACAGTGATTTCAACATCCATAGCCGTTGCTGATATGCCATTATTAAATGCAAGAAACATTTCCGGCCGCTTCAGAATAGTTTCCCGGATCTTTTTGTTCACAGCTACTTTAGTTGATAAAAATGAGCGCACATTGCCTTCCAAGAGTCTGCTGCCGTATTTATCATAGATTTCAGCCAGCACTTCGCCTGGAATAACGCCAAGGTAGCTTTTATACTGACTGGACGCAGCAGAACTTGCCTCCAAACATGGAATTCCCTCACCGCAGTATTGACGGAAATCTATTTCAACAGTTTGGCGGCCCTGATCCGAACAGCAAACGCGGAAGACTCTGTTTATATCCCAAATTTGACCTTCAATAGGAATACCTTCATAGTCATCCAGTTCAACAGATTTTACAGACGCACTCAAATCAGCATCTGTAAAAATAAGAAAACGATACTTTCGGATATCTTTTTCTTTTCGGCGCAGAAAATCAACTAAATCCGCGCAGGAAGTGCTTGGTTCTATTTCCTGATACAGATTGGTTCTTAACGCGGTATTTAAAAAAAGCCGTAGCTGGCCAAAATTATGCTCGGCAATCGCATTGGTCATTCGCCGTTCTTCATCATTGCCGTCAAAATTTGCAATCGCCAAATTCATGGCGTTATCGAATTCATCATATATGTAACCGTCAACACGATACCTGCTGCGCCCTGCCTGCCCAACATAGTATGAAGGAACAAAATCTGACAGCACTTCAGAATCAATTAAAGCAGCAGACATTTTATCAACAAACGCTGCACATGAGCCCTCGCCGCTTTCTGCTGCGGCAACTTTAACTTCCTGCAGGAAGCTTTCCTTGAAGTCAAATTCGACAGAATTCATCCGGAGTCCTCCTCTTTTCCCAAGCTGATAAACTTGGCAGGTTTAAGACATAATGCAGATTCACAATTTCTGGTGCCAACGAATTTCGCGTTAAACGCGGAAACGCATGATCAACGCAGTAAATCTGCTTGGATAAGAATACAAATCTCTGTTCATCATATTCCGGCACATCAATATAGCCTGCACTTCCAAGCTTCAGCATAAAGCACTCAACAGCAGCGGGCACCATACTGACTGCATTAATTACGACGCGCACCAAGCTATGCAGCGTAAAAGCTCCGGGATATGCGGGGGCGCATTTATCAGCTCTCATTACAATAAGCTCGCCAGGCTGTGCATTATCCAGCTGCTCCACAGAAGATATTGTAATTTCCGACGATGATGCTCCTATAGTTTTTACCTCGTGCCACCCGTCATCATAAACAAAATCCTGATCTGCGCCTTCCGGGCCGACCCATCCAGCAAGTGCATCCATTGGAGCAAGTCCCCCGTCAATCCTCTCTTTCAAGTATAAAAGCTCGCCGATGAGACCTTTCTGTGCATTGATTCCAAGCAGCGCAGAGTTTCTGTTCTGAAGCAGCTTAAGCCATGCGGCATATCTTTTCATCACCTGAACCAGCGCTTGAGCTTGATCTGTCTCTGCACTGGAAAAGCGAATCATATCTCCGCACATGGTAATAAATACATCTTCCTGCTCTTGAGCAAGCAGTGTAAAAGACAGGGCATACCTCCCATCCCTGCGCTGCCTGCAGAGAGCTTGGATGCTTTTTGAAGAATCAGCCTTGCCGACCGGATTATCACTGACAATAATGATGGATTTTTTCTCTGCCGAAAAATAACCGACATACCATTCCAGCGGATGAGCAATTCCCAGCTGAAGCGAACCGCCCTGATAATAATTGATGCTCTCCCACTTGTCCCGCAGCTCCTGTTCATAGTCATTCATTACTCATCCTCCTCCTCTTCCGGATCCATCCAATTAACTAATTCCACAAGGTTAACCATATAATTTGCAGTTTCCGTTTCTCCTTCTCTTCTTGGAAAACCTACGCCAAGTGCAAATAGGAATAAAGGAACATCCCGATTCTGCGCTCCCGAACAATCTGCGTTTATTACATGAAGCATCAAAATCGGCTGTCTGTCTTTTATCAAATAGGCGCTGTCGGGAATATTTTTCTTTTCCGGATGAAGTTCCAGAAAAGCCTGCTCAGCATCTTTGATCTGCTGAGCTGTCAGTCCTATACTGGTACAGCCGCCGGAACCAACTCTTACTTTCGTTCCAGAAACACTGATCATTTTAGAATCTGCACTGACTTTTCGGAATTCGGTATGTTCAAGAGGCAGTATTTCGCTGCCGCAGCTCAGCCCTGCAGAATAAGCTCTGCCGCTGCCGGAATTTATAAGGACAACATCCCAGCCGCCCGGCCACTCATGTCTGTCAATATAGTCAGAGAGGGCTCTGCTGTTAAAATTCAGATGCCAAGGATGTGTCTCAAATTCCTGCAGCAGCTGAGCGACAGCCTCCTTGGGGACATGTTTCCAAAAATAATGGCCTTTTGCCCTTTCATCACCTGAGGGCACCCTTTCACCCTTCACGGCCAAACTGTTTACAAAGGCTTTAAATGCCTTTTCGTTATCTTCAAGGATAGAACGCGCAGCCCGCAGACGAGGAGTCTCAAGGAGCCTGCCTGATACCGAAATGGGACAGGAGATACTCTGAGCGGTCCGCATCTTATTTCTTGCAGTCACAATAAGCGAGCCTGGATCCTGTCTTACTTTCAGGCCAAACTCTCTTGGGGTTTGATGGGCATTGTGCATAGCAGCGATCTCGTCTTTCAGCTCATTGACAGCACGAGTAATTTGACTGTACCAATCAATGGCATCCTGAGACAGCCAAATTTTTACCAAATCCGCATAATTGGGCCGATATCCAAACCATCTTCCCATTTGAAGCAAGGTATCATACATCTGAGTATTTCTGTAAAAATAGGAAACGCAAAGCCCCTCCAAAGTTAAACCTCTGGACAAACTATTGCCGCCGACTGCAATTACTCTAAGCCCATCATTTTTATGATTGAAATAATCTAAGCTGCCTGCGCCGGTTTCCATATTAACAGCACGAACATCAATCGGAGCAATTGCTCTATACAGATACGTACGAAGAATTTCCGGCCAATCAGTTCCCGCTTTAGCAGACAGATCAAACTTATCCCACACTTCATGCAGTTTGCGAACAGATGTTATTTCTTCTGCTTTTTCCCAATCAAGCTGCGAGTAATTTCGAAGATCCGATTTAATCTGATCAAGCCACATATTAAGAATATCTGCTGTCTGATTTTGAACTTTCTTAAGGCGGCTGACGTGCACCATCATAGATCTGTGCTCAGCGGCATCTCCTCTTCGATCGCGCACTGCATTTACAAGCAGGAAATATTCTGCAGCCTCAATAAGATCATCGGGAAGTTCATTAACAATAAGGTCTTTTTTATGCTTAGGAGGAAAGATCTCTTCAAGCGCAAAACTGTCAAGAGGCTGAAGCATCTCAAAAAAATCCCCGCCATCTCCGAAAATTCTATCTGCGCCAATATAGTTTGTTGGAGCAGACAGCGCATAAATAAAATCCGCAGGAAACAGGTCATCGCTTTGACCTGGGTCAATAAAGATATTCGCAAAAGGCGTCGCAGTAATTCCCAAATAAGTAACCTTGCTGAACTGGCCAAGCAAGCGCCGAATGCAGTCATTAATGGCTGCAGGAGAAGAATCGGGATCTTTGGTATTGACTGACGCATTGTCAGCTTCATCATCAATTAAAAGCATCGGCAGTTCAATCTGTCCTGCAGCGTTGAGAGTGTTATTATTGGACAGCCATCTAATCAAATTATTTAATATTTTTTTGTTTTTCTTTACAACAAGAACAACAGGGCAGTTAACATTTTCAATTCCCAAATTATTGCTGCGCAGAACGCCGCTGTCAAAGTCCTTTGTTACAGAGGTGAAGGCAACTATCTTTTTGTCATGGCCGTAACGTCCAACGCCGACAGGCATATTTTTTATACCCTGCTCTGCTTTTGGGTCCAAATAATACTCGCTTTTCCTTCCCGTAAACTCCATATCCAAGCGTTCCTGGGTCTGCTTACGAAGATTTTCCTGAATACCAGCCAGGATAATAATAATCCTGTATCCTGTATCAGCCGCTTTATTACAGATTGCTGTATAATTAGCAGTCTTTCCGGACTGAACATCGCCAAGCACCAACCCTCTGATGAAAAAATGATCCTCACTGGGATCGCCGCAAAGATCAAGGATTTCATCTGATACTTTTCCTAAATTGGCAGTAACGCGAGGATTCCAATGCTTCATTTCCTCAAGATATTTTTTATAACGACTCCAGAAGAAGAAATCAAAATCTGCTCTTTTGGCAGGAAGCCAGGACTGATGCCCGCTGTTCCTGTCGTTTATGCAGACGCCAATGTCCATCAAAACGACAAGCGTTTGTTTCAAACGATTCAAAATTTGAGCATATTCATGATCGCTGACTGGCAGAAAAGAACTCATGCTGTTCCTTATAAGATCTGCCTGCTCTCTAAATTCATCTTCTGTCGGCGGGACATCTTTATACACAGAATTGATGCTCGCAGAAATAATGCGTTCCAGCTGCTCTGCATTTGAATTAGGCATTTAAAGAACCTCCTTTTTCAGTTCTGAAACAACCAGCGGATGCTGAGAGAAAGGCTCAATTCCTTCCAAAGCAACAAGGAGAGCCAGCTTTTCTTCAGCTGTTGTCTGTGCAGCAAGCATATTTTTCAAAGCTTCTTTTACCTCCTGCTCATTTTGTTCTTGACCATTCACCAGCTGCTCCTCATTGTTTAAATCTACATATAACTGATTCAAAGGAATCCCTGTTTCAATTTGCTTTAAAAGCTCATTAAGCATGACAGAGACATTCGGTGCCTGCCTTAGAATCTGCTCAACCATCGGATGCACTCGATTGATCTCATAGTAAAAGCCGCCATGGGTATTCTTCATACGATTCCAAATATGCACACTTCTGTCATCAGTTTCTCTTTTGCCGCGAAAAGTCCAGGTGCGTTTGCTTCGTTCAGCGATTTTCTCAATAATAATTTCCAGGTTTTTTCTCACTTCTGCCGGCGGAAGTGCTGAAGATTTTTTTATATCAAGTGTCCATAAATCGTCCAGCGTATTGGGAATATCTACCCGAATTCTAGCAAGTTTTGACAAATCGTCCTGCCGTCTCATCCGAAACCAGGTGCCCCAAACAAGAAGGCGCTTATTGCGGTAGATATAAAAGCCCTGCTGGCGGCGCAGGCCTTCTTTTCCGCCGAGATCCTCTCTTTCCTTTTGAGTCATTTTTGAAATATGCGGCAGAATATAAGCACGAACGGTAATTTTCTGCCCATGCACAAGCAAAATTTCATCATCCATGGCCTGTGTGCTTTTAGATTCTAAAAATGGATCTGAGGCAGAAATTTTTTGCCCATTAATAGAAATTTTGAGCTTTGTGATTCCTTTTTCCCCGCTGAGATATCGGTGAAATACAAGGGAGAGGTGCTCACGGACACTGTCAATCCTTCTTCCCATCACCTGCTCAAAATCAGTTTCGCCGGATTTGAGACGATCCAATTTCCGCCAGACGACCAGCGTTCCCGAATCTTGTGCAAGCAAACCATCTATATTCGGGACGTCATTCATTTCTTCTTTTTCCAGAATAATCAGCGACCACATCCCGGTTTTTGAAACATAGTCTATATCCCACCTGCGTCCTTCAATTTTGTCCGCTTGTTTTGAAATGACTGTAAGACATCGGCACTGAGAAAGCGATGCAGTCTTTAATCCCAGACCAAAACGTCCTAAATCCTGAGCATCTCTTGCATCGATAGGATTTCTGCTGCCATACTGCATAGCAGTATTTAACTTATCCGCGTCCATTCCGAAACCATTATCCAAAATAGATATGTATGATTCACCAATAGGAAAGAAAGAAAGATTTACCATATTGGCACCAGCTGCTATGCTGTTGTCAATGATATCCGCAGCTGCTGTTTCAAGAGAATACCCAATTGCCCGAGTTGATTCTATCAAAGTTGGAGCATATGGAGGCAAATCCATAGTTTTCATGCTCAAACCCCTTTCTGAATTATTTGACGTGATTGCTGAATCACAGGTTTTCACTGCAGCGTCAGTCTATACCCCTGTGAGTTTTTGCTTATGCTGAGACAAAATCATTCAGACTTTTTTATTATAGCATAGACCGGACAAATTGTCACTAAGCTGCAAGCTTAGTTTTAAAATTTTTTCGCAGACTCATCGGAATTCAGGCGAAAAAAGAAGAAAAGAGTAATCTATCTTTAACTTAATGGCAATGACTTGATACCCCTTTGGGCTGACCACTACTTGACCACCATCGCTGCAATCTCGCCAAATTCCTGCTGCTGCGCAGTTTGTGCCTTCTTCATCTCCCCTCCTATTTTGGTCCATAACCACTAAAAAGCCCGTCATTAGGCCTTTTTTCATTGTATGCCTGAGTTCTCCGACCCGGAAGGTCGCTGGTTCGAATCCAGTCAGGCGCATAGAGAAACCTGAAGTATCAGTATCGATACTTCAGGTCAATCTGTCGAAAAAAGTCCAGTTTTTACTGTGCTTTTTCATTTGAGTATGGTATAATAAAGAAAACATCACAGAAAAGGTGAAAGCAATGCTGGAAACAGGACAGATGGATCGAGACAATGTGGAAATGGTAAACATCGATATGCTAGTGCCGGAAGATCACCTGTTGAGAAAAATAGATACAGCAATAGATTTTACAAAAATCTACGAATTTGTAAAAGATCTGTACAGTGAAGATACTGGGAGACCCAGCATCGATCCAGTTGTCTTGTTTAAAATCGTCCTGATCCAGCATATTTATGGGATCCCTTCCCTAAGGAGAACGCTGGAGAATATTCGGATGAACCTGGCTTATCGCTGGTTTCTAGGGTATGGAATAGCAGAGACTATCTCGCATTTTTCAACTGTAAGCTATAATTTCAAGCACCGTTTTAACAGCGGAACGATCGAGTATATATTCAGATGGATTTTGAAGGAAGCAGCGGAGGCAGGCTATCTGGATACTAAGGCGGCATTTGTGGATGGAACCCACATCAAGGCCAACGCCAATCTAAAGAAACAGATTCGCAAAGAAGTTCCTAAAGAAGCAAGACGCTATGCGGGAATCTTAATGAAGGAAGTAAACGCCGATCGGGAAGAGCACGGAAAGAAGCCCTTCGATGATGACAATCATGGTGAACTGTCCGAGGAAACAAAAACCGTCAGCGAGAGTACGACCGATCCCGACAGTGGTGTTTTCCACAAAGGTGAGCACAAAAAATGCTTTGCTTATGAAGCGCACACCGCCTGCGATCAGCACAATTTTGTGTTGGATGTGGTTGTAACGCCTGGAAACATCCATGACAGTATTGCCTTCGCCCCTCTCTATAATGAACTGACTGCCCACTATCCCCAGCTGAAAACCATCATTGCCGACGCTGCTTACAAAACCCCCCTGGATCTGCAAGAGAATCTTTGACGACGGACGTGTTCTTTCCACCGCATACAAACGGCCCATGACTAAAAGGGCGGACTGCCCTGGTGGCAGTATGTGTATGACGAATACTATGACCAAGTGATCTGCCCCGAATACCATTTGCTGGACTATTCCACAACAACTCGTGAAGGGTACAGGGAGTACAAGAGCAAAGGCTACCTGTGCCGAAGTTGTCCCTCTCTCGATCGGTGTACCTCCAATGCCAAGTGCGAAAAAACCGTGATGCGGCACATTTGGCAGGAGTACATTGAGATGGCGGAGGATGTATGCCATACGCCGAAGTACAAAGCTCTGTACGACTTGCGCAAAGAAACCATTGAACGGGTATTTGCGGATGCCAAAGAGGAACATGGTATGCGCTATACTCTTTACCAAGGCCTCACTCAGGTGACCAACTGGGTGAAGCTTAAATTTGCTGCTATGAATCTCAAAAAGCTGGCAGTCCGGAAGTGGAAGGAGGGCCTTTATTCCCTCTTTTGTCTGCGCTATAATTTTCTTTTTGCGAGAATACGAAAAAACGCAAGTTTCGCTTTCGCTTAAGCTTGCGTTTCTCGACAGGCTGAGCAAAATGATATCATTTTGCTATGCTTACAGGACGGTTTCCCCTCCAAAACGTTTCTCACAAATCTCAAAGATAAATCAGCTCGTTATAGCACAAAAGCCATGTTGATATTATACCTTTGGCGCACGGTTTGTGCGAGTGGTTTATGCAGGCCTATGGAGATTGGAGTTACCAAAGCCAACCTTTTACTATGCCTTCTCCATAGTCTCAACCTCTGCGGTTAGATAAGGCTGGAGAAGAACAAAAGGAAAAGCAGCTGGCCATGGAGGCTGAGCAGACCGCTTCTGCTGCAGACACAGTTTCCAGAAATGTTCGCCGCAAGCAGGCAAGCAAAGCCGCAAGTCAGCGCCAAAAACCGGAAGCTGAAACTCGTTACCTTATTGATCAGCAGCTGCGCCAGGTAGATTGGGAAGCTGACACAGAGGTACTGCGCTATTCAAAAGGAACTCGTCCCGCAAAAGGGCGTAATATCGCTATTGCTGAATGGCCCACCGATTCCACAGTTGGTAATCGAGGCCGTGTCGATTATGCCTTCTTTGTTGGTATGCAATTAGTTGCTATGGTTGAAGCTAAGGCAATCCATAAGGATATCCCCTCTGTTATTGATTACCAGTGCAAGGATTACTCACGCAATATCCGCAGCGCTGATAGGACTTATCAAATTGGCACTTGGAACAACTATGGAGTACCTTTCATCTTTGCTACCAATGGCAGGCCCCATCTAGAGCAATATGACACCAAAAACGGCATATGGTTTCTGGATTTGAGACAGCCTGATAATGCCCCTAAAGTTCTCAAAGGCTGGATGAGTCCAAATGGAATCATGGAACTGCTTGACAGGGATATTTCCGCAAGAAATCAAGACTTACGGAAAATGTCTTATGATCTGCTGCGTGACAAAGACGGTTTAAACCTCCGTGAGTATCAAATCAGGGCCATTGAAGCCGCTGAGAAAGCAATTATCAATGGGCAGTTCAATATTTTGCTTGCCATGGCAACAGGCACAGGAAAGACACGTACCGTTTTGGGTATGATTTACCGATTTCTAAAAACAAAACGCTTTCACAGAATTCTTTTCCTTGTGGATCGAACGTCATTGGATGAACAAGCATCTGAAGTATTCAAAGAAGTAAAATTAGAAGATTTGATGACTCTTGATGAGATTTACAATATCAAAGGGTTAGATGATAAAGACATAGACGGCGAAACCCGAATTCAAATTGCCACTGTCCAGAGTATGGTCAAGCGAATCCTGTACAATGACGAAGATACTATGCCTGCTGTCTCTGACTATGATTTGGTTATCGTTGATGAAGCACACCGAGGCTATATTCTGGATAGGGAAATGGGAGAGGATGAAGTTCTTTACCGTGACCAGCTTGATTACCAAAGCAAATACCGCTGCGTTATAGAATACTTTGACGCTGTGAAAATTGCGCTGACGGCAACACCAGCACTGCAGACCACGAAAATCTTTGGACAGCCTGTATTCAAATATACATATCGCGAGGCTGTGATTGAAGGGTATCTGGTTGATCATGATGCTCCCCATAGATTACTCACAAAATTGAATACAGAAGGTATTCATTATAAACAAGGTGATACTGTTGTACGATATGACCCTGTGACTGGAGAGGTTACCAACTCCGAACTGCTGGAAGATGAGTTAGACTTTGATGTGGATGACTTCAATCGCCAAGTTATAACAGAGTCATTCAATCGAACGGTTTTAGCAGAAATCGCTCATGATATTGACCCAGAAAGTCCTGATGTGCAGGGGAAAACGCTAATCTATGCCGTTAATGATAGCCATGCCGACTTGATTGTAAAAATTCTGAAAGAGATTTACGCAGAAATGGGCGTTGACAATGATGCGATTATGAAAATCACTGGCTCTGTAGGCGGAGGCAACAGGAAGAAAGTACAGGATGCCATCAGGCATTTCAAAAATGAACGTTTTCCCGGCATTGCAGTCACGGTAGATTTGCTGACTACGGGTATAGATATTCCTGAAATCACAACATTGGTATTCATGCGCCGTGTGAAATCCCGTATTCTGTTTGAACAAATGATGGGCCGAGCTACCCGCCTTTGTCCCCAAATCCATAAAACCCACTTTGAGATTTATGACCCTGTCGGTGTTTACAATTCTTTGGAAGCGGTCAGCACCATGAAACCCGTTGTTGCCGACCCCAGCGCCACATTCGAGCAGCTTTTGGATGACTTGAAAGTTTTTGAAGACGAACATCAAGTGCAAAACCAGATAGACCAAATTATTGCAAAGCTGCAGCGTCAAAAACGGCATATGGATGCTGAAACGATGAAACATTTTACCAACATGGCAGGAGGACAAGACCCCACTCAGTTTATTGTTGATATTCAGCAACGCAAGCCAGAGGATGCCAAAAAACATCTGCTTGCCAATACAGAGCTGTTCAAAATGTTGGAGCAGTTCAGGCCAGACGAACGTCGTTCTGTTGTGATCTCTGACCACGAAGATGAGCTCTTGGAGCATAGCAGAGGCTATGGCGAAAACAGTAAGCCAGAAGATTATTTAGACGCATTTTCAGCCTATGTCAAGGCCAATCTGAATGAAATTGCTGCATTGAATATCGTCTGCACAAAACCAAAAAAGCTGACCCGTGAGGCTTTAAAATCCTTGCGCCTGACGCTGGACAGAGAGGGCTTTACCGCCCAACAGCTTAATACAGCTATTTCTCAGATGACCAGCGAGAAAATCACTGCAGATATTATCAGCCTAATCCGCCGCTATACTATTGGCTCTGCTTTGATCTCCCACGAAGCTAAAATACGGCAGGCAATGGATAAGCTTAAAAAGGCACACAATTTCTCAAAGTCGGAACTCAACTGGATTATCAGAGTGGAAAAGTACCTGATGGAAGAATCTGTTCTGAATGTGACTGTATTTGATGAGGACATCCGCTTTAAAAGCGCAGGCGGCTTTGCGAAAATCAACAAAGTGTTTGGCAATAAACTGGAAAGCATTATTTTGGAACTCAACGAGTATTTGTACGATGACGGAGGAAAAATCGCATGAATCCAAATGAACTTTTTGGTAGCATTGTTTCTGCAATGGTAAATCAAGCTCTTATGAATCAGCAAAGGTATGTGAATCCTCTCCCCAGCGATCAACAGGAGGCACAGCAGAAAATGTTGGATGCAATTCATGATTTTCAGGAAAATCAGAAAAAAATCAAGCCAAAATATCAAGCGCAGGTTTTTGATTCTGTAGTTTTGAAAATTGCCTCTGAAAATGGTTGATTGAATGAAGGGACACGATGACCACCCAAGAAATTGTCTCCAAACTCTGGAACCTTTGCAACGTTCTCCGCGATGACGGCATCACCTATCACCAGTATGTAACAGGGCTGACCTATATTCTCTTTCTAAAAATGGCGAAGGAGACAGGCGCAGAGAGCCAGATCCCAGAAGCTTATCGTTGGGACAGCCTGACTGCCAAAAGCGGCATTAAGCTGAAAAAATTCTATAAAGAATTGCTGAACCACCTGGGCGAGAACTGCACAGGCCGTGTACGGGAGATTTATCAAGGCGCTGCCACCAACATCGACGAACCGAAGAACCTCGAAAAAATCATCACCACTATTGATGGATTGGACTGGTTTTCTGCTCGTGAAGAAGGGCTTGGCAATCTGTATGAAGGGCTTTTGGAGAAAAACGCCAACGAGAAAAAATCGGGTGCGGGACAGTATTTCACACCTCGCGTACTGATTGATGTTATAACTCGATTGACAAAGCCTCAGCCTGGCGAGCGCTGCAACGATCCTGCCTGCGGCACGTTCGGTTTTATGATCGCGGCCCATCAGTATGTTTCTGAACAGACAGACGAATTTTATGACCTTGATGCGGATACTGCTGTTTTTGAACGGACGGAAGCTTTTACAGGTACGGAGCTGGTGCACGATACCCACCGTTTGGCTCTGATGAATGCCATGCTGCACAACATGGAGGGAACCAACACTTTGGGAGATACCCTGTCCAACTTGGGCAAAAGTATGCGGGGCTATAATGTGCTGTTTTTCACCCGCGGCAGAATAGATAAGGGAAACACTCAAGAGGTCTGGTTCTATGATCTGCGCACCAATATGCCCTCTTTTGGCAAGACAAGCCTGTTGAAGGCAGAGCATTTTGCGGGCTTTGAGGCGGCATTTGAAGCCAATGACTGTCACGCTGTACAGGATGAACGGTGGAGTATGTTCACCCGTGAGCAAATTGCGGAAAAGGGCAACAGCCTTGACCTGGGATTGATCCGGGATGACTCTGTGGTTGACTATGACGATTTGCCCGACCCGATTGCAAGCGGCGAGGAAGCCATCGCGCAGCTGGAAGAAGCGGTGGACCTCCTGCACAGCGTGGTGAATGAGCTGAAGATGCTGTCGGAGGTGGAATGATGGCGAAGAAAAAAGGAGTTCCCGCTAGCCCGTTTGTACCGGAGGAGGAGCAGCCGTATCCGATTCCTGAGAATTGGTGCTGGACTGATATTGAATCTATCAATCAGTATTCTGGTTTATCCGTTGATCCTATGAAACAACTTAATGCTATCTTCGAGTTATACAGTGTACCGAGTAGTGCTGACGATTATCCAGAAATCATAGCAGGTTCGGAAATTGGTTCCTCAAAGCAATCAGTTATCAAAAATGATGTCCTGTTATGCAAAATCAACCCTAGAATCAATCGCGTATGGAAAGTCTCACAACACACAGATAATGCTTTATTGGCATCTTCAGAATGGATTATTATTCGTAATTCAATAATAAACTCCGATTATCTCATGTTTTGCTTTAGGTCCCAGTATTTTAGAGAATTCATGTTGTCCAAGGTTTCGGGCGTTGGTGGCTCCCTTATGCGTGCGCAACCCAAGTTTGTAAAAAAATATCCTGTGCCTATTGCACCAATAGCAGAACAGTATCGCATTGTCTCCCGCATAGAAAGCCTGTTTGCCAGGCTGGACGAAGCGAAGGAAAAGGTTCAAGCTGTTGTGGATGGCTTTTGAACTGCAGAAATCTGCCATCCTCCATAAGGCGTTTACGGGAGAGTTGACGGAGCGGTGGAGAAAAGAGCATGGGGTGGGATTGGATAGCTGGGAATATCGCAAAGTTGGTGATTTTGCAGAAGTCAGAGGCGGAAAAAGATTGCCTAAAGGTCACAGCTTGATAACGGAAAAGACGGCCCACCCCTACTTACGGATTGTCGATTTTGGAGAAAACTCTATTGACACTTCAGATTTACGCTATATTACAGATGATACATTTGATCAAATTAGTAGATATATTATCAGAAAAGAAGATGTTTATCTTTCAATTGTTGGAAGTATCGGAAAGGCTGGTGTTATACCAGATGAATTAGATGGCGCTAATTTGACTGAAAATGCAGCATTGTGAGATTGTCAATGATCTTGGACAGTGAAAGCAGAAAGTTTTCAAGAAGAGAAAGCCAGGAAAGAGAACGCATAGGTCTGGAGTTAGAATGGTAAAGGTAAGAGGAAAGCTGTTTTCTTAAAGTCATCGAGAGAATAGAAAGAATGGGTTTCATAAAACGCCGCTGGTCTTCACGGTGACTGCGTTCAACTTTGCCGTTGTGTCTGGGAGTATAAGGACGAATAGGTTTATGACGGATATTCAGCTGAGCTGCCGTTTGTTCAAAAAGAGTTGGTTTATCTCTGGTTTGGGATAAGGATCAAATAGGAGCAGCTGGAACAGCCTGCCCGTAACCGCGAGCGAACCGGCTATGTCTATCCGCAGCAGAAATCCGGCTTGCTGGATTTCCAACGCGAAATTGTCTGCGGAGACTGTGCCCGCCGCGAATTGTCCTGCGGGCACAGCCTGCCACGAATTGTCTGCGGGCACAGCCCGCCTACTGGGTCGAACGCGTTGACAGCTGTTTACCGAGAAAGCGTCCGGCCAACACGCCGCCGACGGCTGTGAGGATGATCTCCGGTATCATATAAAGGCCATTGTAGATGAAGGAATAGATGATGCTAAGCGTTATGCCGCTGCAGCGCTCCATAATCCACATCCCCCAGCTGCTCTGCTCGAAAAACCACTCGGCGTAAGAACCGAACAGCACGAATCCCGACACAAAATGGCAGACAAACCGGCAGCTCAACCCGATTACCGCGCCAACCCCTAGTGCCGAAGACGGCGACTTGGTAAATTTTGCCGCAATCCCGCCTAGGCCGATGCTGGCGAAAGCCAGTATGTAGTCCAGGAGCAGGATCCCCGCGAACACCGCCGGACCGTTTTCCCGCACCATTGCCGCCAGCCCCGAAGCACCGCCGCCTGAAATCAGCAGCCCGATAAGCCCATGGGCCAGCCCCGCAAAACATCCCCAGCAGACGCCGTATTTGTAGGCAATAATTACCAGCGGCAGCATCGAAAACAGCGTGATAGATCCGCCGTAAGCCCAAGGCGCTTCAAATTTCAAAAAGGTGCCCAGCAAAATGCCAATCGCCACCAGCAGCCCGCTTTCCACCATCCGCAGGACATTTTTATTCTGTGTACCCACCATAAAGAATCTCCTTTTGCAAACGCCAGGCGAGCGCTAAAAAACCGCACGGGATTCCCGCGCGGCTTCCATCAAACAGAACTCCCTGCGGGTACCCCCGCAGCAGACACTGTTAGATCTTCCTACGCCGGCATTACCCGAACAGGTTCAAAGGGTCGGAACAAGTCCTCTCAGCCCAAGGCTCCCCTGATCTGTGTATATTCTTTTGTACCAGTCATGACTTTCTTTTATTATATCCCACTTTTCCCTGTTTGTCAACAATTATTTTACTTCCTTTTCGGAAAGATTAACAGAATGAATAAATGCAATCTTCTTGTCCTACAGTAAATGTATATTTATAAGCTATTTCTCAATGGGTACACAATTCCGAAAAGGGAGTTATTTTAAGCCGACCCAGTAGGGCTTTATGGCTGCTTACCCAGTGACCCAGGCGATGAAAAGTCTTTGCCGCTTTGCTAAGCTAGGCTTTCCTTCAAAAAGCGACGTATTCCCGTTCCCCCGTACTTCCGTACCCCAAAGGCGCGATGCTGCGCGCTAAGATGCCATGGAGATGGGCGATTAGGATGCCGTAGTTGGTAATGGGGATTCCCTGGTCGGCGGCGCAGGCGAGGCGGTATTTCATCTCCCGTTCGCTGAGCATACAGCCGCCGCAGTGGATAATAAGCTTATAGGGCGAAAGGTCGTCGGGGAATTCTGTGCCGGAACAGAAGCAAAACTCCGGCGATTTCTTGGTATGGGCGGCAATCCAACGGGGGATTTTCACAGAACCGATGTCGTCGCACTGGCGATGGTGGGTGCAGCCCTCGGCAATCAGCACCTTATCGCCGTCCTGGAGGCTGTCCACAGCCGCCGCGCCTTTTATCGCAGTGTCAAGGTTGCCCTTATAACGGGCAAACAGGATGGAAAACGAAGTCAGCGGCAGGTCGGCGGGGATATCGGCAGCCACCTGCTTGAAGACCTGGCTGTCGGTAATCACCAGCCGCGGGCGCTGGCCCAAGGCGGCGAGCGCCTTTACCAGCTCCGTTTCGCGGGCAACCACCGCGAAAGCGCCGGCGTCAAGGATATCGCGCAGCGTCTGCTGCTGCGGGAGGATCAGCCGCCCTTTGGGCGCGGCCTTATCAATCGGAACCACCATCACTGCCAGGTCGCCTGGCGCAAGCAGGTCGGCGACAATCCGCCCCGACGGCTCCGGCCGGACAGCCAGATGGGCAATGCGTTCCTTCAGCTCGCGGACGCCTTCGCCGGTAACGGCGCTGGCCAAAAGCGCGCCGTCAGGGATTTTAGGCGACGCAAGGTCGGATTTGTTGAAAACGACCACATACGCCAGCCCTTTTTGCCGGAAGGCTTCGATCAGCTGCTTGTCCTCCGGCATCAGCCCCAGCGCCGCATCCGCCACTAGGACGGCAACATCCGTTTTATGAAGCGCCTGCCGGCTTTTCTGTACCCGCAGCGCCCCCAGCTCCCCTTCATCGTCGATACCGGGGGTGTCAATTATGACTACCGGCCCCATCGGCAGCAGCTCCATCGTCTTATAGACTGGGTCGGTGGTGGTGCCGCGGACATCGGAGACGATTGCCAGCTGCTGGCCCGTGACAGCGTTGACAAGGCTGGATTTGCCGGCATTGCGGCGGCCAAAGAAACCGATGTGTATACGTTCAGCGGCAGGAACAGCATTCATACCCATAAAAAGCCCTCCAAATTTTCGCGGTTTTCAATTTATAATTATTATAGCATACTTTTAGGCGAATGAAAAGCGGGGCTGGCAAATTAAATTCTTTTTGCACCAGGGCAACAGCATTTAAAAAATGGCAGAATTCCTTTGTAGAATTTATCGACGCAGGAGGCGGTCTTTTGGGGGTAAATAGGCGTCTTGGCGATTAAAAGTTTTGCGGAGCTTTTTTCAAAAGCGACCCGTATTCTTCGTACTCTTTTAGATTTCTAAATGCTGTTGCGCTGTTTTTGCGCAAAAAGGCTTGACAATTCCCCTGTTGGGTGCTATACTAATAAAAATCTTTTAAACCTGCGACAGGGAAGCGGATATCCGCCGCGCTTTTGCCCAGAGAGCTGCCCCACCGGCTGAAAGGGCGGCCAAAAGCAAGGGTTTCCGATACCGCCCTGGAGAGTGCGGCGAACCGCAACGGACGAAGGCAACGTTACCTGCCTCAACGAGGCCCGCCAAAAAACGGGCGAATCTGGGTGGAACCATGGAGCTTATGCCGCTTCATCCCTGTTTTATGCGGGGATGAAGCGTTTTCATTTTGCTTACAAAAGAAAGGAAGGAAATTATTATGCCGAATATTACGTTAAAAGACGGCAGCGTCAAAAGCTATGGCGCGCCAATCTCTGCCGCCGACCTCTGCAAAGACCTGAGTATGGGGCTTTACCGCGCAGCTTGCGCCGCAAAGGTAAACGGCGAGGACTGCGACCTGCGCGCCATGCTGAACAGCGACTGCGCCGTGGAAATCATGACTTTCGACACCCCAGAGGGCAAACACGCCTACTGGCACACCTCCGCCCATATCATGGCCCAGGCCATTGCCCACCTGTTCCCCGGCGCAAAATTCGCAATCGGCCCGGCTATTGAGAACGGTTTCTACTACGATGTCGACCTGCCCCAGGCGCTGACGCCGGAAGATCTGGAAAAGATCGAGGCAGAGATGAAAAAGATCATCAAGGCCGACCTGCCGCTGGAGCGCTTCGAGCTGCCGGCGGAAGAAGCCGCTAAACTGATGGCAGAAAAAGGCCAGGATTACAAGCTGGAACTGATTGCAGAGCACGCCGGCAAGGGCGAGAAGATCAGCTTCTACCAGCAGGGCGATTATGTCGACCTCTGCGCCGGGCCGCACCTGATGAAGACGGGCCAGGTCAAGGCTGTCAAGCTGACCAGCTGTACCGGCGCATATTGGCGGGCCGACGCCAACAACAAGATGCTGCAGCGGGTGTACGGCATTTCCTTCCCCAAAGCGGCCGAGCTGGAAGAGCACCTGGCAAGGATTGAGGAAGCGAAAAAGCGCGACCACCGCCGGCTGGGCAAAGAGTTAGAACTGTTTGCTATCCTAGACGAAGGCCCTGGTTTCCCCTTTTTCCTGCCCAAAGGGCTGACCTTGAAAAATCTGCTGATTGACTATTGGCGGGAAATCCACCGCGCCGCCGGCTACCAGGAAATTGCCACGCCGATCATGTTAAACCGCGCGCTCTGGGAGCGCAGCGGCCACTGGGGGCATTACAAGGGCAATATGTACACGACGGTGATTGACGAAGAAGATTTTGCCATCAAGCCGATGAACTGCCCCGGCGGGATGCTGACCTATAAGACGAGGATGCGGTCTTACCGCGATTTGCCGCTGCGGATGGGCGAGCTGGGGCTGGTGCACCGCAACGAACTGTCCGGCACGCTTCACGGGTTGATGCGGGCGCGCTGCTTCACCCAGGACGACGCGCACATTTTCATGACGCCCGAGCAGATCAAGGACGAGATCAAAGGCGTGGTGCGGCTGATTGACAGCGTTTACAAGACGTTTGGGTTCGAGTATCACATTGAGCTTTCGACGATGCCCGAGGACCATATCGGCGAGCTTGAGACCTGGGAGACGGCCACAGCCGCCCTGCGGGACGCGGTCGTCGAGCTGGGGTATGATTATGTCGTCAATGAAGGCGACGGCGCGTTCTACGGCCCCAAGCTGGACTTCCACCTCAACGACTGCCTGGGCCGCACCTGGCAGTGCGGCACGATCCAGCTGGACTTCCAGATGCCCGAGCGCTTCGAGCTGGAATACACCGGCGCCGACGGCCAGAAACACCGGCCGGTAATGATCCACCGGGTAGTCTTCGGTTCCATTGAGCGTTTTATCGGCATTTTGATTGAGCATTTCGCTGGGGCTTTCCCACTGTGGCTCGCGCCCGTACAGGTTAAGGTGCTGCCGATTGCCGAACGCCACCAGGAATACGCCGCCAGCGTCGTCAAACAGCTGGAAGAACAGGGCCTACGGGCCGAACTGGACGCCCGCAGCGAAAAGATTGGCTACAAAATCCGCGAGGCCCAGTTGGAAAAGGTGCCCTATATGCTGGTACTCGGCGACAAAGAAGCTGAAAGCGGAACCCTCTCCGTCCGTTCCCGCGCCGAAGGCGATCTAGGCAGCAAGAGCGCCGCAGAGTTTATCGCTGAAGTCCAAGACCTTGTTTCCCGCCGCGCTTTTTAAGGAGTACGGGGGGTACGAAGGATACGAGGGGTACGGGAGTACGACGCTTTTTGAAAGAAAGCCTAGCTTAGCAAGGCTAAGCTGCAAAAACTTTTAATCGCCAGGGTACGCATTAGCACAGCTTTGCACGCCTACTGCGTCGATGGCGCAGAACCGAAAGACTTATCGACGCAGTAGATGTTTATGGCTTTGCACATAGTTACCCTGGCGATTAAAGTTTTACTCGATTTTTTTCAAAAAATCGCGGGGGCCGGGGGCAGAGCCCCCTGGTCGCCCTCCGCAGAGGGCGAAATCCCCTTTCCCAAAAAAGGGCAGGAGAGCTCGAGGACCCTCCCGAGGGGTCCTCGTATGGAGCAAAGCTCCATAATACGACAGAACAGAACCTCTCATTCCTCCGGACAATCCAGTGAATTGTCCGGACATAAGAGGTATAACGCTTTATTTTTACACTAAACCACTTTTCCAATAAATTAAGCCGTGCAGCACTCCAGCTGTACGGCCTTTTTCTTTTATCTTACCAAAATAGCGCCAAGTTTTCCAAAGCAAGGGATTCTGCGGCCGCTTCGTCAAAGCTATCAGCGATATACAGGTCGGCAAGCGCTAACGCGATTTCTGCGCAGCTTGCCCCGCCGTAAGCGGTGACGCTCGCCTTAGCAGCTTTGGGCAGCCCGTCGGCCGCATCCAGATAAGAGGTCAGCACCCGGCCGTCCTCAAAAGCATACCAGGCGCGCCGGTCGATATCCGACAGCATAAAACGCCGCAGCGTGACAAGCCCCATCGGGCCCTGATAGCGCAGCGGCTCTGCCGCCGCGATACCATCCACGGTTTCTTGATAAAGCGGCAGGGCGTATTCCTCGCCGCTTCCGTCCAGGCAGCGGGTAAAACCGTCGTAGCTGGACAGGGAGCCGTGGGTGAAGCCCTGCGCGGCAAGGGTATCGGCGAGATAGTCGGCGATAAAGGCGTTACGCATCCAGCCGAGATCGATAAAACGGCTGATGCCCTCCGCTTCAGCGTAGGCGAGGTATTCCGCCGATACTGAAAGCTTGGCCTGGCCTTCGCCAAGAAGTTCCAGCGAAACGGCCTTTTCGTCTTGGGCAAAACGGGCAAGCGCCGCGAACTCTTGACGTAAGGCCGCATTCTGATAGGGGTCGAACTCGGCGGCTTCCGTGTCGTTCTGGCAGAAAAACAGGTCTCCGTAGCGCTCCGTGATTGGCCCCAGGTAAAGGCGGCGGCTTCCGGATTCTTCTAAGAGCGAAAGGGCTTCGTAGAGCGGGGGGGCGACAGCGAGCGCCTCGTTCGGATGGGCGTTAAGGCTGGCAATATTGGCGCAGCCTTCAAAAAGGATGCTGCTGTCAAAAAGCTGATAGGCTGTTTCGCAGGCGTCGCTGTAGGCAAGCTGTAACGCTTTCCGTTCGCTGGACGGCCCCGACATTTTATAGAGAAAGACGAACTCGTCGCCGCAGTTGAGGCCGGCCGAAGCTTTGACCTCGACCTGCTGCCAGCCGCTCTGCGGCGTCAGCAGCGCCGTCAGCGCATAAGAAAGGGCCGCCGCCCCGCCGGCCAGCAGCAGGATCACTGCCGCCAGCCGCAGGCCGGTATGCTTTTCAGAAAGGGCGGCCTTTTCCACCGGCTTCGGGGCGTACCGGCGGCGGTCTTTCGCGGTCCGCCCCAACCTAAACCACCGCCATAATCAGCAGCAGCAGGAATAGCAGAACAATGACGCCAAGGGCGGCAAATCCGGCTATTGCGCCTTTTTTACAGGCTTTGCTGTTGCGGAAATAGTGGAAGTGCTTAAAGGCCTGCGCGCCGATGATGCCTAGGATGGGCAGGAGGAAGGAGAGCACCATATACCAAAGGCTTCCGGTATCGTGGGCCGGATGCAGCAAAAAGTCCTCTGAAATTGCGGGGCCTGTTTCGGGCGCGGCGGCAGGCGCTGTATCAGGCGCGCCCGGCTCGGCGATGGTAATAGCCTTCAGCGGCGTCCCCTTCTCGCGGATAGCGCGATATTCGGCGATTTCCTTGCTGTTGCCGTAGACGTAATGGTCGTGGCCGATGCAGACGAATTCGGGCTTATCCTCCGAATAATCGTGGATAGAGGGGTCATAGGTGAAAAGCTGCTTATTTTTTTCCAGCTGAGGGTCGGGGATGGGGATGGCCGAAATCAGCGAATGGGTATAGGGGTGCAGCGGGAAGTTGAACAGCTCTTCGGCGTCGGCAACCTCGACGATGCGGCCCTTATAGATGACGCCGATGCGGTCGGAGATGAAACGGACGATAGACAGGTCGTGGGCGATGAACAGATAGGTGACCTGCTTTTCCTGCTGGAATTTTTTCATCAGGTTGAGCACCTGGGCGCGGATGGAAACGTCAAGCGCCGAAATCGGCTCGTCGGCCACAACCAGTTCAGGTTCCATAACCATCGCGCGGGCCAGGCCGATACGCTGGCGCTGGCCGCCGGAAAACTCGTGGGGATAGCGGGTCAGATGCTCCGGCAGCAGCCCGACCTCGCCGATCATCTCCTCCACCTTGCGGACGCGGTCGGCTTCATTTTCAAAGAGGTGGAAGTTATAGAGACCTTCCGAGATGATATAGTCGACGGTAGCGCGTTCATTCAGGGACGCGGCGGGGTCCTGGAAGACCATCTGGATATTGCGGATAACGTCGCGGTCGAGGGAATGGGGGATTTTTCCGGAAATGCGCACCCCTTTATAGAGGATTTCGCCGGCGGCCAGCGGGTTAACCCGGATGACGGCCCGCCCGACGGTAGTTTTACCGGAACCCGACTCCCCTACCAGCGAAAAGGTTTCGCCTTTGTAGATATCGAAGGAGGCGTCCTGCACCGCTTTGACGGCGTTGTCCCCCTTGCCGAAGGTAATGTCGACGTTTTTCAGCGACAGCAGGACTTCCCTGCCGCTCTCGTCTACCGGGCCATGCTCCGGCAGGCGGGTGACTTTGGTTTGATTTGCCATTCTGCTGCCCTCCTATATGTTAAACGCCCGCATCAGCTTCTGGTGGATGTCTTCGATTTCATGGGGCTTGCCGATTTTCGGCGCCCGCGGGTCCAGAAGCCAGGTTTTGGCGAAATGGGTATCGCTGACCTGGAACATAGGCGGTTCGGCCAGGGTGTCTACCTTCAGGCAATAGGGGTTGCGGGGGGCAAAGGCGTCCCCGGTAATATTGTTGTAGAGCGAAGGCGGCGTGCCGGTGATGGAATAGAGCTTGGCATTCTTTTCGGCCAGCTGCGGCAGCGAACAGAGCAGCGCCCAGGTATAGGGATGGCGGGGGTCGTAGAAGATCTCCTCGGCGGTACCCAGCTCGACGATCTGCCCGGCGTAGAGCACCGCGACGCGGTCGGCGATATTGGCCACCACGCCCAGGTCGTGGGTGATGAAGACGATGGTGTAGCCGAATTCCTTTTGCAGGTCTTTGATCAGTTTGAGGATCTGGGCCTGGATCGTCACGTCGAGCGCCGTTGTCGGCTCGTCGCAGATGAGGATTTTCGGCTGGCAGGAAAGGGCAATGGCGATGACGATACGCTGGCGCATCCCGCCGGAATATTGGAAGGGGTAGTCGTCAAAGCGGGCCTCGGCGTTGGGGATGCCCACCTTGCGCATCAGCTCAAGCGCCCGCCGCCGGGCTTCCGCCTCGGTGCAGTCCTGGTGCTTGAGGATGATGGAGGTGATCTGCTTGCCGATGGTAATAATGGGGTTTAAAGAGGTCATCGGGTCCTGGAAGACGGTGGCAATCCGACGGCCGCGGATCTGGCTCCAGTCCTTGGCATACTGGATTTTGGCGAGGTTCAGGATACAGACGCCGTGGAGGCGCCCGGCATTTTCATCCAGATAGCGCACCCGGAAGACGACGGTATCGAAGACGGCGTTGCGCTGGGCCTCGTCGTCGAGGTCAACCCCCATCTGCATGGCCTTCTTCATCGCGGCAAGCAGCTTATCGATCAGCTGGAGCCGTTTAGGCAGGCCGTAACGGCCCACAGACAGGTAGATTTCCTTGGCAAGGATTTCGTTGCGGGCCGCAGCCTCAGGCGTAACGGCCGCCGAAACTGCCTGGCTATACTGGGCCTTTAAGGCTGCATGGCGCTCCTGCCAGCTTTTCAGATAAGCGGCGTCGGCACGGGCGGCCTGCCTGCGCGCTTTGGCCAAGGCTTCATTTTCCTTTTTCAGGGCTTTGATCTGCCGGTCGAAGCGGGCGATTTCCGCCTCGACGGCGCGGAGCTGCCCTTTATCCCTGCCGCTGAAGGTCTGTTTGAGGTTATAGGCGTCGGTGCGCTGGGCGATAAGGGCTTCGAGCTGCCTGTCGGCCTGCGCCTGCTCGTCGGCAGTCAGGGCGCTGCGCGCCTGCTTCTCGCTTTCCAGCGCCAGCATTTCCTGATAGAGCGCCGCGCCGGGAAGGAGCCTTGCATACTCGTCAAGCCTTTTCTTGGCCCTGCCAATCAGCTTCCAGGCGAAGGGGGTCAGCCTTACCGCCGTGTCCGCCAGCTCGTCGTCGTTAAAGATAATATGGCCGTCGCTGATAAAGCCGTTGGAATCAAGCATCCCGGCGAAGGTTTTGGTAAAGACCGATTTGCCCGACCCGGACTCGCCGACAATGGCGATGGATTCGTTTTCGTAAATGTCCAGCGAAACGCCGCGGATCGCGGTCAGCACCCGGCCGCGGACCCGGAACCTAACCTTTAGGTCCTTGATGGACAGCAGTACCTTTTTATTTTCCATAGCCATCCCTCCTACATATGCGTCCGCGGGTCAGAGGCGTCGCCCAGGTTCTGGCCGACGACATAGAGCACCACTGTGATAACCGAAGCCACCGCCACTGGGCTCCAGAACTCAAACCCCCAGCCGGGCGTGACCATCGCGCTCTCAGCCTCAAAGATCAGCCGCCCCAGCGACATCTCCGAAAGCCCCATGCCGATATAGGACAGGAAAACTTCGTAGGAGATATAGGAGGGGATCTCGGTCGCCAGCATTGTGACGATGACCGAGGTCATAAAGGGAAGGATGTTCTTCATCGCAATTTTTACCGTCGAAGTCCCCAGGCATTTGGAAGCGAGGTTATATTCGCGGTCGCGGATAATGACCACCTGGGTGCGGATGAAATAGGCAATCCCCAGCCAGCCGGTAATCGTCAGCGCCAGCACCATCGTCCAGAAGCTCGCGGTAAACAGCATGACCATGACCGAGATAAAGAGGATATAGGGGACGTTGCCGATGATATTATAGACTTCCATCATCACCGCGTCCACCCGCTTGGAAAATCCCCAGACTGCCCCCACCAGTACCCCGACCGTCATATTGATGGCCGCGCAGCACAAAGCGAGGGAGATGGAAATCTGCGCGCCGTTCCAGATGGCGTCGAAAGTGGACTGGCCAGAGCCGCCCGTCCCCAAAACCCAGTGGATATTATAGCCCAGCTGGCCCATGGCCGCCGACGGCGAAAGGTGCTTGGCCTCAGCGTTCATCAGGTTGCCGAAGCGGTCGTATTCGGTGAGCATCGGATAAAGGTAGGCAAAGGCGACCAGGATGGCCAGCACGACTAAAATCACGATGTTCAGCTTGTTTTTAAAGAAGACCCGGAAAACCGACTGCCAGTAGGAATAGCGGGGGGCCGTAATCTTTTCCGATTCCAGGCCGCTGTGGTCCACCGGCGCAAACAGCTCCTCGTCGGTCAGGCCGTAACTGCTCAAATCAAAATCCATGCCTCATCACCTATCCTTCGTCGAGAACGAAATCCTCGGGTCCACAGTGGCCATAAGGATGTCGCCCAAAATAATTGATACTACCGACAGCACCGCATAGAAAAGGGTGACGCCGACGATAACGCCGTTGTCGTATTTGTTGATGGCCTCAGTAAGGAGGTTGCCGGCGCCCGGCACCACATACACGCGCTCGGTGATAATCGCGCCCGTCAGCGCCGAAAGCACCCCGGCCGGGATGCCGTGGACAATCGGGATGGCGGCGTTTTTCAGCACGTGCTTGGAGAAAATCTCCCCTTCCGAAAGGCCGCCCGAACGGGCAAACTTGACATAGTCGGCGTTCATCTGGTCAATCATATACCGCCTCAGCCACTTCATCAGGTTGGCCACCGACGGCAGCGCCAGCGAAATGATCGGCAGGAGGAACATCAGCTTGCTTGACGACTCCATGTCAAAAGTCGTCGGCAGCCCCAGCCTGCCGCCCACTGCCTTAAAGAGGAAAATATAGGCCAGCGACGGCACCGCAATGATAAAGACGATATAGACCGTCCCCAGCTTGTCAAAAAGCTTATCCTTCTTGCGGGCCATCATAATCCCCAGCGGCACCCCCAGCAGATAGGCCAGCCCAACGGCGATAATGCCGATCGTAAAGGAATAGCCCACCTTGGAAGGGCGGCCCTTGATGATCTGCACATTGGTGTAGTCGTCGGTAAAACGGGCCTCGTTGACGATATTGCCCACCCGCGAGCCCGGCTGGTAGACCGCCGTATGCAGGTCGTCGGCGCTCTGTTCGGTCAGCCCTGTCGGGAAGGTGACGGTAGAGAGGACGTAAGAGCCTTGGCTGCGGCTCATCGTATCAAAAACATCGATGCCCCTCGTAACCGAATAGGAAGTGCCAAGGCTTAAGGTCACGAAATTCTGGTGGATAAAAGGAAACTTATCATCCAAATAGAGCAGATACTTATGCCGGGTACCGTTGCCGATGATGGCCGGGGACAGCTTTTCGCCGCCGTAGACCGGGTCGTACCAGGTAAAGGTCAGCCCCCGCTCCCCTTCGACGTTGGCGACAGCGTGGATGTTGTCAAAAGTCAACAGCCCTGAAAAATAGCGCCACATCCGCTTCAAAAGGGAGTGGTCCTTATAGGCGAACAGCTGCTGCTGGCCGCCGTTGGCGAGCTTGCGCCCGTTCAGCTTAGCGTTGAGGCGGATCACCGTATAGCCCTGGGACTCGTAATGCTCGGTAAATTTCTGCACATACCCGGCGACAAGCTCGCTGTCCTTATCGGCAGTCCGCCCAATGGCGGCCGCCGCGCCCTGGGTCTCCCCGTCAATTTCGCCGTTTTTGGCCAGCTCCGCCAGATAATCGGCATAGGGCACAAAATCCAAGTACCCATATTCCTCCCAACGGCCATAGCAGTAGACCGTCTTCTGGTTGCCGCCCACCTTGCTGTACATCGGGTCCGCCGCAAACACCTGGTCCCGGTCCAGCAAAGAATAGATCATCACCATGACAATCCCGACCACAACAACAATGGAAACAGCGCCGTGCAGCAGGCGCCGCAGCAAATATTTCCCCATATTGTTCACACCTACTTATAAGCGTACAGGGGAATGGTGAAACGCCATTCCCCTGCTGCATTTTTATTGTTTACAGGTCAGGGATCACCACAGACCATAAGCGATAGACATATAACCCATATCCTCAGGCAGGATCTGGTCAAGGTAGCTGTTGGGGTCGCCCCAGTCGGGAGACCAACCGGAGATAGCAGCCCAGTCAAAGTTCATATCCGAGCCAAGCTCCGGATTATAGCCGGAACGCCGGTATTCATCAAGGTCGGCGGCAGGGATCAGGTTCATTTGGATCAAGCCGTCAAAAGCGGTATCCATGCACTGCTTGAGGACGTTGGCCTGGTTGAGCATATACTCGACGTTGCCGGCGTACATCACGTCAAGCTGGATCGGGTTCTCTTTGGAGACTTCGACGCCAATTGCAGCCAGCTCTTCGACAGCCTTTGCCATCTCGGCCTTGGCGTTTTCGACGTTGTACCAGCCGTCAAAACCGGTCGAGGGGTCGTCGGCGCCGGTGGAAGGATCCCAAACCGTAACAGGGACGCCATCCGCGTCCAGCTGCGCCTGGACGATCTCGCCGTAGTTGGTGCCGGCCGGGAAGGTGGTGGATTTGCCGTTGACATCCACCGTCACATCTGTCTCAAGGAAGACAAAGTTGCCGGGGACATAGGTGTTGCGCATATTGGTATACTTCAGGTCGTCGCTTCTGCGCTGCGCGTTATACTGGGCACGGTCGACCGCAAAGTTGAAGGCCAGCCGGAAGTGGCGGTTGTTGACGGCAGCGTGGGTACGGGCAGCATCGTCCAGGATCTCGGAGGTGTAGACCCCCTCGTCAAGGTTGATCTCGTCGGCGCTGCCGTGGGTCTGGGGCGAAACGAGCTTGGTCGGGTCGTTGTAGTTGGCAAACGACTGGCGGTTGAGGTTGAAAGTGGCAAAGAAAGAGGTGGCGTCGGTAGCAGAAACAAAGCCGTATTCGTCAAACAGGCCGTCCTGCTTGGCAACCTCCAGCGCCGAAGGGTTCAGGATACCGGCGGAGTCGGTAGTGCCATCCTTGAAGTCGTTATACATCTTAGTGGCGTCGGTGCCTTCCTGATAGAACCAAGTCATGCTCTTCAGGTTGATACCGTCCGCGTTCCAATACTGCGGATTCGCCTGGAAAACGATGCTGTTCTTGGCGGTGGAATTGGTCACCAGGTAAGGCCCGCAGTAAGCGATGGTATCGGGGCTCTTGCCGTAGTTGTAATCGGTATCTTCGGGGGCATAATCCGCGCCGAACTTGCCGCCCTGGGATTCATAGTAGCTGCGGCTCATCGGGGCAAAGATGTTGTAGCCCAGCATGGTCATAAAGTAGGAAGTCGGGGCTTCCAGCGTATACTCGACCGTGTAATCGTCTAAAGCCTTGACGCCGACCTGCGAGAAATCGGTAATCTCACCGTTCAAATAAGCGCTGGCATTGAGGATCAGGCCGTCCAGCAGGGCTTCCAGCCCGCCGCCGGCGTCTATCAGGTGCTCCATACCGGCGACAAAGTCGTCCGCCTTCACGTCGGCCACCTTACGGCCCTGAGAGTCAACCCAAGAAACGCCTTCACGCAGATGGAAGGTATAGGTCAGGCCGTCTTCAGACACGTCGTAGCTTTCAGCCAGCGCGGGCTGAAGCACATTCTCAATGTCATATTCCATCAGGCCGTCAAAGGTGTGAACCAATACTTCCCCGTCAATAGCCTGAGAACTCGAAAGGACGTCCCAAGTCTCATTGTCGGCAGAATAAATATAATTCAAGTTATCCTTAAGCGTATACTCATGCTCAGCCAGATAACCCCTGACCCATTCCTCGTAGCCGCCGGTACCCTGCAGCTCGCGGAACTGCTCCTTCATCACGTCGCGGTCTTCGGTCTTGATGATCTCGTTGGTAACCAAAGCCTGGTGCATACGGCTGGAGTCGTTGCCCCACAGCACCGTACTGATGGTGTAAGGAACAATCTTGTTCATCGTATAGGAGCCGCCCTGGCTGGTCTGGGGCAGCGACGCGCCGGAAGCGAGCCATTTGCCCTCGGCCAGTGCCATCATCGCATAGCGGGTCGGGATATCGGTTTCGGCCTTAGCCTTCTGGTAAACTTCATAAAACTCGCCGAAAGCGTTGTCATAGATGACATTCTGGTCATAAGTGACCGGCGCAAACTCGCCAGGCTCGACCTCGCCGCCTGCAGAGCTGCCATCCTGGGAGCTGGCGGTGGAGTTGGGGGTGCTGGAGCCAGGGGCTGAACTGCCGCCATTGTTGCTGCCATTGCAGCTGCAAATGCTCAGAACCATCGCTGAAACCAGCGCCAAGCTAAGGAACTTTTTCTTCATCATGTATTTCCTCCTGATATAGGAATAATGTAATTGCCCAGCAGGGTGACCGGCCGGACGAGATAAACCTCACTGGCCCCTAGAGGGGCCGTCAGGGCTAGACAGAGCTTTATGTTTATTGCGTAGCAATAAACACGAGGGCAGGGGTACCCCTGCCGGCCCTGCATGGCGCACCGGAAAATTATGCAGCAAAACTGTCTCAAAACCGATGCACACGGGAAGGTGCGTCCCGAATATGAAATTTATCATTAAAAATCCTTCTTAATCCAGTATACCCGAAAACATAGTATTTGTCAAGACGTGTCGCAGGTGAAAATACAACTGTATTTTCGGGAACGAAAACGGCGTTTTTTATTGATTATATCGGTTGGAATCCGCCCAAGGGTATGATGTGTCAAAAAGCACGATTTATTCTAGTTTTTTTCGTTGAAATATTATGGAAAATCCAGGGACTGGAATATTTTTCTTTTTTTGCCCCATACTCCAGCTACCAAGCAATCGAAAGGACGGAACAACATGAAAGATTGGAAAGCCAAAACCGCCATGCAGCTTCTTACCGCCGCCGCTGCGCTGGCGATGATCATGGCCTTATGCAGCTGGAAAGCGTTTTTCTCCGGCTGCCAAGCCCTGCAAAAAGACGTACTGCGGCTGCATATCCTCGCCCAGTCGGACAGCGCAGACGACCAGCGCCTGAAACTGCTTGTACGGGACAGGATCCTAGAAGGAACCGCAGGCTGGCTTTCCGGCAGCAAGGAGGAAATGATGGCTAAAATTGAAGCGCGCCTGCCTGAAATCGAAGCGATGGCAGAGGAAGCGCTGGCCGAAGAGGGCTGCAGCCTGCCGGTGCGGGCCGAGCTTGCGCAGAGCTTTTTCGACACCCGCACCTACGGCGAAAAAACGATGCCCGCAGGGCGTTATGACGCCCTGCGGGTGGTAATCGGCGAAGGGGAAGGGAAAAACTGGTGGTGCGTGCTCTACCCGCCGCTGTGCCTGCCGGCAGCCGAAGCGGACGCCCTGCTGGACGAAACCTTCAGCGCAGAGGAACAAGCTGTGCTGGACGGCGGCAATCAATTCAAAATACGCTTCTGGACCGTCGAAATGATCGAACAAGCAAAAAACTGGCTTTGTTCTGTAACGGCTACAGGCGATAAATTGGAAGGGGGGATTTCGCCCTCTGCGGAGGGCGACCAAGGGCTCTGCCCTTTGGAATCCCGCGATTTTTTGAAAAAAATCGAGTAAAACTTTTTTCGCTAGGGCAACTATGTGCAAAACCATAAACACCTACTGCGCCGACAAGCATTCTAGTTCTGCCCATCGACGCAGTAGACGGCTATAGCGGGGTAGACAGGTACCCTCGCGATTAAAAGTTTTTGCAGCTTAGCTTTGCTAAGCTAGGTTTTCTTTCAAGAAGCGTCGTACCTTTAAAGGACAGCCAGCTCAAGATGGCGGTGAACCTTATCCATACAGGCCGCAAGGTCGATATCGTTGCAGTCGACGATAAAGTCGGCATATTTTTCATAGAGAGGCGCGCGTTCGGCATAAATCTCGGCAAAAGTCTTGTCCCGCGCACCGGCTATGCCGCGGCTGTTGAAATCCACCAGCCGCTTTTCGGCGTTTTCCAGCGTCAGCGACAGATAGACCACCGCGCCCAGCTCCTTCAGGCGGGCCATTGCCGCCTCGGAATAGACGGCGCTGCCGCCGGTGGCGACAACCGTGTCCGCGCAGTCCAGCCCGCAGAGCACCGCCTCTTCCGCCCCCATAAAGTACTCCAGCCCTTTGTAATCAATAATTTCCTGCAGGAGCATCCCCTCCCGCTTCTGGATCAGCAAATCGGTATCTAGAAAAGCGTGGCCCGTCGTTTTGGCCAGCACAACGCCAACGGTGCTTTTTCCGCACCCGGGCATCCCGACCAGCACAATATTCATGGTGATCTCTCCTTTATGTATCTCTCCGCAGAGAACCCTTACGCCGCCGTCCGGCCCTTCAGATAACGCCCCAGCGCTTTCGCGACAGCCGCCGTCACCACAAAGAGGATCAGCGCCTCAATGGGCAGCAGCGTCAGGTTCTTAATCAGCCTAGGGCCAATCAGCGCCATGAACCCTTTGCCGTAAAGCATCGAACTCCACAGCGTCCCCAGCCCGGCATTGACCAGCAGGTTGATCAGCAGCTTGGAGACAACCGAGCGGGTGACGCCGGGCTTATTCTTGTAAAAGAAAATCCCGTAGAACACCCCGCCGAGGATAGCGTTGAGGGTAAAGCCGAAAAAGAACGCGCCGCTGGGTTTGAGGATAAACTTGATGATGTCGCCTACGCCGGCGGCTACCCCGCCGGCTACCGGGCCGTAGATCATCCCCAGCAGGGCTGTAGCTAAGAAAGCCAGCCCAACCTTCAGCTGCGGGGTCAGGGCGACGGAAAACTGGCTCAGGATAATCGAGACAGCAAGCAGCATCGCCATACCGGCAATCGAACGGACCGATTTCAGCTCCTTGGCTGATTGGACGAAGTTCCCCGGCTGGGCAGCGAAAAACGCCCGCAGGCGTTCGGGGGCGGCACGGAGGGACGCTCCGGCGCGGCGGATGGTTTCTTGGATAGACATATGGCAGGACCTCCTTTATAAAAATTTGCTGTACAAATTCAAAGAGCCTGCCCCTTAAATTTTAACAGCGGGATGCGGGGGCCAGACCGCAAGCAAGCGCTCTTCGTTCCGGCGGCAACTCCCCGTCCACCGGACACTTAACGCCTGGCCCCCTACTCTGCCAGATACCGTCATTATACTCTTTTTTGGCCCGGCAGACAACCCATTTTCAGCAAGCTGGCAAAAAATCGGGATTCTCCCTGATATGATTTTCCCCTAGAAAATCTTTCTGGATAAGATTCACAACCAATACTTGCCTTTTGCCGCCGGATGTCGTACAATAGAAAAGCAAACAAAACAGCAAAGGAGGCAGACCATGAAAACCATTTTCCCCAAAATCCCCGACGAAACGCGCCTAACGATGCTCCGATTGCCCGACGGGCCGGTCGACGCGGTGCTGGATACCGACACCTATAACGAAATCGACGACCAGTTCGCCGTCGCCTACACGCTATTGTCACCGGAAAGGATCCGCCTGAAAGCCATTTACGCCGCACCCTTTTCTAATGAAAACTCCACTGGCCCCAAGGACGGCATGGAAAAAAGCTATGAGGAGCTGCAGCGGCTGCTCGCACTGATGGACATCCCAGAAGAAGGGCTGCTGCACAAAGGCTCATCTTGTTTCCTTCCCGACTATTTTGACTACGACATCCCGGTAGAAAGTGACGCTGCCCGCGATTTGGTCAAACAGGCCATGGCCCATGACAGCGCCCATCCCCTCTACGTTATGGCAATCGGCGCGGTTACCAACGTCGTTTCGGCGATGCTGACAGCCCCGGAAATTATTGACCGTATCGTTGTTATCTGGCTTGGCGGCCACGCCCACTATTGGGACAATGCGCAGGAATTCAACCTGATGCAGGACCTGGCTGCCTCCCAAGTGCTATTCGACTCCGGCGTACCGTTAATCCAGCTCCCCTGTTTCGGGGTGGTTGACCATCTGGTCATGCCGACCGCCGAAACCCAAGCCTATCTCGCTGGCGACGGCGGGCTGGGAGATTTCCTGCATAACCGGGTAACCGCCTGCTTTGCCAACCCAAGGGGCAGAAGCCGGGTAATCTGGGACATCTCTGCGCCAGCCATTCTCGCCCAGCCCGAAGCGGTGAAGACCGACCTGCGCCCGACCCCCTGGATCAGCGACGAGGGCCGCTATAGTTTTGACAGCAGCCGGCCGCTGATGCGCTGCCTTACCCATATCGACCGCGACGCCGTATTCGGCCGCTTTTTCTCATTCTTCCCCCAAAAAGGAGGCAGCCATGATTGACGTTAATAGCTGGACAGCATCACTTTTGGAAAAACTCCAAGCCCATTTCGGCAAACGCCTGCTCTTTTTGGGGCTACAGGGCAGCTACCAGCGGGGCGAGGCCCATGAAGGCAGCGATATCGACATTGTGACCGTGCTGGACAGGCTGGACATCGACGACCTGTCAGCTTATAAAAAGGCCATCCGCACCATGCCGGAAGCCGAGCTGGCCTGCGGGTTTATCTGCGGCCTGCCGGAGCTGAAAAACTGGCCAAGATACGACCTTTTCCAGCTGAAGATGGACACCCGCACCCTTTATGGGGATAAGGCAATACTGCCAGAAGTAACAAAAACCGATATTGCCGACAGCATCTGCATCAGCGCCGCCGCGATGCTCCACGAAGTCTGCCACCGGTACCTGTATAGCAAGTCCGGCGCAGAAGGGCTTGCCGGCTGCTACAAGTCCGCCTTTTTCCTATTGCAGGCAAAACATTACCTGCAAAGCGGCGCGTATATCCCCAGCAGGCGGGGGCTGGCAGAAGCCCTTGCCGGCCCGGAACGGGAAATTATGGAAAGGGCCGCCGGCTGGAAGGCCGAAAAAGCCGAACGGGACGCTGCGCCGGAAAAGTGGTTTGCCCTACTCTATGAATTTTTACAGCAGGCTTTAAAGGAATACAGTCGCTTTTGAAGAAAGCCCAGCTTAGCAGAGCTAAGCCCGCAAAACTTTTCGTTCGCGTCGGAAATCCAGCAAGCCGGATTTCTGCTGCGGATAAACATAGCCGGTTCTCTCGCGGTTACGGGCAGGTAATTCCATATAAAAACGATACGCACTCATTTTTCCTGGTGAGTGCGTATTTCTTTCGACGCAGTAGGCGGCTATGGCTGCTTGCCCAGGTACCCAGGCGATTAAAAGTCTTTGCTAAGCTTTCTTCAGAAAGCGTCGCACTCCCGTATCCTCCGTACCCCAGCGATTACACAAATTTTTACTGGCAAATGGTTGACATTTAGGCAAAATTATGATATACTATAATGGTTCATAGATTTTGGCAGGCATAGAAAAATAGTGTTAGAGCTGTCAAAATCCAATACCATAGAAATAGTTTTTAGTTTTGATGTAGTAGTAGATAAAAGCCCATTTTTTGGCAAATCCACAAAACGCATTCGGTAATCCTGTGTGCCTGCACAAAAAACTTGTCTTTAATTGATAAAATCAGGCAAATATGATATACTATTCTAATGCCTGGAAACAGGCCTTCCTAATGGAGGTGTCTTTATGACCAAACTTCAAACCCACAACTTCCCACTCCCCTTCCTGATTTATGGGGAAAAACCCCGAGCAGAACGGCTTTGCAGCGAAGCATTGTCGCTGGGGATAAAGCCGATATCCATCATCCTCAACGCGCCGGAGGGCGCGCCGGACTATTGCGGCGTGCCGGCGCTGCCGCAGAAGGCGCTGCTGCCTTATGCCGAGACAGGGGGCGTTGTGATTGTACCGGCGTTTTCCTGGCACGGCGCGGCGGAAAACGACCTGCGGGCGCTGGATGAGCGCCTGCCTGCGCTGGCCATGCGGGAAATCGAATTTTTTGCCCGGCTGGCGATGGCGGCAGAGACGGTTGACCCGCCGGCTGCCCAGACGCCTTGGGCGGGCACGCTGATCGGCACCCAGCTGGGGTTCGTACTAGGCGGCGTCGAAGCTTGGGCCGCCGACCTTTACAAGCAGCTAAAAGCAGCGGGGACGCCGGTACAGGCCGTCGAAGCGCTGCAAGAAAGCCGCTACCAATACGTCGGCCCGGCCTTTTACGGCATCGACCCGGCGGACGTGATACCGGTGGGGCAATATGAGCGCTACAGCGACTATGTGCTGGAAATGCTGGCGGTGTTAGCCAAAGCGCCGCCGAAGGTCTACGTCGACAACGGCAGCTACCGGCTGATGGCGGCGGTATGGCTGGCCAAGAAAAAGCTGGGGCTGCCGATCAAAGTCATTTCTGTCCTGCACGGCGACGCCGGGATTATCTATGACCGGCTGCGGCTCTTTGACGAAATAATCGACCAGATTGTCGCCGTCAGCGAAATCCCGGCGGCCAGGGCGGCGGAACTGCTGCCCCACCGGGCTGCGGATATCAGCGTCAAACTGAACATCCCCGCGCCTGCGGCCGCCATCCCTCAGTTTGACGGGAACGGGCCGCTCAAACTCGCCTATGCCGCCCGGCTGGAGCCGGCCAACAAACGCAGCCTCTGGCTGACGGAGATGATGGACGGCCTGCTTGAACGCGGGGTGGACTTCACACTGGACATTGCCGGCGACGGCGACTGCCGGCAAGCGCTCGCAGAATATATTGAGCGCAAAGGGCTTTCGGAGCGGGTCAGACTGCTGGGGACGCTGCCGCGGGAGGAAATGGCGGCTTTCTGGGCCGCCCGCGAGGTCTACCTGAATTTCTCCAAAACCGAAGGCGGCCCGCTGACGCTGCTGGAAGCAATGGGGATAGGGCTGGCCCCAGTGGCAACCGACGCCGGCTGCGGCAAGCGGCTGTTCAGGGACGGGGAAAATTCTATGGTCATCAGCTCCCCGGAAGAGGCCGCCTGCGCCGTCGCAAAGCTTGCCGCCGACCGGGGGCTGCTGGAAAAAATCCGCCGCAGCGCCCATCAAACATTGCAGCATTTCTACCAGACAGAAGGCCCGCTCGCCGCTGCGTTCAGATAAGGGGGCGGTGTCATGAAGAAAGAAAAGAAGCCTCTTGCATTGAAGCGCCTTTTTATGGACAACAAAAGCTACTGGCCGGGGTTCTGCTGGCTGATCCTATTGAGCTTATCGTCAGGTTTTTTCAAATCGGGCGCTGCAAGCTTCTTCGGCAGCACTGTCGATTCCGGCATGGCGGGAGCGACTAGCGCCGCAGTATCGGCGGCGCTGCTGACGCTGCTGATGGTCGGCGCGGACGCGCTGCGGCTGGCAGCCTTCAACCGCGAGACTGGACGTATTTCCGAGCGGATGTTTTTGGACACCAAAAAGCGCCTTTTTGACCGCATCGCCCGCTGCAAGCTGTCGGCGATGGGGATGCCCAGCGGCGACATCCTCTCCCGCGCCAGCAGCGACCTGCCCCAGCTCTCCCATTTTGTCTCCAACTCCTTCAGCTGGCTGATCAGCGTCTTTTTCCGGGGGATTGTGGCGCTGGCCTTCTGCCTGACGGTGTCCTGGCAGCTGTCGCTGGTATATATCATCCTGCTGCCGGTGCTGTTTTTCATCATGAACAAGATCGGCACGCCGATCCAGGCCCTGCAGCGCCAGGCCGCCTCCCGCAGCGGCAGCGCCTACAGCGTCATGCGGGAAATGCTGGCCAACAACGCCGTCATCAAAGCCTATTCCGCCGAAGGCTACCTTGACAGCCGCTTTGACAAAGAGGTCGACGCCGGCCGGGCGGCCCTTGACCGTTCGGCAGTCAAAGGGACGCTGCTGTTCCTGACCGCTTACCTATACGACGCCGCGCTGATTGCGGTAGTATTCCTTTACGGCGGCTACCTGCTGGCCTCCGGGCAGCTGACGGTGGGGCAATTTGTTACCTTCGTCACCCTGTCCGGAAGCGTGCGGGAGGCATTCGACCTGATGGAGCGCGGGATGTCGACCTTCCGGATGGCCGAGGCGATGGCCGGACGGGTGTACGAAGTGCTGGATATCCCGGTTGAAAAGGCAGACATAGGCAGCGCAAAGCCTGACTTTACGGCTGAAACGGTCGTGGAGCTGGAAAACCTCTCTTTTGGCTACAGCAGCGAAAAGCTGGTGCTGGACAACATCAGCCTGACCGTCAAACGGGGACAGAAGCTGGGGATTATCGGCCCTTCCGGCTGCGGCAAGAGCACGCTGGTCAATCTGATCTGCGGCCTATACAGCGGCTATGAAGGCGGGATGCGGCTTTTTGGCCAGGACGCCGGCGAGCTGGGGCTGCAGCAGATCCGCGGGGCCATCGCCATGGTCAGCCAAAACCCCTGCCTGTTCCGGGGAAGCATCGCTGACAATGTGCGCTGCGGCTGCCTAGACGCCAGCGATGCCCAGGTGGAAAAGGCCCTCAAAGGGGCAAGACTGTGGGATTTTGTTTCGGGGCTTGAGGACGGAGCTGATACCGATATCGGCGACGCCGGCTCCCGCCTTTCCGGCGGCCAGCGCCAGCGCATCGCCATTGCCCGCGCCCTCTGCCGCGACGCCGAACTGGTCATCCTTGACGAAGCGGCGTCGGCGCTGGACACAGCGACCGAGCGTGAGATCCAGGAGACGATGGCCGAAGCCTTCGCCGACAAGACGGTACTGGTCATTGCCCACCGTTTCAGCTCCCTCAGCAATACCGACAGCGTCTGCTGCCTGGAAAAAGGCCGCATTGCCGAGTATGGGACGATAGCCGAGCTGATGTCCCGCGACAGCCGGCTGCGGCGGATGGCCCAGTCGCAGCCGGCAGAGCCCGCCCTTCCGGGAAAGGAGGAACCCCATGAATAAGAAGATGGATTATAAAAAGATCCTGCGCACCACCTGGAAAAGCTTTGGCTATATGAAGGGGAAACGGGTGCTGTTCCTGGTTGGCGGGGTGCTGGCGCTGGGGAAGCTTGTCATTTCCTTCCTGATCCCCTACCTTTACGAGCAGCTGATGAACCTGACCAACCAAGGGGCGGACTATGCCGGGATCCTTAAAGAAGTCTGGCCGGTCTTTTTAGGGCTTATCCTGCTGATCCCCTTTGTCGCCGCCGGCAGCTATTGGCAGCGCTCCGGGGCCAACTGGGCGGTATCGAATATGCAGAAAGCCGTCTTCCGCCATACGATGCGGATGCCGCTGCAGGCGCTGGAAACCGACCGCGCCGACAAGGTATTGCGGGCGACAGCCAACGTTGAAAGCGCCGCGAGCATCTTTTCGGGCTATACGATGACCTGGGTCTTCAAATTTATCATCTACTTTTTTGGGGCCTTGGGCGTGCTTTTATTCACCAGCTGGCGCTATGCGCTTTTAGGGCTTGCGCTGTCCGCGCTGATGTTCTGGCTGGCCACCGGGCTGAACATCCGGCTGCGGCAGCTGGAGCAGCGGGCTTTGGCAGCTGACGCTTCGCTGGGGGCAAAGCTTTTGGACTTGGTCGGCAACCTGCCGGTCGTCAAGCTTTTCGGCCTGGAAAGCCAGCTTGGCGGGCGCTACGGCGAAGACGGCGAGGAAGCCTACCGCTGCCGTCTGCAGTACAAAACGATGCAGGGCGTCACTGAAGGTGCGCTGGATTTCCTAGCCTACGGCTCGCAGGCGCTGGCGATTCTTTTAGGGCTTTGGGCGCTGTGGCCGGCCGGGGATTTTGCCGGGCTGGTATACGCGGCGAGTATGCTCAACCTGATGCTCAGCGGCGTGCGGGAGCTGGGCACAGCGATCATGTTTATCCAGAAGATCAACGTCAACGCCAACCGCGTTTATGAACTCCTCGACCAGCCGGAAGAGCCCGGCGCGCTGCCCCAAAGCATCCAGTCCCCCGATTTTTCCGGCGATGAAGTCGTTGCCTTTAAAGATGTCTGGTTTTCCTACCTGCCGGGCAAACCAGTGCTCCGCGGCGTCAGCTTTACGATCAAGCGCGGCAGCATGACGGCCCTGGTCGGCGGCAGCGGCAGCGGAAAATCGACGGTACTAGGGCTGCTGCTGGGCTTCTACAAGCCTGACCGCGGCGAGATTTTCATCGGCGGCGTGCCGACCTCCGCCCTCAGCCGCGAACAGCTGCGGCGTTGTTTTTCCTACATCCCCCAGGATGCCCAGCTTTCGGCTGGGAGCATCAAGGAAAATGTCCTCCTCGGGGCGGCGCCGGACGAAGCGCAGTTGGAAAAGGCCCTGCGCGAGGCCGCCCTTACCCTCCCGCCCGATACCCAGGCCGGCGAAGGCGGCGGCAGCCTCTCCGGCGGCGAACGCCAGCGCGTATCCATTGCCCGCGCCCTCTACCGCGACGCGCCGGTGTTCCTGCTTGACGAAGCGACCTCCGCCCTGGATAACGTGACCGAAAAAGCGGTACAGGAAACCATCGAAACGGCCCTTGTCGGCAAGACCCGGATCTGTATCGCCCACCGCCTTAATACCATCGAACAGGCCGACCAGGTGATCACCCTCTGCCAGGGGGAGGTTACGGGAGTTACGGGAGCTACGGGGGTACGGCGCTTTCTGAAGAAAGCTTAGCAAAGACTTTTAATCGCCCGGGTACTCGCCTGCCCCGCTATAGCCATCTACTGCGTCGATGCGCAAAACCAGAACGATTATCGACGCAGTAGAAATTTATGGCTTTGCACACAGCTGCCCTAGCGAAAAAAGTTTTACTCGATTTTTTTCAAAAAATCGCGGGATTCCAAAGGGCAGAGCCCTTGGTCGCCCTCCGCAGAGGGCGAAATCCCCTTCCCCGATTCGACAGATCAAAAGCCCTGCTGCGTCGACAACAGCTTATCGGCGCGGCAGGGCTTTTTATTTAAGCTTCAGTAGGTTCGGCGGGCGGTTTCATCCGTTGCAGCCGCACCTTATCGATCCGGCGCTCATCCATGCCCAGCACCGTAAAACGCCAGCCCTCATGGATAACCTCCGGGGTTTCGTCTTTGTCGGGGATATGCCCCAGCCGATGGATTAAAAACCCCCCCAGCGTATCAAGGTCTTCATCTTCCTCCTCAGTGAAATCCAAACCGGTCAGCTTGCCGACCTTTTTCAGCTCCAGCGTGCCCTCCATAATATAGGTATCATCGGCAACCTGGCGGATCTCCTCCACCTGTTCGTCGTATTCGTCCTCTATCTCGCCGACAATGGATTCAAGCACGTCTTCCATGCTGACCAAACCCGCTGTGCCGCCATATTCATCCACGACAACTGCAATATGGGCTTTGCGCTTTTTAAACTCCGCAAACAGCGCGCGGCATTTGACCGATTCCGGCACATAGATCACCGGGCGGATAAAGTCGGAAATCTGGAAGTCCTCGGAAGAGTTGCAGCCCACCAAACAGAGCAGGTCTTTGACATAGATAATGCCCAGGATATTGTCCAGGTCCTTTTCGTATACTGGCAGCCGGGACATCCCTTCGTTGATGGCTAGGTAAACTACCTCGCTGATTTTGGCTTCGCGCTCAACCGCAATGATTTCGGTACGATGGGTCATCACCTCGCCGGCCGTGGTGTCGTCAAACTCAAAAACGTTGTTGATCATTTCCTTCTGGCTTTCCTCAATGTAGCCCAGCTCGTTGCCGGTATCCACCAGAAGGCGGATTTCCTCCTCGGTCATGGATTCGTCCGCCGGCGCCGCGGCTGCGCCGAACAGCGCACCGATCCCGCGGGCTGCCAGCCTGACCAGCAGGCAGAGGGGGGAGAAAACGGCATAGATGACTCTTGCCGGCCCTGCCGCCTGCCAGCCGAAGCTGTCGGCGAACCGCCCGCCCAAAAGCTGCGGAACGCGCACCGCAAAAATGGCTGTCGCGGTGACAGACGCCAGCATCGCCAGCAGAAACGCCAGCCCGCCGCCATATTTTTCCAGCGAAGCCGTGAGCAGCGGGGCATAAACCCCCTGCTGCCAGACCGTCGCCGCCGTCGCCGCTGCCATCGCCAGCAAAAGCGCCAGCAGGCGGATGTGATCCATAAAGCCCGACGCGCCGTGAAGCAGCTCATAGAGTTTTTCAGCCTGTTTGTCACCATGGGCCGCGCGGTCCCTGACCGTAACGCTGCCGATACCGGTCATCGCCGCAATCGACGCGTAAAGGAACGCTGCAAGCAGCGCTGTTATCATGATAATAGGTAAACACCAACTTCGCCCGTCGTCCAAAATTCATAACCTCCACCATTACGTCAATTTGCCCTTTGCCATAAGGGCACAGATTCCTTTTCATTTTAGCAGTTTCTACGGAAAAAGTCAACTGCCTGCTTCAAAATTTTAAAACGGCGGTTATGGCTGCGCAAACGACGCCCGGACAGGTTATGGTTATGCTTTATAGCGTTCAATCATCTGTTCCAGGGTGACCTGTTCCACCAATGGCGCTTTGCCATAGGAGCCAAACTCGACAATCAGCGTGCCGACGGCCTCTTTGACGCCCCGCTCCACGCAGCCGATAATATCCGCCACGTCGCTGTCGGGAATATCGCCATACATCAGCGTATCCATAATCGGCGTCAGGAACGCCCGCGGGTCAAAGGCTTCCCGCTTCTGGTCCAGAAGCGCCCAGATGGGGCCAATGGAGGGAGAAGCCTGCTTTTCGGGGTGCGCGGCAAAATATTCCCGCATATTCCGCGTGGCAGCCAAACGGATGTCGGTGTCAACGTTGATTTTGCCGATACCGCAGGGAATGGCCGCCTTCAGCTCTGCGGCAGAGATGCCGTAGGCGTTCTGGATATTGCCGCCCAGCGCGTTGATTTCGTCGACGATATAGCGTGGGACGGTTGAAGAACCATGGGAAACCAGCACGCCGAAAATGCCTTCGTGGCGCAGGCATTCTTTGACGGCGATAGGGATTTCCCGGCGGAGCTTGACATCCTTGCCCTTCGCTGCGCCATGCATGGTGCCATAGGAAATGGCCAGGCAGTCTACGCCGGTCTGCTGGAAGAATTTCACAGCGTCCATGGGGTTCGTATAGGTGGAGGAACCGGAGAAGACGTGGTCTTCAACGCCCGCCAGCACGCCAAGCTCGCCTTCGACGGTGACGCCGCGGGCATGGGCGTATTTGACCACTTCGCGCGTCAGCTCGACGTTCTTATCAAAAGCCAGCGACGAACCGTCAATCATCACGGAAGTATAGCCGCCGTCCACGGCCGCTTTGACAGAATCGAAATCTTTGCCGTGGTCGAGGTGCAGCACGATCGGGATTGGGGAATGCTCGCCGTATTTCCTGACGGCGGCGGCAATGTTTTTAGCGCCTTTCTGCTTATCTTCCAGCGTGGCGTTCATAAAATCGCCGCGCCCGCCCATAAAACCGTTGGCCAGGTCTGCACCCTGCAAGATCGCGGCAGAACGGAACATCTCATGGACTTCAATAACGGCTTTGGCCTGCGCGACGGCATTGACGTTAAAAGCGCCTTGGGCAAAACCATAGCGGTCGGTAGCCTCCAACAGGGGGCGGAGAGGGACTAATGGCATGGTAATTTCTCCTTTCCAGTCTGAAGTTGCCGCTTAGTGCTCGGGCAGATTGGCGACAAATTCGGTGATGGTGATGCGGGTGTCGGGATGGCGCTGCAGCAGGGACACTGGGAAACGGGCGGTTTCCTCGCCATGGCAGGCCTGGCGGACGACAGCGCGGTGCCAGTCCCTAAAGCAGCCCAGCCGGATTTTCTTTGCGGCGTAAATCTCGGCAAAGCCGATGGTGATACAGTATTTGGGCATGGCGTCAATCGCGCCGTTCAAAGCGCCGATGGCGTTGGCGGTACGGGTTTCGCTGCTGATGGGCAGCACCCGGGTGGACAGTGCCCTGAAATCATCGGGGGCAAGGCTGCCATCGGCCTCGTTAAAGGCTACATGGCCGTTGATGCCAATACCGCCGAAGCAGATGTCCACGCCGCCCAGCTCTTCAATCAGCCGGCCGATCCGTCCAGGATCGGCGGGGTCGGGGAAAACCCGCTGGCTTTCGGGCATGACGAGCGCCGGGTTGATCTGGCCGTAGACCGATTGGGCCATAAAGCCGCGGAAACTCAGCGGGTCGCTTGGGTCGATCCACTGCTTATCGTCGGTCAGGTATTCGTCCATATTGATGAACCAGGTATCTTTCAGCGAGAGGTCCCGTTCGTTGACCATCCGGACAAAATAGGGATACTGGCCGGTAGGGCCGACTGGGCAGATAAAGACGGTCTTTTTGCCGGCGGCGTTGTTCTGGGCAACTGTATCGGCCATTTCCCGGGCCATCCCCTGGAACACCTCTTCATTGTCGGAGAGGATGACCAGCGGGATTTTCGGGTTTTCAAGCAGCGTTTTACGGTCGTAAGTAAAATAGGTGGGGGTCATAAGCTTCGTCCTTTCATTTGGTTCAGTTTATGTTTCCCGGGCGCAGGGAGGGCAAGGTCAGCAGCCTCGGAACAGACTGTTTCGGGCAATAACCTCGATGCGGAAAACGTCCATCGCCTGTTGGACGGCATTTTCATGGCTCCAGAGGAAATCCAAGAATTCCTGCCAGTGGGCATAGCCTGCCGCAGCGTCATTTTTAGCGCAGCAGATTAAGGCTTTGGCATAGTGGGTCAGATACTGGTCAAATAGCCGCAGATGTTTAAAGGAAACAGCTTCGCAGCCGTTGGCGGGAGAAGCCGACTCGGCAAGCGCGCGGGCCTTCTGAGCAAGCGGCAGGGCGGCCTCCATCCGTTTTGCCAAGTCGGGCCGGTCGGCGGGCTCGCCGCGGAACCAGAAATCGGTGTCAAAGCAGCTGGAAACCTCTTCCAGCAGCGCCTGCACCTCGCCGCCCTTTTCGCCGTAGGCGGCAGCAAAATATTCGCCGGCAATCTGGCCGTAGGTAAGACTGCTGTCCCAGAGCTTCAGCGCCAGCATATAACCAGGCAGGCCGGTGGGATAGGAAGCCCGCAGCTCCTGACAGCTGAGGATACCGTTAAGCCCCAGCCGCGAAAGCTCGCTGACGTCGCGGTCGATGATTTTGGCGATGGCGCAGTAGCCGGGGTCGCCGTAATGGGCGCGGCCCATGTAATAATCAAAGTCGAAGCTGTCGGGGGTGAAGCCGTCGCCTTGCAGCTTATCCTGCCAGGCCTTGAGGCAGGCGAGGTTTTCCTCAATCGAGCGGGGGATCGGCGTTTTGTTCAGCTCATAAGGCGGGGGCGGGCTGCCGGCCTTAAAGTCGGCAAAGGACTGGCTGAAGGGCCGGGAAATCGGCGCAAACATCAGCACAAAGCGGTCGTGGTTCTCAAGCGTCTCGCTGACTGGCGGGAACAGCAGGTCGAAGTAGAGCAAAAAGACGATACGGGTGTCGATGCCTTCCTCGGTGAGGCGGCGGTCCAGCTCGTTTAATAGCAGCAGGTACCAGTCGGTCGGGGATTTTTGGCGGCAGTTCTCGCACTCGCAGAAGGAGTGGATGGAATCGGCCAGCCAGAGGTTCAGGTAGCGAACGCCGGGATGGGCTTTTAAGTAACCGACGGCGTAATCGCAGATTTTCTGGCGGGCAACGGGGTTTGAATAGCAAAGGTTGGTGATGGAGGGGACGCTGTGGAACAGCCCCCGCTCGCCGTCGACCATCGCCAGCAGCGCCCGGTTCTCGTCGGAGATCTCGATCTCCACCGCGTCCCAGCCTCGGCCCTCAATCCCCAGCGGCTCGCAGGTCCAGCCATGCCCCACCGAATGATGGAGGATGGAACGTAGGGCGATAGCGTCCCAGATCTGCTCCTCATAGCGGCCAAGCAGGGCGGCGTCAACCTCCTCGGCGTCCAGGTAGGGGTTGCGGTTATGGCTGTACCAGTTTTTGAGGAAGTTGCTGATGCTCATAAATTGGGTGAAAAAGCTGTTGTAGCCCACCTTGGGCAGCCATTCGATAAAGTCCAGCACATTCTCCACCGAATCGCCCCCTTCGATGACCGCGCCGCGGTGGCGGAAGGAAGCGGTTTCGCGCAGGGAAAGGGTGATCTGGGCGGAAGGAAGGGCGGGCACTGTCTCGCCGCCCGCGCCCGGGCGCAGGAAACGGCAGCCCAGCCCCCGCAGCGCCCGATAAACGCCGATCAAAAGGGCGCGGGGGTTGGTGGCAAAGATGCTGCCGCAGCCCTTTTCAAGGGCAATTTCGACAGCGTCGTCCAGCGCCGGGTCGGCGACGGAAAAACGTTCCGGCGCTGTTTCCAGGCGGATTGCCGGCAACTCTGCCGGGACATTTTTGGTAAAGACCCCGTAAATCCCGCCGGTCATTTTTTCCAGGTACCGGGCCAGCTCCCGCCCAGCATAAAGCGCCGTGGGATGGGAAGGGGCGATAAGGATAGCAGTCATAGATAAACCTCTCATATTGATCGTAAATTCCGGGCCAGGCTGCCAAAAACCCCGCCCGAAAACCAGAGCGAGCGGGGTTTGGCGTCTAGCCTTTACGCGAGGCAGCCTGGCGCCAAAACAGCTTCAGGCTGGCGTTTTAACAATATTATTTGCCGTAGTAACGGTCGGTGGCATCCTGGTAAATCTGGACATAGCGTTCCACGCCCATGGTTTCCAGCTGGGCCAGATAGCCTTCCCATTCGGATTCGATGTCGCCCTGGTTGGTGACCCAGCGGGCCTGCTGCTGCAAAACGTAATCCTGGAGGGCGGTCTGCAGGGTGGAAAGCTCCTTGCTCTCGTCGTCGGTAAAGAGGACGGGCGGGATGCTCTCTTTGGTCAGGTAGTCGGCGCTGGATTCCATATAGCTGATCTTCCTGGCCACGTCGGGGGCGGGCTTCAGGGTCGCGTAGAGGTCGGCGGGGATATAGGCAGGGAAGTTGGCGGGCGCGCCTTTGAAGCGGTAATCGTCCTGGCTCATGCCCTCGGGAGCGATAGCGAACTCGTATTCATAGGCGGCGTCGGTGGATTCAAGCAGCTGCTGGCCAAAGGTGCCATAGGTGTTCTGCAGCGAATATTCGGGCAGCAGGTTCAAGTCCAGCCAGTAAATCAGCCGTTCGGGGTTCTTGCAGTTTTTGGAGATTACCGAGGTGGCGCGGCCGGCGATGGGGTTGTTGTTGTAGCGGTAGACGCGGCCGCCGTCGCCGTTGACGTTCTCCAGCGGCTGGCAGTAGCTGTAATCGGGCACACGGTCGGCGCCGACCACGTTGTCGATCAAAAAGGCGAATAGCGAACCAAGCATGACGGGGTCAGACTTGCCCTTGGCAAACAGCATCGAACGGTCCTGGGTAAAGCCTTCCACATCCAGCAGCCCCTGGTCGTAAAGCTTTGCAATCCACTTGGTGCCTTCTTTCCAGGCATCGTTGTTGGCGGTGAAGTAGACCTGGCCGTCTTTGATGTCGAGGCGGTTGGTCTGGTCGCTGGTGCCAAAGGGGAGATAGAGAGAATAAAGGCCGAAATACTGGTGGTTCTGGATAAAGGTGAAGGGGATCTCATCGGCTTCGCCGTTGCCGTTGGGGTCTTTGGTTTTGAAAGCAACCAGCATCGCCTCAAATTCTTCAACAGTGTTGGGCATTTCCAGCTCGCAGGCGTCCAGCCACTTGTTGTTGATATACAAGTCGCTGTAAGCGCCCTCGTAGGGCTTTTCATGCCAGAAAGCCAGGCTGTAGTAGTGGCCGTCGCTCAAGGTCATGAAGGAGCGGACGTTCTCGTCGTCGGCCATGATCTGGTTCATGTTAGGGGTGTATTCAGTATAGTCGTCCAGCGCCAGGAACAGCTTGGTATTGCGCTGGATATCGGTATCGCCGAGGATGCCCAACATCACGTCAGGCACGTCGCCGGTAGAAAGGGCCAGGTTCTTTTTCTCAGTCAGGGAGGCATCGGGGACCAGCTCCCAGGTGATATCGATATTGGCCGCAGCGTTGACTTCATTGACAATATCCATATCTTTAAAGTCGGCGTGCTGGGGGCGGAAACCCGCCATAGCGGTGTAGGTGAGCTTCTCGGACAGGTCAAGCGGCGCGCCGTCTGTGCCGCTTGCAGAAGAATCGCCGCCGGAGGAAGCCGCCGAGGAAGTAGGGGTGGAAGAAGAAGTGCCGCTGCTGGAAGAGCTGCTGGAAGAATTGCCGCCGCCGCTGTTGCAGCTAGCCAGCGCAGAGGCGGTCAGGGAAGCCGCCAGGATCAACGTGAGAATCTTGGATTTTTTCATAATGACCTCCAAAAAGCAAAGTGTTTTCAAATTTTATCGAACCCGGCGGAGCAGGATGCCCCACCGGCGCCCTACAGAGAAAGATTACCCCTTGACCGCGCCAATCATGACGCCCTTGACAAAATATTTCTGGACAAAGGGATAGACGATGAACATCGGCACGCAGGAGATGATAATCAGCACATACTTGAGCATATCCGCCAGCCGCTGGCGTTCGTCCATCGACGAGGCGTCGCCCACCATCGACGAGTCCACCGAGTTCATCAGCAGGATGTTGCGCAGGATAATCTGCAGCGGGTAAAGGTCCTTGGTTTTCAGATAAATCAGCGGGTCCATAAAAGCGTTCCACTGGGCGACGGCGTAGAAGAGGACCTCGACCGCGATAATCGCCGGCGACAGCGGGATCACCATCGTGAAGAAGAAGCGCAGGTTGGAGCAGCCGTCAATCTGGCTGGCCTCAAGCATCTCGTCGGGGATGCTCGTGGCGAAGAAGGTGCGGGCAATCAGCATATTGTAGACCCAGACGCAGTTGGGAATGATGACCGCCCAGATGGTGTCGATCATATGCAGGCTGCGCACCACCATGTAGGTGGGGATCATGCCGCCGTTGAAGAACATACAGACCATGAAGAAGGTGGTGAAAAGTTTGCGCCCCACCAAGTCCTTACGGCTTAAAACATAGCCGCTGCTGATGGTCAAAAAGGTGGCGATAACAGTGAAGGAGACGGTGTAGATAATCGAGTTGCGGAAACCTGTCCAGACATCCTTATACTCGAACACCTTTTCATAACCGGCCATCGTGACCCCTTTGGGCCAGAAGGTGACTTTGCCCAGGTTTACAAGGTTCGGGTCGGAGACCGAAGCGATCAGGATAAACCACAGCGGGTAAAGGACGATCAGCAGCACAATCCCCAGAAGGAGGTTGTTGACAATCGTAAAGGTGACGTCCGCTTTAGAGCGGCGGATTTTATTTGCTGCCATAATACCCCTCCTTACCACAGGCTGTTTTCGCCGCTGCTGAGCTTGCCGGTGACCCAGTTAACGGTGATGATGAAAATCAGGTTGATGACGGTATTGAACAGGCTCACCGCCGTGGACAGCCCAAAGTCGGAGTTCTGCAAGCCGAATTTGTAAACCAGCGTGGCGATGATCTCGCTCTTCTGGGCATTGAGGGAGTTCTGCATCAGGAAGGCTTTCTCAAAGCCCATGCTCATAATACGGCCCGCGCCCAAAATGAACAGCACGCAGACGGTGGGCATCAGGAAGGGAATGTCGATATAAAGCATCCGTTTGAACTTGGTTGCGCCGTCGACCATAGCGGCCTCGTAATATTCCGGGCTGATACCGGCCAGCGCCGCGATATAGATAATCGCGTTATAGCCGGAATTCTGCCAGGTATCCGAGAAGACGTAAATCCATTTGAACAGCCCCGGCTCGCCCATAAAGTTAATCGCGCTGCCGCCGCAAGCCTTGATGATGGCATTGATGGGGCCGCTGACTGGGGAGAGGAAGAACTGCAAAATGCCGACCAATACGACCACCGAGATAAAATAAGGGGCGTAGGAGATGGTCTGCACCGTCTTTTTGTACCAGGCCGTCTCGCACTGGTTCAAGAGCAGCGCGAGGATAATCGGGAAGGGGAAATTGATGAACTGGTTCAAAAACGAAAGGGTGACGGTGTTGATAATCGAATCTTTGAACAGCGGATAGGTAAAGAAGCGGCGGAAATTTTCCCAGCCGACCCATTCGCTGCCCCAGATGCCGTCCGCTGGGACAAAGTCCCGGAACGCAATCTGGACGCCGTACATTGGGACGTACTTAAAAACGATGAAAAAGACGACGGTGGGCAGGATCAGCAGATAAAGGTCCCAGTTCTGGATGATCATCCGCTTTTTCCAGCGCCGTTCCCGCGCCTTGGCATCAAGCACGACGCCTGGGACGGCTGCGTTTGATTTCATAGGGGGATCCCTCCTTTGGATTTATTTTCCAAGCATACGGAACATGGTGCGCTTATAAGCCTCCACGCCCTCCTGGTCGAAAGGGTTGATGCCCGCAGTCTTGCCAGAAATGGCGCAGGCGACCATAAAGAAGTAGAAAAGCTGGCCGAAATAGTATTCGTCAAGCTTGGGAAGGACCACCCTGAAGCAGGGCACGCCGCCCTCGTAATGGGCCTTGACCGTCGCCGTCTCGGCAGCATGGTTGATATCCACAAAGTCAACGCCGTCGAGATAATCGAACCTGTCGCCGAAACCAGGGTCAGGGGAAACGACGACGCTGCCGTCAGGCTCCTCAACCGAAATGAAGGTCTCGGTAAGGCTGCGCCGGCCGTCCTGCATATACTGCCCCAACGAATGGAGATCTTCGCTGCAGCTGACCGCCGTTGGGAAAATGCCCTGCTTCCCTTTGCCCTCGCTTTCGCCGAAAAGCTGCACCCACCATTTGGCAAAATAGTCCAGCTGCGGCTCAAAGGCAGCGAGCACCTCGGTGTCAAAGCCTTTCCCCTTATAAAGATGCTGGCGGAGGGCGGCATAACAGACAGCGGCGTTGTCGGTATTTTCCAAAAGCATTGCCTTCATCCGCTCCGCCCCCGCAAGCAGCGCCGGCAGGTCAATGCCCGCAACCGCCATCGGGAACAGCCCCACCGGCGTCAGCACCGAATAGCGCCCGCCCACCGGTACCGGGAACTCCAGGAAGGTAAAGCCGTTTTCTTTGGCGATCTCTTCCAGCCTGCTGCCGAAAGTGCCGGTCAGCACCACCCGCTTGGCGATATCCTCCCTGCCGTAGCGGCGGACAAGGTATTCCCGCAGCACCCGGAAATGGCTGCCAGGCTCCAACGTCTCAAAATTCTTGGCGATTACGTTGATGTAGATTTCCTTTTTGCCGTCCAGCCCTGTCAGCACCCGGCGCAGCGCCGGTGCGGAAAGGGTGTTGCCGGCATAAAAGACCTCCGGCGTGCCGGGGCGCTGCAGCGCCTTGATGACGGCCCTGGCGGCCTGGTTGGAACCGCCCACCCCAACAAGCACGAACGCGTCGGCGTTTTCGCGGATCTCTTTTGCCTTCTCCATCATCGCCTGATAGGCGGCACCTTGGGGCATCGGGTCAAGCCAGCCCTTGACGTCGGCCTCGGCCCCTAAGTCCCAAAGGCTTTCCTGGGCCTTCAGCGCCTGGGCCTTTACCCCCTCCAGCGCCGCCTTATCGGCAAACGGCAGCGCCATCGAAAAATCAATACGGATGTCCTTCAATAGATTGTCCCTCCTTAAGCGGCCTAGCTGCGTTGGGATTCCAGGAAATCATGGGCCTTTTTATAACGCCCAAAATCCTGCGCGCCGGTTTCATACTCGACAATCGCCCAGCCGTCAGCGGGCAGATAATCGGACAGGTAGGCCAGCAGCTTTTTGAAATCGGTCTGCCCGCCGCCCAAATCGGGGTAGAAAGGCGTAGCGGTACCGGCGCTGGGGCCGTAATCCTCCTTAACCGCCGTTTCCTCGGCAGGCAGGTAGTCAACGCCGGCAAAATCCCGCAGGTGGACGTAAGCAACGCGCCCCCTATTCTCTTCCAGAACCTGGTAGAGGCCGTAGCCGCCCTTCTGCACCCAGCCTAAGTCAAAAGCGAAGTTCATATCCGGCGCATGGTCGTGCAGGGCCTTGTACATCGCGCCGCCGTTTACTGAAAACTCGGTCGCATGGTTGTGATAGCCCAGCGTCACCCCCAGCTCCCGGCAGGCCAGCGCCGCGCGGTTCATACCGCGGGCCGCCGAAACGGCGTCCTCGACCGGCTGGCCGGACATGGTCAGGTTCTTATTGGGGAAATCCTGGATAAACCGCGCCGCTTCCAGCACCGCGGCGACCGCCGCGTCGGGGTCGTCCACCCACTGCTGGGTCGGGACGCCCACATGGAGGGCGGCCAGCTCAATGCCGGCCTTCTGCAGCGCCTGCTGCAAAAACTCCTTGCGCTCGGTACCAAAAAAGCGCGCCCCCATCTCGACCCCTTCAAAGCCGGTCGAAGCCATACCGTCGAGCACGGCCCGGGTCTCGGTGGCAATCCGTTCCCTAAAAAGGACGCAGTGACAACCTAATCTCATAAGTCTATTCCTCCTATAAACAGGGCAAAAGCTGCCAAAAAGCATACCTTTCGGCAGGCTAGGCAAACAAAGTCCGCCTTACAGATACTGCGCCAGCTGGTCGCGGGACTTCAGAAGCCCTTTCTGGATTTTCTCAATAGAGCCGCACCAGACCGGGTCCTCATGCTCGATACTGATCGTACCGTCATAGCCTGCCACCTGCAGGTCGGAAACAAGCCTTCCCCAGTCCAAGTCGCCGAACCCCGGCAGCCGGTAACGGTACCAGGTGTTATCGTATTCCTTGATGCCCTCGCCGTTGTCGATCGGATGGTCGAAACGGCGGACGGTATGGAGGATGCCGAACTTTTTCAGCTTTTCCCAGATAATCTCGCAGTCTTTGCCGTGGACATGGAAAATCTTAGAGGCGAACTGCTCCACCATCGGGTAGGGGTCGATCATCTCCCATACCAGATGGGAGGGGTCGAAGGCCAGGCCGACCATCGGCGAATCCAGCGCTGCAAAAAGCTTTTCCAGCATATACGGGGAAATCGCTGTGTTGAACATCATCGGGCAAAGCTCAAAAGCCAGCCTGATGCCCTTTCCCTCGGCAAACCCCAGCAGCGGCTTCATTACCCCGACCACCTCGTCCAAGCAGGACTCCGGATCGTATTTCAGCGCATTTCCGTCCAAAACGATGCGGTCGCTGATGCCAGTCGTGCAGACCACCTGCTTCGCGCCGATTTCTGCCGCAAAGGAAATCCGGTCGCGCAGGGCCTTTAAGTGCCCCTCGCCCTCCGTCGGGGAAAGCAGGTTGCGGCAATAGATGAAAGTAGAAGGGCGTATGCCGGTTTCAGCGGCGACCTTATCAAAAAGCGCGCGGTCCAGCGGGATCGAAGGGCCGATTTCCAGATCGGAAAAGCCGTTCCCCGCTGCCCAGGCGGCGATGGCGGACAGGTCGTTCAGCCCCGCCCAAGCAAAACAGTTGGTGATAAATCCAAGCTTCATAGCGGCCTCCCTCAGATGACGACGGTGCGGCCTTCCCTGGCCGCTTTGGCGAAGTTGTCGATCTGGCGCTGGATGAACATCCCCCGTTCAAAGTCGCGGACAGGCTTTTTGCCATGCTGGATGCAGTCAATAAACTCGCAGATTACGCCGTAATGCTGTACGCCCTGCGTCCCTATGCCTAGGTATTTCTCAGGGATGGGGACAGGGTGCATCCCAAATTTCACCTCGGTCTCGCCGGGCAGCGGCGCATTGATCAGCGACATCCCGATCGTGTTCTTGGGCCATTTGGTCGAGTTGGAAACAGCGCCGTATTCGCCGATAATCTCAAAATCAGCGCCGGCCATATTGACCCGGCTGGTCATAAAGGTAAACAGCACGCCCTTATCGGTGAGGGCCGAGAAGGAAGCGGCATCGTCGTTGGTCACAGCACCCTTTTCTCCGTCGGCCTTCTCGCCCATCACGCTGGACGGGTCGATCTGGTAACGTTCTTTGATAACCGTTGTGGTCATCGCGCTGAAGGCGCAGAGCTGCCCGCACTGCCCGCCCAGCATCCACTCGGAGGAATCCAGCATATGTGCGCCGAAATCCGCCAGGGAGCCGGTGCCGGAAGTTTTCTCCTGAAGCCGCCATTCCAAATAGACCTTTTCGGCATTGGCAAAACGCCCGCCGCCGCCGTGATGGCGGACAAAGCGGATCTGCCCCAAAACGCCGCTGTCGACGATCTCCTTCATATACTGGACGGCAGACTGCTCGCGGTAGTTGAAGCTGGTCATCGCCACCAGCTCAGGATGGGCTTTAGAGGCAGCGAGGGCTTTCTCGCCTTCGGCCGCATCGGTAGAAAAAGGCTTTTCCACCAGTACATGCTTGCCGGCGTCCAGCATCTTCACTGCCAGATCGGCGTGAAAGCAGTTGGGGACGCAGAGGCTCACCGCATCCACCAGCCCGAGGAATTCCTCCAGCGAATCGCAGGCCTTTACCCCTTCGATGTTGTGCTTTTCGATAAACGCCGCAGCGCGTCCTGGGACAATATCGTAAAAAGCAGTGACCTTTGCACCATCACATTTTATGTAGCCGTCGTAATGGGATTTGGCGATACCGATCGTAAACCCCGTGCCGATGATACCGATGCGAACCTGTTCCATAAAGTGCAGCCGCCTTTCTCGTATGTCAGGTTATACAAATTTTTTGCAAACGTTTCAGGAACGCCTCAGACAAGCCGCGTAACCTAAACGTTTAAGTAATTTCATTATAAGCAGCAATTTGCATTTTGTCAATAGGTTCCCGTGAATTTGATGAGGTTTTTTTTCTAAGCCACCGAAAATATGGTGAATTGGCAATTGTTTATTTTGTTCACCCCGGCAGCCCGCCGGCAGCGCCCTCCTTGACTTTTCCCCCTAATTGGGATAAAGTGTAATAGTGAAAAGAAAGGGTGAAACCTGTGCAGCAAAAAGTAACGTTAAAGGACGTTGCCCAGCTGGCCGGCGTCTCCGTCGCCACCGCTTCCTACGTCCTCAACCGCAGCCCCAACCAGAAAATCTCCAAAGAAACCCGCGCCCGGGTCCGTGAAGCGGCGCGGGCGCTTTCCTACCTGCCCAACACCTCCGCCCAGTCGCTGCGCTCCAACCGCAGCGGCTGCATCGGCGTGGCCATCGACAAAGAGTTCACCGTCCCTCGCTACGCCCAGACCCTGCAGGGCATCCGCCAGGTGTTGGAAGAAAACGGCTACCAGCTGATGATCTGCGCCACCAAAGTGCTCCGCGGGGAGTACCCGGACTATCTCAACTGCTACTTCTCCCGCGCGGTAGACGGCATTATCCACATCGGCGCAGATAACAAAGACCTCCCCCAAGAGATGGAAGAGGTCATTATCCGTCACGGGATCCCTGCCGTCGCCTTCGATTGCAGCAGCAATTCCAGGGTTTCGTCAGTACGGATCAACTATTTTACCGGCGCAAAGGATTTGGCGCTGTATATGGCCGACTGCGGCGTGCGCAACATCCACTACATCCGCCCGGCCATAGATACCGTCCAGGAGCGCCAGCGGGAGCAGGGAATCCTCCGCGCCGTGTACGAACGGCCCGAGCTGGAGCTGACGCTGCACCGGCTGCAGTTTTCATACAGCGGCACCAATATGCAGATTTACCAGAGCAACTTCTCCAAGATTGAACAAGCGGAATTTGAAGAGTATGCGCAGGCCGTCCATGGCCTGGTTGACGACTTCCGGGACAGCATGGAAAGGGTAGCCGTCAAAGGAAAGGTGCTGGAAGATTCCGCAATCATCTGCAGCTGGGCCGCCATGGAACAGCACGTCTGCGCCGCACTGGAAGGGCTGCCTTTCCGGCCGCGGATCGGCGTATTAGCGCAGGGGCTGCTGTTCCCAGGGAGCTACCCCTACATCACCTACTGCGAGCTGCCCAACTACGCTGCCGGGCAGGCCTGCGCCCGGCAGGTGCTGCAGCTGTTAGAAAATCCAGAAGCGATTACCCACACGCTCCTGGATCCAGTCATTTCACCAATCGCCGCCCGTTAAAACCAAAGCCTATTTGGCTATGTCACGATGGGCCGTGCGCACATTATGCCGCCCGTTGTCCGAAAGATGCTGGTACAGCCGTTCGGCGATCGTCACGCTGCGGTGCTTGCCGCCTGTACAGCCCACCGCTATCGTGAGCTGCGTTTTGCCTTCCTTCTGGTAAAGCGGCAGCAGGAACGCCGTCAGCCCTTCCAAACGTTCCAGCAGCTCCCCAGATTCCGGCGCGTCCATCACAAAATCCTGCACATCCTGTTCTAAGCCTGTCCGCAATTTAAGCTCGTCCACATAAAAAGGATTGGGCAGGCAGCGCACGTCAAACACCAAGTCTGCCTCTGCCGGCAGGCCGTATTTGAACCCGAAAGACATCACGGTCACCAGCATCGCGTTCTTGATGCTGTCCAGAAAAAGCCCTGTCAGGCGCTGCCGCAGTTCCGCCGCCGACAGGTGGGTGGTATCGATCACATAGTCCGCCCGCACCCGCGCCGGCCGCAGCAGCACCCGCTCGTTGCGGATGGCTTCAGAGAGGCCGCCCGCCGCCAGCCCCGCCAGCGGGTGCCGCCGCCTTGTCTCCTTATACCGGCGCATCAGCTCGGCGTCGCCAGCATCCAAAAACAGGAGCTTATAGGCAAATCCCGCCTCTTTCATGGCATCCAGCTCTTCAAACAGCCCATAAAACAGGTCGCCGCCGCGCAGGTCGGTGACCACTGCTACCCGGCTGAAGCTGCTTTTTAAGCAAAGCTCCGCCATTTTGGTAATCAGCTTTGGGGGCATATTGTCCACACAGTAGAAACCGATATCTTCCAGCGCGTCTACGGTACGGGACTTGCCTGCGCCGGACATCCCAGTCACGATGATAAAATCCATAGCTCCCCCTTCAGCGCTGCCAGCTGCCCAGACGCCGGACTTCCGGTTCCAGCTGAATGCCGGTCTGGGCGAGCACCCGCTCCGCCACGGCGGCCATCAGCTCCTCCACCTCGGCGGCCGTCGCTTCGCCGCAGTTGACAACAAAGCCGCTGTGCTTCTCGCTGACCATCGCGTCCCCCACCCGGAAACCCTTGAGGCCGCAGCGTTCGATCAGCTCGGCGGCATACCCGCCCGCCGGGCGTTTGAAGGTACTGCCGGCGCTGGGGTATTCGAGAGGCTGCTTCTCCCGGCGCTTTGCCATCAGCGCCTCCATATCCGCCCCAATCTGCCCTGGGTCGCCGGGGCGGAGGCCGAAAGCTGCCCGGACAATACAGTCTTCGCCGCCGCTGTAGCGGCTGTGCCGGTAGGAAAAGGAAAGCTCCTCCCCGCTTAAACGGTGCAGCCTGCCCGCCCTGTCCAGATGCTCCGCCCACAGCACCACGTCCTTCATCTCGCCGCCATAGGCCCCGGCGTTCATATACACCGCGCCGCCGACCGTCCCAGGGATGCCATAGGCAAATTCCAGCCCTGAAAGCCCATGCTCCAGCGCCGTCCGGCAGGCCTTGGAAAGGCTTGCCCCCGCTTCGCAGACCAGAACCTCGCCTTCCGCCGTCACTCCGGAAAAATTGTTCCCCAAAAGCACCACCGCGCCGTCGATGCCTGCATCCGCCACCAGCAGGTTGGAACCCCGCCCCACAAACACCAGCGGGAACCCGCCCTGCATCAGCGCCGCAATCTGCCCCACCGTCCCCGGCATAGCCATCACCCGGGCCGGGCCGCCTATCTTAAAGGTGGTGTGGGCCTTCATCGGCTCCATTTCGGAGAAGGGGATTCCTTCCCGGCGGCAGACCGCAATCAATGTCTCTGTCCACATGGGCAGCGCTCCTTTCTGTGGGGGAACCGGATACCCGCGCCGTCCCCAGCCAGGGGAACAGCGCGGGGCCTCTGCAAAAACTCACAAAAATATGGCCATAAGATTACGCCTGTTTCCAGAGCATGGCGGCGCCGATGGTGCCGGCGTCGTTGCCCAGTGCGCAGCGGCGCAGTTCGCAGGTGGGCTGGCCTTCAATGGAGTAGGACTCCTTCTCGATGATTTCCCGCAGCGGGGCAAGCAGGGTCTCGCCCTCCTTGCAGATGCCGCCGCCAATCAGCAGCACTTCAGGCTGGAAAATATTGACAAAGTTTGCCAGCCCATTGCCCAAATAGGAGATGTATTTGCCGACCACAGCCGCGCCGGCCTCGTCGCCCAGCCGCATCGCGTCAAAGGCGGTCTTGCCGTCGACCTTGTTCATATCGGGGCAGACCTCCCACAGCTTAGAACCGGGGTTCTCGGCCATCGCAATGCGGGTCATTTTGATCAGGCCGGTTGCCGACGTATAGGCTTCCAAGCAGCCTTTGCGCCCGCAGGTGCACTGCCAGCCGTTATACTCGATCACCGTATGGCCCAGCTCGCCGCCGAACTGGTTAAAGCCCGTATAAATCTTGCCGTCGATGATAATGCCGCCGCCGACGCCGGTCCCCAGCGTAATGACCACGACATTGGCCACCCCAGCGGCCGCCCCAGCCAGCGCTTCGCCGTAAGCGGCGACATTGGCGTCATTCTCTACATAGACCGATGTATGCAGCCGGCTCTCAAGATATGCCCGCAGCGGAGTATTGTGGAACTGAAGGTTATTGGCATAGACCACCACGCCGTTTTTGCTGTCCACAGCGCCCGGCGTGCCAACGCCCACCGAAGCGATATCCTCAATGCCAAGCCCCAGCTCGGCCATTGCCTTTTTGGCGCATTCGGCCATCCGGTCGGCGAGCGCCTCATCGTTGCCGTCTACCTCGGAAGGGATGCTGGCCTTGGCGACGATGTTATAGTTTTCGTCCACCACGCCGGCTTTGATAAAGGTGCCGCCCAGATCGATTCCCACATAATATTTCATGACAAAGACTCCATTCCGCCATCGCTGGCATAATATGTCAGCCGCCCTGAAGGCAGCCTGAAAACGTTAGTAGTAGCCCCAGCCGCTGCCGCTGTTGTCCTCCTGCGGAACGACCGGCATCCCCAGGTTCTGCAAAAGCTCCTGCGCGGCGTTGTAGCCCATCTTCTTCTGGCGGTTGTTCATCGCCGCCACCTCCAAGATAATCGCCAAGTTCCGCCCCGGCTTGACCGGGATGGTCAGCGCCGGGATGTCAATCCCCAGAAGGGAGATATACTCGTTGTCCATCCCCATCCTGTCGTAAACCTTCTCAGGGTCCCAATGCTCCAGCTTGACCACCATCGAAATACGCTGGGTGGTATTGACGGCGCTCATACCGAACAGCCGCCGCACGTTGATGATGCCGATGCCGCGCAGTTCGACAAAATGGCGGATATTCTCCGGCGAAGACCCGACTAACGTCTTGTTGGACACCCGCCTGATCTCCACCGCGTCGTCGGCAATCAGCCGGTGCCCGCGCTTTAAAAGCTCGATGGCCGTCTCGCTCTTGCCCACGCCGCTGTCCCCCAGGATCAGGATCCCTTCGCCGTAGCACTCCACCAGCACCCCGTGGCGGGTAATCCGCGGCGCAAGCGCAACGCTCAAAAAGGAGATCATCGCCACCGTCACATCCGTTGTCGACTCCTGGGTGCGCACAACCGGCACGCCGTATTTTTCGGCGGCCTCCCGCAGCTCCGGCAGCACCTCTATCCCCCTGGTGACGACCACCAGCGGCACTTTTAAGGCGCACATCCGCTCCATCCGCTCCCGCAGCACATCCTTTGGCAGGTCGCTTAAATAAGCGTTTTCCATCTTGCCCAGCATCTGGATCCGGTCTGCGTCAAAATACTCATAAAACCCATTGATAAACAGCCCCGGCCGGTTGATGTCGCTGGACGAAATCGCAATCTCGCCCGGATCCCCCGGCAGGTAAATACTTTCAAACGAGAACTCTTTAATCATACTCGCAAGCGATACGCTAAATTTTGATGCCATTTTCTTGCCTCCGCTTTGCGGCCAGCCGCAGGGCCAGCCTTCTATCTTCACAACCCAGAAATCTGATTCTTAGACTATTATACTACAAAAAGGCGGGGGTTGGCAAGGCTTCGGTGGTAAATTCTGACGAAAAAACCGTAGGCATTTTATCAGAAAATCAGCCGTCCTGTTTGGGCAAATCTTCATCCCTGCGGCGGAACAGTATCCCGACGCGCCGCCTTGCCGCCTCGCGGCGGGACTGGGTTGCCAAGCGGTCGACAAACCACCCGCCTGCCTCTGTCTCTGCCAGCACATCCCCCTCCCGCACGCCGCCGGGGAGCTCGGTAAGTGGGAGGAGCCGCTGCCCGTTATCCGTCTCGCAGACAGCAAAGCCGCCCTCAATGCGGTCGACAACCGTCATGATTCCCCTCCGCGTTCCGTAGAGACGACGATGCTGCTGCCGTCGCTCCTCATTACAATGCTGCCGTTGAGGTCATTGCGCCAGACCTTGGCCTTGCGTTCTTTCAGCAAAGCAAGCGTTTCCCGATGGGGATGGCCATAGCTGTTGCCCTCGCCCAGCTGGATGGCAAAGATGTCCGGGTTGACCGCATCGACAAACGCCTTGCTGGAAGAGGTGCTGCTGCCATGGTGGCCCATTTTCAGCACATCCGCCGCCACCTTGGCCCCGCTTTCCAGCAGATCGGCCTCCGCGCCGCTTTCCATATCCCCAGTAAAAAGGAACGAATTCCCCCCAAAAGTAAACTTCGTCACCAGCGAAATGTCGTTGAGGTCGTCGTATTCCTTCACTGGCCCCAGCACCTCAAGCAAACCGCCGCAGAGTTCGGCGCGGTCGCCCGGGACAGCCGTCAAAGCGCTGACGTTGTTATTTTCGACAGCGTCCAGCAGGTCATTGAAGGTACGGGTCGTCGGCATAATCTTTTCCGGGATTTCCGGCATCCAGAGCTGGTCGGTCGAAATGTTGTCAATCACCACGTCCAGCCCGCCGATATGGTCCGAATGGGGATGGGTGCCGATGGCCAAATCAAGGTGTTTGACCCCGCATTTTTCCAAATAGGCCACCACCTCATCGCCTTTATCATTTTCGCCGGCGTCAATCAGGATGGCCTGCCCATTCCCAGTAATCAGGATGGAATCCCCCTGGCCGACGTCGATAAAATGCACCTCTACCTCGCCGTTAACCGCCATGACCGGCCGCGAATCCTCCTTCAGCCCGTCGCCGATCGCCGTGAAATTGCCCCACAGCTCTTCTAACCCCTCCTGCCAGCCGCTGTAATCCTTGCCGTTGAACAGCGTGACGATCAGATAGACGCTGAACAGCAGCGCAATCGCCCCAATCAGCCCCCAATTCAATTTCAGGCTTTTGCCCTTCGGCTTAACCGCCTGCTTAACCGCGCGTTTCACTATGCTGGACAAGCTTTTTCTCCGTGCCATCAAATTCCTCCTTATCGCTGGGCGGCGGAAAGCCCCTTTGCCCTGCGGACATACCGCCGCGCATAAGGGCAAGCCACAAAGCATTTCCCGCACAGGTCGGTTTCGATGCCTGTGCGCGCCTTCATCAGCTCAATCTGTTTTTCCCTGCATTTTTCCTTTCATAGTAGGCCGTGGTTGGCCCATCCTCAATCCCTTCCAAAATATGCGCCGGCACATTGACAGCTACCGACACCCCGCAAAGGTAACCCGTCCCAGAGACGCCCCGCAGATCCCCGAACCCGACCAGCGCCGCGCCTTCCTTATGCAGCAGCGCCTTCAGCTCTTCCGATAAGCCGCCCATTTTATCACACCCCTTTAACGTCTCTGCATCCGTACGGAACAGAACGCGCCAACCAAGTTTTGCCGAAAGCTGCACCCGGCCGCCCTCCGCAGAGGGCAAACTTCAGCGCGTCATTTTTTCCGGCGGGCTTTGCCTGCCGGGCGCATCCCCTGCGCTTCAGCCGGGATCAGGCAGCGTTTGCCGGGGCCGATAAGGTCGGCGCGTCCGGCAAGGCGGAGGGCCTTCTGGACAAGAGGACGGTTTTTCGGAAGGAAATACTGCAAAAGGGCACGCTGCATCGCCTTTTCCTCCGGGGAGCGCGGGACGGAAACCGGCTCCATCGTATAAGGGTTCAGGCCTGTGTAGAACATACAGGTCGAGACCGTGCCGGGGGTGGGGTAAAAATCCTGCACCTGCTCTGGGCGGATATCCATTTCCTTTAAGAACAGCGCCAGCTCCACCGCATCCTTCAGTTTGCTCCCAGGGTGGGAGGACATCAGGTAAGGCACCAGGTACTGCTTTTTGCCCAGCCTTTTGGTAATCTGATAAAATTTTTCCGAAAAATCGCGATAGACGTCAATATGCGGCTTGCCCATCGCATCCAGCACATCGCCGCTGCAATGCTCCGGCGCGACCTTCAGCTGCCCCGAAACGTGGTACTCGACCAGCTCCTTGAAAAAGCTGTCGTCGGGGTCTTTCATCATATAGTCATAGCGGATGCCCGAGCGGATGAACACCTTTTTGACGCCAGGGACCGCGCGGATCTTTTGCAGCAGCGCCAAATACCCCCCATGGTCGACCTCCAGCGCCGGGCAGGGCGTCGGGGCCAGGCATTTTTTCCCCTTGCACAGCCCCTGCGCCAGCTGCTTTGAACAGGAAGGCCGGCGGAAATTAGCGGTGGGGCCGCCGACGTCGTGAATGTAGCCCTTGAAGTTGGGCAGCGACGCCAAAAGGCGCGCTTCCGCAAGCACTGACTCCTCGCTGCGCACCGCGATTTTCCGCCCCTGATGGAAGGCAATCGAGCAAAAATTGCAGCTGCCGAAACAGCCGCGGTTGTGGGCAATCGAAAACTCGACCTCCTCAATCCCCGGCACGCCGCCCAGCGCGTCGTAGCTGGGGTGCCAGCGCCGCATATAGGGCAGCGCATAGACCCTGTCCAGCTCCGCCGTCGTCAGCACCCGCATCGGCGGGTTCTGCACCAGCATTTTGCCGCCGTGGCGCTGGATGACCATTTTGCCGTATATCTCGTCCTGGTTGTCCATCTGGATACGGGTCGCTTTGCAATAGCTTTTCTTATCTTTTTTGACCAGCTCAAAATCAGGGCACTGGGCCGCCCCAAACGGCGTTTCCGACGGGCTGCAAAGATAGCAGGTGCCGCGGATATCCCGCAGCGACGCGATAGGTTCGCCCGCCGCCAAGCGGTTCACAATCTCCGCCGTCTGCAGCTCCCCCATGCCGTAGGAAAGCAGGTCGGCCCCCGAGCTGACTAGGATGGAAGGGTGTACGCCGTCCGCCCAATAGTCATAATGGGCAAACCGCCGCAGCGACGCCTCCAGCCCGCCGATCACAATCGGGATATCCCCGTATATCTCGCGGATTTTTTGGCAGTAGACATTGACTGCCCGGTCGGGGCGCTTCCCTGCCTTGCCGCCGGGGGTGTAGGCGTCGTCCGAACGCTTTTTCAGCGCTGCGGTATAATGGGCAACCATCGAATCGATATTGCCGGAATTGACTAGGAAGGCGTAACGCGGCCGCCCCAGGCGCTCAAAATCCGCTTTGGCGCGCCAGTCCGGCTGGGCAATAATCCCCACCGAGTAGCCCTCTGCTTCGATTACCCGGGAAATAATCGCTGTGCCGAAGCTGGGATGGTCAACATAGGCATCGCCTGTGATGATAATATAGTCCAGCTGCTTTATGCCCCTCGCTTCCATATCCGCCCGGCATACTGGCAAAAAAGAATCCCCCAAACGCATGGCCTCACCTCCAAAAATCTGCCTTAAATAGGATTTTGCTATCATGGAGCAGCAGCCCGCCAACCCGATAGGAAAATATAAAATCATCTGTATGAAAAAGAATGTCGTTACCCATAACCTTTTCTCCTTTATTGGGTTCGCTGCCATGGGAGGCAGGCTGGCCTTTAGCCAATTTCAACAATAAACAACCTCGAACTCCTCGCAGGCCACCAACATCGACCCATCAAAAACAAGCCCGGCCTCCGCCATTTCCCGGCGGAAAAAATCCTCATGCACCGCCCGCCAGTAGGAAAGCGACCGGTCGCCTTCGCCTTCCTTATAGGCGTGCCCAGCGCCCACCTCGGAAAAGGCGGCAAGATAAACTTTTGTAGTCCGGATGACGCAGACGGCGTCCCCCTTACTGTCTAGGACGACGCTGTACTCGCCCGCTTCGGGGAGCGGCTCGCCTTCCAAGCCATAAAGGGGGAAGGCGGACGATGTCCCCGTCTTGACGCCGGTTTTTGCCAGCATCGCCAGCTTGTCCGGATCGCCTCCAAACGCCCAGGCCTCGAAACTAATACCCTTTGGCAGGCCCGCCTTTGCGGCAAACGCCTGCCACATCCTTTCTGCTGTCATGACCCCCTCCTAGGCTTACCCCTCGCCGGACATCGCGTTCCATTGGGCGCGGGTAATGGTCAGCTCGCGGGGCTTGGAGCCGTCCTGCGGCCCGACAATCCCCCGCTCCTCCAGCTCGTCCATCAGCCTGGCGGCCCTGGCATACCCAACCTTCAGCCGGCGCTGCAGATAGGACGTCGACGCCTGCCCGGCATCCAGCACCACCCCGACCGCCTCATTAAAGAGCGGGTCGGATTCGTCCTCGCCGCCGGCGGCCCGCTCGCCCTTCTTCCCAGAATCGGCGGCAGCCTGGCGCTCAATCTCCTCCATAATCTCAGCATCATATTCCACAGCCTGCTGCTGGCCCTCTTTGATGTACTTGACCACCGCTTCGACCTCGCCGTCGCTGACAAAGCAGCCCTGCACCCGCAGCGGCTTGGGGAACCCGACCGGATAATAGAGCATATCGCCCTTGCCCAGCAGCTTCTCCGCACCGGCTGTGTCAATAATCGTCCGCGAGTCCACCTGCGACGAAACCGTCAGCGCAATCCGCGACGGGATGTTGGCCTTGATGAGCCCAGTCACGACGTCTACTGACGGGCGCTGGGTGGCGATAATCAGGTACATCCCCGCTGCGCGGGCCATCTGCGCCAGCCGGCAGATCGCGTCTTCAACCTCGTTGGGGGCCGCCATCATCAGGTCGGACAGCTCGTCGATCACAATCACCATGTGCGGCATATGGGGCATCCCCTCCCCTTCAGCCATCCGGTTATAGCCCTTGATATCCCGCACGCCGTTTTCCGAAAAGGTATTGTAGCGCTTGAGCATTTCGTTAACCGCCCATCCCAGCGCCCCGGCTGCCTTTTTCGGATCAGTGACCACCGGGATCAGCAAATGAGGGATGCCGTTGTAAACGACCAGCTCGACCATCTTCGGGTCAATCATAATCAGCCGCAGCTCCTTAGGCGAAAATTTGTATAAAAGGCTGATGATGATCGAGTTGACGCAGACCGACTTGCCTGAGCCGGTCGTCCCCGCCACCAGCACATGGGGCATGGCGGCGATATCGCCAATCGTGATGCTGCCGGCAATGTCCCGCCCCAGCACCGCGGGCAGCACCCCTTTTGCGGTGCGGAACTCGTCGGAATCAATCAGTTCCCGGATGGACACCATGTCCACCACCCGGTTGGGCACCTCGATGCCCACGGCGGGCTTATTGGGGATGGGCGCTTCAATCCGCACCCCGGCTGTCGCGAGGTTCAGGGCAATATCGTCGGCAAGGCCGGTGATTTTGCTGATTTTCACGCCCGCTGAAGGCTGCAGCTCGTAGCGGGTGACCGTCGGGCCGCGGCAGATGTCGATGACCTTGGTCTGCACGCCGAAGCTTTTGAGGGTCTCCACCAGCTTTGCTGCATTGGCCCGCAGCTCCTCGCCGCTGTCGGCGCTGTTTGCCGCTTTCGGCGGGTTAAGGAGGCTGACCGGCGGGAATGCGTAAGGCGGTTCCGTCTGCGGGCGGGACGCGGCAGGCGCACCCTGGGAAGGCGCAGCTTGAGGAAGCGGCGCGGCAGGGAATTCCGCCCCAGCCCCAGCGGCCGGCCCGCTTTCAGGCGCAGCCGGCGGTTCCGGCCGCCTAAACTCGTTAATCGCGCGGTTAATCATCTCGTCAAGCGGCGCGTCGCCGGAATTGAGCGGCTCGCTCACTGGGACGGGCTCTTCCTCAGCCGGCCCAGGCGCTTCCTCGGCAGACGGGCGCATAAACGCCTCAAAAGCCGCCTCGTCCGGCTCAAAATCCAGCTCCGGCCGCAAGAAAGCCGACGGGTCGGGCAGGAAAGGCTCCTCCTCCGGCACTTCCGGTTCAGGCTGCGCCGGCTTCTGCTGTGCGGGTTCCAGATGCGCTGGTTCCAGCTGTGCTGGTTCCAGATGCGCTGGTTCTAGCTGTGCGGGCTCAGGCTGCCTGCGCCCGCGGCGGGCAGCTTCGTCTGGGGATTCCATAAACCGGTCAATCGCCGATGAAAGGTTTTCCCCAGCAGAGGCAGAGGCAGGCGCGGGCGCAGCCTTGCGGCGCGGCGGCCTCACCCCGCCCTCCAGCGGCAGGTCAAACTCAAAGTCCTGGCTGCGGGCTTCCGCCTCCTCTTCTTCTATCTCCCGGCGCTCGCGGTGCCGGACATAGGTTTCCTCAATCTGTTTAACCGGTTTGGCAACACCCTTGAAAAGCCCCATCAGCGTCGACCCGGAAATCAGCATCAAAAAGACAAACGCCAGCAGCGCATGGATGATAATCGTCCCTGTGCGCCCCAAAAGCACCAGCATCGGCCAGCATAAAAGCCCCGCCAGCAGCCCGCCGCTGCGCAGCTCCACGCCGTCCTGCCAAAGCCCGACCAGCTGGTTTATGAACCCCTCCCCGGCCGGCTCGCCGTAAAAAAGCTGGGCGATGCCGCACAGCAGCACCAGCATCCCCAACATTTGCCAGACCCGGTTATGGACCTCCATATGGTCCTTTTCCAGCGTCACCATCACCGCGATGTAAATCAGCAGCGGCCCAATGCCGTAGCTGATCGGCCCGCAGATCCCCCGCAGCCCGTCATGCAGCCATCCCCATAACTTGGGGCCGTCAATCAGGCTGACTGTGCAGAAAAAAATCCCCACCGCAAACAGCACAATCGCAAAAAACTGGTTGTTGCGCTGAAGGCGGCGCTCCTCCTCCTGCTGGTAGCGGACAGCCGCCGCTGACCGCGGACGCTCGGCGGCAGGGGCTTTCTTTTTAGGCCCATTAGACCCGCTCTGCCGGGGGGCGGGCCTGCCCTTTTTCCCAGCGGCGCTTTGTGAAGATTTGGTTTTTGCCATATATTGATCCACACCTTTCCCGCCGGCCGGCTGCGCCGGCTGGCAGTCTACGTCCGCCGCCCGGCAGAACCAGGCGGCTGCTTTGGAAAATTAACCTGAGATGCCGCGGCTGGCAGATTGCTTCATATAAAATAGATAAAACCGCTGCGCATTTACGCCGTACTGTGAGGAAAGAACTAGGCGGCTTGGCCAAAAAAAGCGACGATATTCATTCCGACCACCTGCTCGAAGATACCGATACCGATGACAACGATGCCTAAAAGGGCTGTATACCAGACAAAATATTTGAACTTATCGGTCTTAACGATGAAGTCGACCATTTTGATGGCCAGCAGCCCCACTGCCGCCGAGACGACAATGCCGATGAGGATCTGCCCCAGCCCGACGGCCTGGAGGTCGCCCGCCTGCAAGTCAAATATTTCCGAGAGGCTGCCGCCGAGGATAGCCGGGATGCCCAAGATGAAACTGAACTGGACGGCGGTCTCGCGGCTAAAGCCGCATAAAAGCCCCGCCGAAATCGTCGACCCGGAGCGGGAAACGCCCGGCAGCGGCGCCAGCACCGCCTGGGCCGCGCCCACAATCCCCGCAGCGCCGGGCTTTATCTCGCCGGGGCCCTTCCTGCCCTTGACACAGCGGTCGCCGGCATACATCAGCGCCGCCGTAATCAGGAAAAAGACGCCTTCCCAAAGGATACTGTCGTCGGCGGAAAACGAAGTGTAAAAATCTTTAAGCAGCAGCGTCAGCGCCATCGGCAGGCAGCCGATGAGCAGCATCACCAGCATATTGCGGTAACCGCTGCGCCCCTTCCAGGAAAACTTTCCCCGCAGGATGTCCCAAAGCATTGAAAAAAGCTCCAAGACCAGCTGCCAAATCGTTTTGCGGAAGGCGATAAAAACGGCAATCAGCGTCCCCAGATGCAGCATCAGCGAAAAGAACACCCCTGCCTCGCCGGAATTGCCGGTAAAGTGCTGGAACAACGACAGGTGCCCGGAACTGGACACCGGCAGGAACTCGGTCAGCCCCTGCAGGACCGCCTGCAGGACCGCTTCAAGATAGGACATTGCATTTCCCCTCCAAAGGTCGTATTTTTTCTGTCTGTGGGAATTTTATCAGGATTGGGCAAAGGGCGCGCGCCGGGCTGCATCCTAATATCCAGGTATTGCCCCAGGTCGGTAGACAGCACCCGCCGCAGCCGGGCGCCTTCCTCCCCCTCCACCCATTCGCAGAAGCAGAAGGGCGAGCGCTGCTCAAAGCGCACCCTAGGCGGGACGGGCTGTTCCATCACCGCCATCGGGTCAATCACTGTGTGCAGCAGCATCCGCTTCCCCCTCTTCCCCGCCGGCCTCGTCGATCATCTCGTAAAGGCGCTCAATCGCATCAGAAAGGCCGCCCAGCCGGTCGATCAACCCCTCTTTGACGGCGGTTTCCCCGTCAAGCGAAGTGCCGACGTCCATGGCCAGCTCCCCGGTCTGCATCATCAGCTCCCGGAACCGGTCGGGCGGGATATTCGAATTATCGGTGACAAAGCGGGTGATCCGCTCCTGCATCTTATCAAAATAGGAAAAGCTTTGGGGGACGCCCAGCACCAGCCCGTTCATCCGCACCGGATGGATGGTCATCGTCGCTGAAGGGACGATGAACGAGGTTTTGGCCGATACGGCCAGCGGCACGCCGATCGAATGGCCGCCGCCCAGGACAATCGAGACGGTTGGCGTTTTCATCCCGGCAATCAGCTCGGCGATGGCAAGCCCCGCCTCGACGTCGCCCCCGACCGTGTTCAACAATATCAGCAGGCCCTTGATATCGGGGCTTTCCTCAATCGCCGCCAGCTGGGGGATGACGTGCTCGTATTTGGTAGTTTTATTCTGCGGGGGCAGGATATAATGCCCTTCCACCTGGCCGATAATGGTCAGGCAGTGGATCAGGTGCCGCCCGTGGCCAGCGGTGATGCTGCCAGTTTCGGTAATGACCTCCATTTCGGCGTCGCGGTCTTGATTCTGCTGCTCGCAGGGGGTCTCTGCCTCCGGCGGATCCTGGATTTCGTGTTGGGTATTGGGGTTATCAGACACTTTTATTCCTCCCGAAATTTTTTCGGGAATCAGTGTTGGCATTTTTGCCGTCTTTCATACGGAAATTTTCCCCTACACCATTATATCCTTTTCAGCTAGGCTTGTCAATCGGGGGCAAAACAATTGTTTTCAAACGCCCTGAAATTTTTCACAGATGTTTTTGGGTAACCTGCCTATTGCCGTGCTGGCGCTTTATACCCGCTGTAAAAGCGGGAAATGTGGAAAACTTCCGCATGGACTGGGGGAAATTTCCTTTTTCGACAAGATGTTCGGGGGAAAATTCGGTGGAATAGGGGGAAAATCCCACAACTGGCGGAACTTTTCCTTTTTCACATTTTTTTCACAATGGGGAAAAACGCGGCTTTGTTTTTGCACTGGCAGTTTTTCCTGTAAATCCTCCCCGTTTTCATCGCCCCTCTGTATCCTATGCGGCAGCTGCCTGCAAAAGCCCTGAAGGGTTACTCGCCTTCCCGAAAATCACGGGTCGAAAGCAGCAGGATGGCCCGTTCAATGGCGTCGCGGGCGTTGCCCCAGTCGGCGTCAGGGGAAGCGTTGCGGTAGTCGAACATTTTGCAGAAATGGGAGACGTCGCCCTCCACCTCGGCAAGATGCTTGTCCAAAAGCTTTATGACCTGCTCCGAAAAAACAGGGTAGGCTTTCTTGGGAAGGCTGTCATGGCCGACTTCCAACAGCAGCTGGGCATGGGGCAGACAGACATATTCCTGCCCGGCAAAAAGGGCCTGGAAATCGGCGTCCTTCTGCCATTGGTGCGCCACGGTCCCGACCATCGTCTGCAAAACGCGGCTGATCTGGTCGCAGACAAAACAGGTATCGTTGACATTGACCATCCCCCCGCGTTTTTTGGGCTTGGCGGCGGCCTTTTGGACAATCTCGCGGTAACCCGACTCGCGAAGGGATTTAAGGTGGCTTTCCAGCATCAGCGCCAAGGACAGGCGGTTTTTCTGATGCAGCATCTGCTCAAAATGGTCGGCGCAGAACCCTAAGCGGTTGGTTTCGACCCGCACGTCCGGCTCCATCATCGCCGCCCCCATGATGTACTCAACGCAGCGCTGCTCCAGCGTGTCCCGCATCCGGCAGATCGGGCAGCCGCATTTTGGCTCGAACACCTCGCTGATGGGGATGGTATAGATACTGTCTCTCATAACTTGTCTCCTTTTTGATTATTTAGATGGGCCGGCAGCAAGGCCGGCCGCTCTGTCCTACAATAAAATGATTATATCATAGATCAAGAAGGGAAACAAGGACAAAACCGTAAAAAGGGATTTCGCTTGCTGCGGCAAGCAACCAGAGCCGCTTTCCGCAGGAAAGCTGGACCTGCGATTTTTTTAAATTGAATAGAGCTTTTTCCTTGGCAATTTTAGGGAAACGCGGGCTTTTTTGGCAGGCCGGAGCTTCTTTTCAGAAAGCGGCCCGTACCTTTGCCAGGGGGGCCGCTGCACAGGTTCAAAAGATGAGGTTGACAAGAAAACAGGCCGCCATGCCGCAAGCGGTGGGAATCAGGATTGACAGCAGCGTCCATTTGACGCTGCGGGTTTCTTTAAAAATAGTCAGGCAGGTCGTGGCGCAGGGCCAATGCATCAGCGAAAACAGGATCACCGAAAAGGCGGTCACCGGCGTCCAGCCGTTGCCTGCAAGCAGGTCAAAAAGGGCCGTGCCGGATATCTCCGCCAGGCTGCTGCCGGCGGTATAGGCCATCACGATAACCGGAATGACGATTTCGTTGGCGGGCAGCCCCAGCAGGAACCCCGCTAAGACCACGCCGTCCATCCCCAGCGCCCGCCCCAGCGGCTCCAGGAAGTCGGTAAACGCTGCAAGAAGGGTCGCGCCGTTTGCCTGGACATTGGCTAACAGCCAGATCAGCAGCCCCGCCGGGACAGCCGTCGCCACCGCCCGCAGCAGCACCTTCAGCGTCCGGTCAAGCACGCTGCGCACAATCACCTTCCCGACCTGCGGCCGCCTATAGGGCGGCAGCTCCAGCGTAAACGACGAAGGCATCCCCCGCAGCACAGTCGCCGACAGGATCCGCGAGACCAGCAGCGTCATCCCCACCCCGATAAGCAGCACCCCCACCAGCATCGCCGCGCCGATAAACGGCCCTGCCGCACCCGGCAGCCCGCTTGCAAAAAACAGCGACGTCAGCGAAAGGATCATTGGGAAGCGCCCGTTGCAGGGGATAAAGCTGTTGGTGATGATGGCGATCAGCCGCTCCCTCGGCGACTCGATAATCCGGCAGCCAGTGACCCCGGCGGCGTTGCAGCCAAGGCCCATGCACATCGTCAGGCTTTGCTTGCCGCAGGCGCGGCAGCCCTTAAAGCAGCGGTCGAGGTTGAACGCCACCCGCGGCAGATAGCCAAAGTCTTCCAGCAGGGTAAACAGCGGGAAAAAAATCGCCATCGGCGGCAGCATCACCGATACCACCCAGGCCATCACCCGGTACCCGCCGTGGATAAGCAGGCTGACCGCCGCCTCCGGTACGCCCGCAGCCAGCAGCCCTGCCGCCATCTTCCCTTCCAGCCAGAACAGCCCATCCGCCAGCAAAGCCGATGGGATATTCGCGCCGCTGAGCGTCAGCCAGAAAATGCCGAACAGTAAAAGGAGCATAATCGGGAAGCCGGTCAGTTTGCTGGTGAAAAGGCGGTCAAGCAGCCTATCCCTGCGGTCGCAGCCCTCCTGTCCGCGCAAAACCTCGCCGCAGATATCCGACGCCGCCCGGACGACGCTTTCAGCTAAATCGTCCCGCAGCTTTTCGGGCGTGATCCCTTCCTTTTCCAGCTGGCCGCGAACCTCATCCAGCGCCGCCGCCAACGCCGGGTCCTTCCCCGTGCCGCCGCCCTCCAGCAGCTGCAGCGCAAAACGCCGCGGCGACGACGCCCGGCCGGCAGCCTTTGCCGCCAGCGGCGCAAGCCTTTCCAGCGCCCGCTCGGCATAGCCCGGATAGGTTACCGGGCTGCGGGGGCCTTGGGCCGGCGCCTCCAGCACCGCCTCCAGCGCCTCCATCAGCTTATCGATCCCTTCGCCGGAACGCGCCGCCAACCCCACGACCGGCACGCCCAGCCGTTTGGAAAGCGCCTCCAAATCGATGCGGATGCCCTTTTTCGCCGCCTCATCCATCAGGTTCACCCCAACCACCACCCGCGGGGCGGCTTCAATGACCTGCAGCGCCAGGGTAAGGCTGCGCTCCAGGCAGGCGGCGTCGCAGATAACCGCCACGGCGTCAGGCTGGCCATAACAGATAAAATCCCGGGCGGCCTCCTCCTCGGCGGAGCTGGCAGAGAGGGAGTAGCAGCCGGGGACATCCACCATGACATACCCTTTGCCGCCAAAATTGCAGGCCCCCTGGGCGTTCATGACGGTTTTGCCGGGCCAGTTGCCGGTGTGCTGCCGCATCCCGGTAAGGGCATTGAACACGGTGCTTTTGCCGACGTTGGGGTTGCCGGCCAGCGCCACCACCCAGTCGGACGCCGATTTTTTATGGATGGCAAGCCCTGCGGCCTCCTGTTTGGCAGGCTGGGCAGAAAAAACGCCGGTCATAGCCGCGCCCTCCCCGGCTCCGACCGGATCAGGACTGCCCTGGCGTCGCCGGCCCGCAGCGCGATAACAGTGCCTTTCAGCCGATAGGCAGCCGGATCCCCCAGCGGGCTTACCCCCACGCAGCAAACCCTTGCCCCCGGCACAAACCCCAGATCTTGCAGCCGCCGGCGCAGGCCGCCCGGGCAGTCCGGACAGCATAGGGCGCAGACCGTCCCCTGCTGCCCGGGCTTCAGCGCAGTAAGCGGGGCAGGGGCGGATAGGCGGAATGGTTGGTTCATCGGAATGGTCACCTCCAAAAAAACTGGTCAGGGCGAAATGTGTACCTCGCCATGACCAGCATATGAAGGGAACGGGCAATGCGTCAGCACGGCTGCTAAAAATGCCCGCAGGGGTTATTCCATGCAAAAAGCGGTAGGAAAATTGCAAAAAAGCTTATTCTTCAAAGGGGAGGATCATATTCAGCAGCACCGTTGTCTGGAACATCTGCTTTTCGGCTTTATACTCCATGCTGCCGCCGGTCTTTTCAGCGATCTGTTCGATGCTGCGCATCCCATAGCCATGATGGCCCGCCGATTTGGTGGAGAGGAGCCGGTTATGGCGGAGCTTCAACTGCCCGTTGAAGCTGTTTTCCACCCGGATGACGGTAAAGCCGCTGTTGAAGGCGCGGATTTTCAGCCGGACGTATTTCTCCCCTGGCGCGTTCTCTGCTCCCTCAATCGCATTGTCCAACAGGTTCCCCATCAGCGTGCAGGCATCCATTGGGTTTAGGAAGCTAATGGACGCGGTCAGTTCCACCTGGAAATCGACGCCGCGGCGGCGGGCCTGTTCGGCTTTTTCGCAGAGGATGACATTGAGGATCTTGTCGTCGGTGTAAATTCCCTGGGCGCGGCTTGACAGGTCCTGCTGCAAGTCCGACAGATACTGCCGCAGCGCCGGCAGGTCGCCGCCAGCTGCCAGCTGGGAAAGGTAGCGCAGGTGGTGCTTGATATCGTGGAGCATCCCAGCATACTCGTCATTTTTCTGCTGGATGATGTCGTAATGGGTGTTTTCCATCTCCCGCCGCAGCCGGATATAGTTATACTCGCGGTTCAGCTCCATCTGCCCCACCAGCCGTTCGAACAGCGTAAACGCCGCCCGGCAGGCCAGCAGCAGCGCCGCCCCGCTTAGAATCAGCGCGAATTCTTCCATAGCCGACACCGCGTATTTCGCCAAAAGCCAGCTCATGAACAAACAGCAGATCAGGCAGGCCAACGGGACAATCAGGAACATCAAAAACCAACCGATGCTGATTTCGCGGTAAATTTCCACAGTCGCGCGGATATAGCTCTTGACCAGCATAAAGATCACCAGCAGGCAGATGAATATCCCCGCCACCCGCCGCAGCGGCCCCGGCCAGCCTGCCGCCCCCGGTTCCATAAATAGGTAGACCCGCTGCCCCGCCGTGTCGCTCAGCGCAATCAGCAGCAGAAAAAGGCCCGCTGTCAGCAGCCGCTTTCCGGTATGGAAGCAGTCGTAAAACCAGACTGTGATAAGCCCCAAAAGCAGCGCCGTCAGCAGCGCGTTCACCCACCAAGGCGCCGGCAGCAGGTCGACCATCGTCATCATGACCACCCCGGCGGCGCAGCCAAAAGGCCAGCCCCGCCGCCTGCTGCTGTCGGCGCGGAAAGCCCAGCCGCAAAGGTCGTCGTAAAGCATCAAATTGAATAGGTTTACCGGCAGCATCGCCGCCGCCCAGTAAAACACGACAGGTATTTCCATCCGGCCCTCCTAAAAGCGCATCCCGGCAAAACGGACAAATTCCTGTTTGAAGGCTTTGGCCTTGGGCTGGGAGATGGGCAGGATATCGCCGTTTTCCATGATGACGGTATTGCTGCTCAGGGTGAGGATGCGGCTGAAGCTGACCAGGTAGCTTTTGTGGGAATAAGCGAAGCCATGGGGCGCAAGCAGCGGGTAAAGCTCCGACATCCGGGCCTTCAAAAGCTGTTTCCCCCAGTCGGCGGTCAGCTCCACCTCCCGCCCGGCGATAGCCAGGTAAAGGATGGAGGCAACGTTCAGCCGCACCAAATCGCCGCCGGAACGGATTGTGACGTGCTGGTTTTTCCTGGAAACCTCGGCAAAAGCCGCCGCCAATTCCCCTTGCAGGGTCGCGTCGTCCATCTGTTTCATCAGATAGCGGAAAGGGGTCACCTGGAAAACCTCGACGGTGGGGGCGGCTACGCCGGTAAGGAAAATCAGCACCGTGCCCTGATCGGTTTCGCGGATACGGCGGGCGGTTTCGTAACCGTCCAGCCCTGGCATCTGTACATCCAAAAAGAGCAGGTCAAAAGGGCGCTTTGGGGAGCTTAGCAGCCCGCCGGCATCGGTAAACACCGTCACCTCATACTGCCCTTCAAAGGGGAAAAGGGCATCCAACAGGCCACGGATGCGGGAAACCTCGTCTGCGCGGTCGTCACAAAAAGCAATCTGAACCATTAAAACCGCCTCCTGGATATTTTTTAAGCCTTCGGACAGAAAAATCCAGATTATGATACTAGTATAACAGACGGTAAGGAAGCTTGTCAAGGACTGCGCCGGCGTTTAGAGATACGGGGGTACGACGCTTTTTGAAAGAAAGCCTAGCTTAGCAAAGCTAAGCTGCAAAAACTTTTAATCGCCAGGGTCACTAAGCAAGCAGCCATCGCCGCCTACTGCGTCGAATACGCTGCCAGCCGCGACATCCCACGCAATGTTTTTTACCCACAAGCCGCCGAGCAGAGCCAGGCGGCAAACGCGATTTGTCTGCGGCGACACGCCGCCGGCTCGCACCTGCTTTTTAGGCAAATGCGAGCCGGCCATATTGGTTATGCTTATTTAGCAGTTTTGTTATAACCGTCGGTGTAGATTTGGATCAGCTTATCCACGCTCATACGGTTCAGCTGGTCAAGATAGGCGTTCCAGCTGTCGTCGGTCACGCCGTTGACAACGAAGTCCGCGAAGGACTGTTTGATATAGCTGTTGATGTCGGTCTTGAGGATGGACAGTTCCTGTAAGGTGTCCGCGTCATAGACGATATAGGGCATTTTGCTCTCGTTGAGGAAGTATTCGCTATAGTAGACGTCGTTGCGGTACTTCTCCATTGCGTCGTTCTCGCCGGTAATAGAGGCGACAAAGTCGGCGCTGGCCCAGGTAGGAGCGTTGGTGTCAAGGCCATTGACAAATTTCCATTCTGGGTCGGTGTAGCCTTCGGGGGTAGCGATAAAGGCAGGGTTGCCGTCGGCGCCCTTCTCGGTGGCGATACCCTCGGAGCCGTAGGTCAGCTGGAAGCCGTTCCATTCGTCATAGCAAAGGTCAAAGAAATGGACGGCTGCTTCCACATTGGCACAGGTCGCGGCGATTGCGGTGCGGTTGACGTACATTTTGTACTCATAGGTGCTGGCGTTCCAATACTGGTCGCCGTTCGGGCCGGTCAGCGGCGGGATGATTTCATAATGTTTGAGGTTATCGCCGGTGTTGTTGGACATGGTCCAGCCGGAACCGGAACCTAAGAGCAGGGTTTCGCCGCGGAACTTGGCTGCCTGGGTGGCGAAGTCAAGGCTGAAATATTCGCGGTCAATCAGGTTTTCGGCCCACATTTTGGCGATATACTCCACCGCCGCACGGTAATTGTCGGTAATGGGCTGGAATTCAGGCGTGCCGTCCTTGACCATGCAGTAGGTGTCGTCGTGGTTCATGACGACGCCGAAGGCTGGGAAGACCCAAGCCAGGGCGCCCGCATCGGTGAGACTGTCTGCGGTGACAGTGCCGCCGACGCCGGTGATGCCAATCTCATCCTGCTCGCCGTTACCGTTGGGATCCTTGTCGCGGAAAGCGATCAGCATATTGAAAAAGTCATCGGTGGTCTTGGGCAGGGCGATTTCCAGCTGGTCGCACCAGGTCTTGTTGACGTAGAGCACGTCGCCGGACTCGGGGCGGAAGGCAATCATATTGGGGATGCCGAAGATTTTGCCGTCGGCAGTAGTGGCCATTGATTTGGCGTCGGGGTATTCTTCCAAAAACTGCTTGATGTTGGTAGTTTGGTCGATATAGGGGGCCCAATCGATAAAGGAGCCGGTGTTGACCTCGCCGTCAAGCAGGTCGGCGCCGAAAAAGAGGTCAGGCAGCTTACCGGAAGCGAGCAGCACGCTCTTCTTAGTGGGCCAGTCGGCCGACTGCTCAATCTGCCAGGTAATATCGACGTTTGCCTCCTGCTGGAGCTTTTGCAGGATCGGATAGGGGAATTCGCCGTCGGTGGTGCTGCGGATGGTAACGGCGCTCAAAGCTACAGGGCCGCTGCCGGAATCCCCGCTGGAACCGCCCGCAGAACCGGACGAGCCGGACGAACCGCCATTGTTATTGCAGCTGGCCATTGCGCCGGCTGCGGTCATCATTGCCAAAAGGACTGCAAAAACTTTTTTGTTCATTTGAAAATCCTCCTTGAATTGGGCCTGCACCAGCCGATGCAGGGATGTATGTCAGGCGGGGCTTCTTTGCCCTGCCAAAGTACCAAATTAAACGGAAATGTAT